>CAZTDR010000016.1:0-42079 GCA_964612855.1 uncultured Coxiellaceae bacterium
TTGACCGCTCTTTTTTATCGTGTTGCACTTCGCATTTGAATTCGTGCCCTACATTATGTGGAGATTATGCATTGATCTTATTTGTAGATGTTTTGTATTGCATAATTTTTTGATGATATTGCCAAGCGATTTTCTCATTCCACAACGTCATCGGATCAGCGCGTAAACTGCCATCCAAATCTTCCGCCAAGCGCTCTGCTGTTTCTAGCATTAATTTAAATGCATATTGTGGATCGGGTACTTGAGCCATATCTAAAAATAGCATCAAACCGTTACAAGCAAAATCACCTATGTTATTCAAATCAAACTCGCCAGGTTTGTTCGCTGAAGCCAAACTAAATAAAGCAACTTTACCCACTGCTGTCGATTGATAATAGTGAAAAATATTCATTTCACCAAATTGCATGCCCGTCGCTGAGATAGCTTGTAATAAATCATAAGACTCAAATAAATTATCTTTTTTAGCCATCACACTTAACACTAATAAATTAGGCGGTGTAAATACATTTCTTTCCTGCCGCAACTGGGTGAGTTGTTGATTTTTTTCAGGACTCGAGACTGGAGCTGAAGAAAAATCGTCTTCTGGTATCGATGGGTCAGAATTATCTTCTATTAAAGACTCTGCGCCCACTGTCTGTTTATCATCCTCTCGTTCCCAAGATCTATTTACAGAATGGTCAATTGAATCCAGAATATCATTCCAAGGCTCTAGGGGTTCTACGGCTACATTGTCCGAAAATAATAACTCAGGCTCTTCTAGTGTTTTGTCTGGCATTCTAGCTATTTGAGCCATTTGAACTATTTTGGCATCGCGTTTCTTTAGCCAACCATCAAATAGCATAAAAATTAAAACCACGGTACCCGCTGACAATAAACCAAATCCAATATAAACATCCATGTTTGTCTCCTATACTCCCGCTAAACTGACAGCTTCTTCCACGTTAACGCTTACTAAACGTGAAACCCCAGGCTCGTGCATGGTGACACCCATGAGATGCTGTCCCATTTCAATTGCCAATTTATTATGACTAATGAAAATAAATTGGGTTTTTTCCGACATCATCTGAACTAGCTCACAAAAACGTCCAATGTTTGCATCATCCAATGGTGCGTCAACTTCGTCTAACAAGCAGAAAGGCGCAGGATTCAAGTGGAATATAGAGAAAACCAGCGCAATTGCTGTCATGGCTTTTTCACCACCCGACAATAAATGAATAGTGCTATTTCGTTTGCCAGGCGGACACGCCATGATGCCTATACCCGCATCTAATAAGTTTTCCCCGGTTAATTCTAAATAAGCTTTACCGCCGCCAAAAATTTTCGGAAATAATTCTTGAAAACGCTCATTCACCTTATCAAAGGTTTCTTTGAAACGTGCACGTGTTTCTTTATCAATTTTAGCAATCGCATTTTCAAGCGTGGTTAACCCTTCCAACAAGTCAGCGTGCTGCTTATCTAAATAGTCTTTGCGTTCAGAACAGGATGCATATTCTTCAATGGCGACTAAATTAATCGGCCCTAAGCGTGTAATACGTAATGTCACTTGTTCTAATTGCTGCTGATAAAATTCGGGCACAGCATCTTCCGGCAATTCCTGGAGGATTTCTTCTAAGTTTGCGTGAATTTCTTGCAGCTGTTCCTGCACGGTTTCTGTTTTCACTTTCAAACCTTGGCCTTCTAAACGAGCCGTTTCTAGCATATCGCGGATTTTATTAATTTCACGCTCAATACTTTGTTTGCGTTGCTCCAATGTGCGAATGTCATGCTCTAGCACTTGAATACTATTGCGCGCCGCATTCATTTCTTCTTCTATCACCAATCGTTTGCTCAATACGGTTGCCAATGCTTCTTCTAATTCAGCCAACGGCGTACCCGCCGCTTTAAAATCCGTTTGCAATGCCGTTTTTCGCTCCGTTAATGTCGCGAGTTGGGTTTGCATACGCATAATCGTTTGTTGTAAAGAAGCCCGTTGGGATTGAGTGGTTTGCACACGCATTTCGAGTTGATGATACGATTCTTTCGCAGCATTCAATTTTTGTCGACTGAGTTGCTGCTGCTCGCGTAATGCGTTACGTTCATCTTCTAACACTTCCCGACGATCAGCCAACCCTTCTAATTCCGCCATCGCTTGCTGCCATAGTGCACGGGACTGCTGAAGTTCTTGTTGAGCTTGTTCGTATTGCTCCGTGCTTTCTGCCAATTCGGTGCGGAAGCGTTCCGCCCGGCCATTCAATTCAGCGAGCCGCTCTTGTTTCATTTTACGTTGTGCTTCGATTTGTGCGACGTCTGCATGCGTTTGATTCACAGCTTGCTGCAAGTCATCACGCTGCTCTTCTAACGTCATTAACCGTTCTTTAATGTATTCGAGTTTTTCTTCTAACTCGGCTTGTGTTTGCGCTAATTCGGTTATTTGTAGCGCTAATTGTTTCAATTCCTGTTCACGCTGAAAAACACCGGCAGAAGGATTTTCATCGCGCAATACGCGTAACCAGGAAGGACTTAACCAAATGCCATCTGGTGTAATAACGGATTCGTGCTGCGCTAATGTCTCGCATAATGCCAACGCTTCTGCTTTCGTATTGGCAATGTAAATATGGGCAAGAAGTGAAGCAAGAGGCAGCGTCGATTTAATTTTCTCAATTAATAATGCTCCCTTGAAAGTGCCAGTAGATTCCACTGGGTGAGCCGCTAATACACTTAAATTACCTTGCTGAAAATCATCAATCACGGTAGTAAGCATCGATAAATTGTCAACGCAAACCGCTTGCAGATGAGACCCTAATACCTTTTCGACTGCTTGTTCCCAACCCGATTCCACTTCAACATGTTGCGCCAAACGAGGTAAGTGATCAAGCTTATGCTGTGCGAGCCAAGCAGCGACGGGATTATTACGCTGACCTAAAGCGGTTTGTTGTAAGGCTTCTAATGAAGCTTGCTCACCCCGTAAACGTTGGATGTGGTTACGCACTTGATCCAATTGCTGAGTAACTTGTTGTTGATTGGCCGATTCGGTTGTAATGGCTAGACGGGTTGCATTCAATTGCTGCATTTGCTCGGCAGAAAAATCTGCCATCTCGGCAACTTGTGCGCTTAATTTAACAATTTCCTGATCCAGTTCCGCAAAATTCATTTGGGCTTGTTCTTGCTCAAGCTGCATTTTTCGCTGCTTGATCGTATTGAGCCGCTGCTCTAAATGGGTAATGCGTGTTTGTTCGACTTGTGCGGTTTGTGTCGTTTGCGCAGCACGCTGATTAAACTGATCCCATTGTGTTTGCCATGTTTGCGTATCGTCTTCTGCTTGGTTATAGGCAGAAGCCGCCGCTTCACCCACTTGAGCGGCTTCCTGTAACTTAGGCTCAAGTTGATGTGATTCTTCGGTCAATTCCGTCAATTCACCTTCGATATCTTCTAAGGTATCTTTGGCTTCACTCCAATCCTTTTCCACCTGCATCACATCAGCTTGCCATTGTCGTTGACGCTCTTCGGTGTGGAAAATATCTTGCTCAATACGTGTTATTTCATTCCCTGCTGTATAAAAGCGGCGTTGGATTTCTTGCAAAATATCACTCGAAGCACGATGCTCATCTCGCGTTTTTTCTGTGACAAGATGAATCTCGCCCAGTTCAGTTTGCTTGGCTTCCAAACCCGTTTCTTGCTGTTGGATTTGTAATGTATATTGCACTAACCGTGTATCAAATTGTCGCCATTGAGCCGCTAGCCATTGGGCGCGCGTGGTGCGTTCTTCTTGTTTTAATGCTTTAAAGCGCTCCGCTGAAGCAGCTTGTCTTTTTAATGTATTTAATTGTTTTTCTAACTCATTGCGTACATCGTCTAAGCGCGCCATGTTTTCTTGGGTATGCTGGATGCGGTTTTCCGTTTCACGACGTCGTTCTTTGTATTTGGAAACACCGGCTGCTTCTTCCAAATAAATACGCATATCATCGGGTTTTGCTTCGATCAAGCGAGAAATCATATTTTGACCGATAATCGAATAACTACGTGGGCCTAACCCCGTACCCAGGAAAATATCGATAATGTCTTTACGTCGGCAACGAGTGCCATTTAAATAATAACTGGATTCACTATCCCGGTTAATCATGCGACGAATGGAAATTTCAGCATAACCTGCATATTCACCACCCAGACTGCCATCTTGGTTATCAAATACCAATTCAACCGAGGCTTGCCCAACGGGTTTACGGCTGCTTGAACCATTGAAAATAACATCGGTCAATGATTCACCGCGTAAATATTTAGCGGAGCTTTCCCCCATGACCCAACAAACTGCATCGATAATATTCGACTTTCCACAACCATTCGGACCCACAATAGCCACTAACTGACTAGGAATGGGTACCGTTGTGGGATCCACAAATGACTTAAACCCGGAAAGTTTGATTTTATTTAGCTGCATAGTGTCTCATTCAAAATAATAGGTAGGGGCACGGCGTGCCGTGCTGTACGCCCATGCCCCTACGTTAAAATTATGCGTCAGTTATAACAACGCTCGGCTCCCTGAAGTATATAGAAATTGATGTATAGCCTCAATCGCTTAAATCGATTAAGCTATGCGAATGGATCACGATTTACCTCAGGATGACAATAAAATACCTCGCCCTTGGCTGCCTTTTCTTGCAGCGGCAGGGGGTATTTTTGTATCTCTATTCTTTTGGTATTACTTACCTATCAGCTTCTTTGATCCTGTCATTCACGCTTGGCTTTTATTAATTTTAGGTATTTCAATCTCTATTTTAGCTGGCTTTGCGGTCCGCTTAATTCAATTGACCCATCAACGAAAAAAAACGCTTGAAATTATTGATGAAAACTTTAAAAGAGAAATTGCTGAGCGCATGCATGCCGAAGAGAGCAAACAAAAACTGGAAAAAGCGCTCTTACAAGGCCAAAAACTTCAAGCTATGGGAACACTGGCTGGCGGCATAGCCCATGATTTCAATAATCTTTTATATGCTATTATTGGCTACGCTGAGTTAGTGAGAGATGATGTTTCTGAAAACAAGCTTGCCCATAAAAACTTAGGTAAAGT
Organism: uncultured Coxiellaceae bacterium; assembly: GCA_964612855.1. Taxonomy (GTDB): domain Bacteria; phylum Pseudomonadota; class Gammaproteobacteria; order DSM-16500; family DSM-16500; genus DATIJJ01. The sequence continues at coordinate 5,045 of CAZTDR010000016.1, forward strand.
GTTAGAAGGTTGTAAGCGGGGTCAAGATTTGGTAGCCCGCATCCTCACCTTTAGCCGCCGTCAACATCATGATTTTAAACCTGTCTGCATAAAAGAAACCTTAGAAGGCGCATTAAGTTTATTAAAACCCACTATTCCAGCCAGTGTTACCATTCAATTTGAATCGATGGGCAATGACATGACTATTTTGGGTAATCAAACCCAATTACATCAAGTTATTGTTAACTTAATTAATAATGCGGTCGATGCGATGGATGGCGAAGGAAATGTTAAAATTAGTTTAAGCCCTATTCCATCATCCGATAAGATTTTTCATCAGTTTGCTGACGTGACGGAAGGCATGTATTGCCGTTTACAATTAACGGATACCGGTCACGGGATGGATCAAACCACCCTGGAACGCATGTTTGAACCTTTTTTCACTACAAAAGAGGTCGGCAAAGGAACGGGTTTAGGCTTAGCTACAGTGCACACCATTATGAAAGAGCATCAAGGTGAAATTGTTGTTGATAGCAGATTAGGGCACGGTACCACGTTTACTTTATTATTTCCGGAACATAACGAACCCAAGGAGAATACGAATGGCCAAAATATTATTAGTGGAAGATGATGATCTCGTTAGAGATATGTTGGCACAAGTCTTAACGCGTGCTTCCCATGAAGTCCAAAGCGCAACCAACGGTGAAGAAGCAACCGAAATCTTGAAAACTTGCGAACCGGACATTATGGTTACTGATATCATTATGCCCAAAAAAAGCGGCATTACCCTTATTTCGGAAGTGAAAGATAAACATCCGCATATGGAAATTATTGCCATATCGGGCGGTGGCCGGTTGGATCCTACAGGCTATTTGGATTTATCAGAATCGTTAGGCGCAACGGTTTCCTTTGAAAAACCCATTGATAATTCAGCATTGCTGATGGCAATTGATTTGTTGGCGCATGGAAATAGCCATCAGGCGACTTAGTATGTCACTCCCGAATGCCACTTTACCGTCATCGTTGGATGCTGCTTTTATCGTCATCCCCGAATGCTTTTATCGGGGATCTCCTCGTTGGTAAACAGATCCCCGAGAAAAGCATTCGGGGATGACAAGAAGTGGCACGCGGATAACGGTTAATGCTAATTGTTATTAGTTGCTGCCCCTCTCTTAAAATAAACAACATTATTCCAATACCTTCCCGCCCTCAATCGATACTCTTCAGGAAAAACAACCTTTTTCCCCACCTTAAACTCAATCGCCCCACTGCTATCTGTTTCTAATAAATTCGCCGATAATTTTTCATATTTTTCAACTACACTCGCATGCGGAAAATGATAACGATTACGATATCCAACCGGGAATAAAACATAACTTGGCTTCACATCCTGAACAAATCCGGTTAAAGCCGATGTTTTGCTACCGTGATGCGGTGCCACTAAAATATCAGCTGCTAAATTTTCTCCCTCGTTTTTTACCAGATATTCTTCCGCAAATTTCTCAATATCGCCCGTTAATAAAACCCGCTTATGGGCTGCATTAGTCACTTGCAAAACGCAGGAACTATCATTATCTAAATGTAACGTCTCCGGTGTAGGATATAAAAATTTAAAATTGACTTGATCCCATTGCCAGGTGCCCCCGCGTAGACAGTAGGTTGCAGCAAAAGGTCGTAGTTCATCGAGCGCACTGCTTTTTGTCTCTTTCACCTGAAAATAATGAAACAATGTTTTCGCCCCACCAATATGATCATTATCTGGATGACTGACGACTAGCTTATCTATTTTTTTAATACCATTGGAACGCAAAAAAGGCGCCACAACACTTTCGCCCATATCGTAATTATCTAATTTAGCACCGACATCAAACACTAAAAGATGATGCTTTGTTTGCACCACAGCGGAAAGACCTTGTCCCACATCCAACAGTGTAAACCAAACCTCACCAAGGGCTGGCGTGGGATAACGATAAAAAAACAGGGGTAAAAACCAAAAAACACCTAACCATTTTCCCCGAAACCCGGCCGGTGCTAGCAACATCACAATACCTAAACAAGCCATGACTAAAACCAGATGGTTTGGTATCATGAGATACGTATTAGCCCACGACAAATGCGCAAAATACGCTAATATTTTCCATAATAACGCTAGCAACTTGTCAGCTAATCCTAAAATATATCCGCCCCCTGTCCCTGAAAAACATAACACCAAACAACCCAATAAAGTGAGCGGCACAATTAGAAATCCTACAAGAGGAATCGCAATACTATTGGCAACAAATGAGATAAGAGAAAATTGTTGAAATAACCAAATACCCAGCGGAATGAGTCCCACGGCAATGACCCACTGAATTCGCCCTAACTTCCACCATAAATTAGTTGGATTAAGTCGACCGCTCACGCCATAAATAATAAATGCAACAGAACCAAATGATAGCCAGAAACTTTCTGTTAAAACCGATAAAGGATTGAAGACCAAGACCATCAATAAGGCAATGTGCCAGGCTTGCCAAGCCAGGGTGATTTTACGCAAAAGCAACGTCACTAATGTGACAGAGAGCATGATGCACGCGCGTTCCGTGGGTATGGAAAAACCTGCCAATAGGCTATACCAAAGCGCCATACTTAATGCAGCTACGCCACCTGCCAATTGGGCTGGCATCATTAACATTAAACGGCGTGAACGCCGCCAAGCCCAATTCACTAGAAAAAAAGCAAAACTCGCCATAAATCCAATATGCAATCCAGCGATTGCCATTAAATGATTAGTGCCGGTGTTTCTCAACACTTCCCAATTTTCAGCCGCAATATTTTGTCGTTCGCCAACTGCAAGCGCTACGATCCAAGGTGAGGTATTGGTATGAGTTAAATTGATTTCAATTTTTTCTTTTAACTTTTGTCTTAATCGATCGCAAGGTTTCCGATACCAATGACTATCGAGTAATTTATTTTCGTTGCTAGAAACGACATAACCATTTGCTCGAATGCCAGCCTGTAACGCCCATGCCTCATAATCAAAACCCCCGGGATTCATTAAACCATGCACACGTTTTAATTTGACGAGCCACTGCCAATGATCACCAACTTGTAAGTTTTCTGCATGCTCACGCGCTGATAGCTTAATTAAAGCATGTGTACGTTGGCCGTGAAATTTTTCTAAGGTAAATAAAAAGCGGGTACCATTTTCACTGACATTAGGCACGGAAGTAATATATCCACTCACTAAAACAGGTTTGCCCTCAAGTTCACTTGGTACATTCCAGGAAAGTATCGAGTGCTCATACCAAAGTGTCCAAGTAAAGCCTATTAAAAATGCAGAAAGATAATAAAAAATTCTGTGCTTTTTTACTAAAAAAATTTCCAGTACAAATAGGCTAAATAACGCGATTAGCAACCCATATTTCGCGGGTAAAAAACTTAATTGTTGCAATAGCAACACACCGCATAAAAAGGCAAGAGTCCATGAACGCATGCAGAAAATCCTTAATTTTTTGTATTATTTTTAACGTTAGAGTAGCTACTCTCTATAGAGGACAAAAATTTAATTCTTTATAAATTACCGGAATTGTAGGGGCGGACCCGTGTGTCCGCCCGGACTTTACGGTTGAAGCCGCTGGGCGGACACACGGATCCGCCCCTACCAAAAGCGTTTTGTCCCCTACAAAGGTAGCTACTTATCTAAAAGAATTGGATAATGACAGGCGAGATGTGCAACTAATATCAATGATGCTATAGGAGCATTTGGAAATGCAAAAATTAACTACTGTTTTTTGTTTGTTAAGTAAACTATTTTTTTTAAATATCGTTCTTGTCGCCTGCTCTAAATTACCAGAAACTGACATTATTACGGTAAAATCCTGCGCAATGGGGGATTATTTTTGGATAACAGGTGTCTCGCAGCAAACACAAACACCCGTTGAAAAGAATTATTTAATGAAAACCGACATCAAAAAAGACGGAGATATTTGCCCGGACGACAAAAACAAAAAATTATCAAATCAAAAAATAAAAATTACCACGGCCCCCGCAGAAATTTGCGAACACCAACCCCCTTGCGAAAAAGATGAACCTGTTACTAAGGTAACGGCTATTATCGATTATGAGATCTTGAAATAGTCGTTATTATGTGGTGGATTAGGGCAAAAAACGCCTAATCCACCCTACGCGGCTAAAAATTTATTTTCCGTTTAACATCCCTACCAGACTCTTCTAAAGATAAATTTTTTGTTTTGCTTTTTCGTTCTCTTTTATTTTGCTTTTCTTCCATGCCTTCTTTGCATAGCTTATCAATTTGCTCAGATAAGCCGCTAGTCTTTTTTAGAGCAAGATCGTTTTTTAGTTGATCGAGTAATTTTTTATTTTCTAAATCGTTTTTACTTATGACTTGCTTATCTTGGTCAGAAAAAAGATGCGCGTAATGATGTCCACGCAAGTCTTCAATCATATCCTCAAATTCGTCTATCGAAACGTCTATATTAATTTTTACTAACCATTCAACTGCAGCGTGAACGAGCTTATAACGTAATTCTTCCCGACTTTCAAATTCAGTAAGCTTTGCTGAATGTTCCGCAATGATGAGGCTAGCATTATGTAACACATGCTCATATTGTAAGGAAATATCAAACTGCTGACGCACGTCAGTTGATATATTTTTCAAAATAAAATTTCTATTTTTAGCAAAATCTATTGTTTGTTTTTTATATGTCTTTGCGATTTTATCATAAGCATGAAAAAAAGTGTCTTGAATTTTATCTGCCCATTCTTTGGCACAATCAGGGGAGGAAATATCTTTTAGAGTCTTACTTGGAATTAAGATATCGCTTTTAAATTGATCTATGACCTCATCTTTAAAATCCCATACAAATGAATTTTCAATTTTCTCACTGTCCGGAATAATTTTACTCAAAATAATGCTAATTTCGCGAATAAAATTCTGTATACAACTTTCTTTATGCACCCCCCCTACTCTAGCATCAAAAAAAATTTTGTATAAAATAGAGAGCTTATCGCCTTCATCAGCAATTAAATGATAAATTTTTTCCACGGTGGCCAGTGACTGTTCTGCGAACCCTTCAGGAAAATAAGCCTGACTAAAAGAATCATTACATTTTTCAAGATCAGAAAAAGTGTCGCACGTTTTAAATGTAGCAGATTCTTTATCCAAGACAACAAATCGAAAGCTATTTCCATCCACCACGAATCCACAATTTTCTTGATAGGCTTGAAAATCGGGATCATTGACTAACATCGCGCCAAAACGAGCCCCATATAGATTGCCATGAATACGGTAGGCTATTTCCAGTTTTTTATCTATTATTCTTTGTTCTTTTTCTTCGAATGTAAATTGATTGGCGATCCTTATTAGCACGGGATCAGCTAATTTTATTTTTTTCGGCAGATAAGCTGACACTGGCAGATAGCCTGGCAATCCTTTACTTGCCGATGTTACCTCACCCTCTGAATTTCGAGTAAAACGTAATTTTGGCGTGGTGAATCCAATGGCATTTAATATTTCGTAAGCGATATATTCTTTGCTGCTCCAAACTCCATACCGATTATTTAAGTAATAACGTTGTAACGATTTTCTTGAATTAGTGGGTTTTTTCCAAAATGTATGGGTGGTTGTGCCGCCCGAAAAAATCATTCCCGTAGAATCAATTAAGAAACAATCGCTTGATTTAAATAATGTACGCTCATTTTTAGCTTCTTTTTGATAATCACCTTTTCGCTTTACAGATGCATTGGGTTTTTTACAGGCGCTAAGATACGGATTGCGATCAAATGACATAACACTTCTCGTTTATTATTTGTTTATTGTCGAGTAAGTATAGTCTTGATTAGAAAAAACACAGAAAAAATATATTTTTAAAAATCAATATGTTAACTTTTTATTTTTGTGGCGATTGTCAGGGGCAGCACGCCGTGCCCCTACGTTCGAAGATAAAGGTGTAGGGGCATTGCAATTTTTGTCCCCTGCAAAGTTCGTGGAAATTTTTTCTGATTTTTAAGCTTTAATTAAGGAATATGGGGTTATAATAAGCCTTAAATTACTTTAACTTTTAAGAGCTTATCTATGACAACAGCCAGGCAAAATGCAAAATTGCTTTATCCAGAGATAGTTCGGGTGTATGAGCCTCATATAGGCAATGAAGCGGCGAGGCAATTAGCTGATAAAATAGAGAAAAATTTTAATGATATGTGTGGTGATAACCATGATCATATCCAATTAATTCAAAAAAGTTATGAAGAACTTAATCAGATCAACCAAAAGCTTATTTTCGATACAAACAATTTCCCGATATTATGCAATTCTTTGACCGAGCTGCTGAAAAAATACGCCGTGCCTAAAGAAGCCCTGAAAATTGCAGAGACAGTGATTACAAGGGTACAGCAAGACTATCAATCAGGCCAATATCTTGATATTGACAAAACTATTCTAGACGAGGCAATAAAACAATTAAATGTTTTACCCGATTGTACGCGACTAAGAGATCCTTCTTCTTTTCAGGAAAGTTTTGCTACGCTTTTCCAAAAATTTGAACAAACAATTAAAGAAAAATATGCCAATGCTAAATTATGTGAATTAATACTTCGAGCCAGCTTATTAAAAGAAGATCTATATGAGATAATAGCAAAACCAATGCTCACCTCCGAGAGGAATATTTCAAGCGTCACAACGAGTAAAACGCCCAGGGTAGTAAGTGAAAAAAAATCTGAGTCCGCACGAGATGAATATGTAGCTCGATTAGTTACTATTGCACGCGGCGCTCAAAAGGCGACAATGTCAGCTGACAAACAAAAAGCGTTGGAAAATATAATAAACGCCTTGCAAGGGCCCAATCTAACCCAATCTATAGTAAAAGATGCCTTCAAAAAAATGTTATTCATTACCTTACCTCATCGTAAGTTAAATCGCTTTCATGTGCCGTTATGGCCTACTACGCGCTCTGGTAACCATATAGCAGCAGCGTTAAAAAAGCATCCTGATTTAATTTCCTTCTTAGAGATCCAAATAAACAACCCAAAAAAAGTATTGATGTATCAAGATTTACGCGTGCATGCCACGCGTAATGAAAAAGTAACGAGTTTATTTTTTCGGCAATATCAACCAAGCTCTGAAGCTACTGCATCCGTGATAGACAAAACCCCGGGAACAGCTTGTAGGGTGGATTAGATGCGTTTTTTGCATCGTAATCCACCAAATCTAAAAAGTCATCCTCGAATGCTTTTGTCGGAGATCTCCTATTAGTAAACAGATCCCCGATAAAAGCATTCGGGATGACAGTGCAAATTGATTTACACTCTGCCCAAGCTATTAACCAACTGCCCATCTTCCAACGACAAAATACGCTGCGCATGCCGTGCGATATTTTTATCATGCGTTACCATCACAACACTTGTTTGATGCGATTTTTGTAGGCTTAAAAACAACTCCAATACTTTTTCTGCATTACGCGGATCTAAATTTCCTGTCGGTTCATCTGCTAACACACACAATGGCTCAGAAACCAACGCGCGTGCAATGGCTACACGCTGCCGTTCGCCGCCAGAGAGTTCACCTATTTTATGCAGCATTCGATTTTGCAACCCGACCGATTCCAGCAAGTGTTCTGCTTTTTGCTGAATTACCTTAGGTTGTACACCCCGAATCAACAACGGCATACTCACGTTTTCTAACGCGGTAAATTCAGGTAATAAATGATGAAATTGATAAACAAATCCCAAATAGTGATTTCGTAAATGGCATTTTTCTTTTTCAGATAATTGCGCCAAGGGTTTTCCTGCGATCATCACTTGCCCTGAACTCGGTTTATCTAAACCACCCAACAAATGCAATAAAGTGCTTTTACCCGACCCTGAGCTCCCCACAATAGCGATTAACTCCGCAGGTTGGACAAGTAAATTAATTTTTTGCAATACCTTCACTTCTGTCGCACCATCGCGATAAATTTTCGCAAGTTCGGTACATGCAACCACCGCATTATTCATAACGAAGTGCCTCCACGGGTTCGGTTCGTGACGCGCGCCATGCTGGATAAAGTGTTGCTAACAAGCTAAAAATCAACGCGGCCAAACTGATTTGAATAATATCAGTCGATTGTAATTCGGAGGGCAAATAATTCACGAAATAAACATTCGATGAAAGAAATTGAACGTGGAAAATTTTTTGTATCCAATCCACAAGGACTGTTACATTGAGTGCTAACGTCACCCCCCCCACTACACCCAGCAAGGTTCCCACTACGCCCACAATAGCTCCCTGAACCATAAAAATAGCCATGATCATCTTTGGCGTCGCACCAAAAGTCCGTAAAATAGCAATATCTGATTCTTTGTCATTCACCACCATCATCAACGTACACACCAAGTTAAAAACAGCGACGGCAATAATCAATAATAAAATAAAAAACATCATGGTTTTTTCTAAACTGACAGCATGAAAAAAAGCACCAAATTGTTCTGTCCAGTTAGTGACACGTGCCTCAGGCCCTAATTCCGTCATCAGTTGCTCTGAAACCTGCGGTGCAGCATACACATTTTTAATACTCGCATGCACGCCCGAAACCGATGTACCTAATTGCATGAGTTTTTGACCATCACTTAAATGGACAAATGCCAGCGTGCCATCAAAACCAAAACCACTACCCGCGCGAAAAATACCAATCAGCGTAAAACGTTTAAACCGCGGAATCACACCGGCCGGTGTTAAGGAAACCTCAGGCGTCACCACCGTGATTTTATCCCCGACCATGGCATTTAAGCGATTGGCTAATTCTTCTCCCAAAATAATACCAAATTGCCCAGGCACCAGTTGTTCAAGTTTACCCTGTACCATTTTATTGGGTAATTCTGTAATATTTTTTTCGACGTGAGGATCAACTCCATCTAAAATAGCCGGCTGCACTACCCCATCATTGGTTATCAATATTTGTCCTGTCACAAAAGGAGCGACAGAAATCACATTCGGATTTTGCTTCACTTTTTGCTGCACTTCTTGCCAATTAGAAATAAAATCTGCCGGGGTGGTGACCGTAACAGGCGGCACCATGCTAAATACCCGCTTTTTTATTTCTCGATCAAAGCCGTTCATCACAGACAAAACGGTAATTAAAACGAGCACACCGAGTGCAATACCTAACATCGACATGAGTGAAATAAAAGAAATAAAGTGATTACGCCGTTTGGCGCGAGTATAGCGTAATCCGATAAAAAGGGCCGCGGGTCGAAACATGTTTAATATTCCCTATTTATATTGGCATCAAGCCTCTAAACAATTCAAAAAAATTAATCGTCGTTTGCTCAGCAATTTCCTCAAACGTAATCCCCCGCAACGCGGCAATAAACTCCGCCACATGACGTACATAGGCGGGTTGATTGGACTTGCCTCGATAAGGTACTGGCGCTAAATACGGTGAATCCGTTTCAATTAACATGCGATTTAATGGCATATCACGCGCAACGCGTTGAATTTCTTTCGCACTGTTAAACGTAACAATACCCGAAAATGAAATATAAAAATTGAGTTCCATGGCGGCTTCTGCCATCGCCATATCTTCGGTAAAACAATGTAAAACACCGCCAATCGTCTCAGCCTGTTCTTCCTTGAGAATCTGAATGGTATCTTCTTTCGCTTGGCGAGAATGCACAATGAGCGGTTTTTGTATTTGTTTAGCCGCGCGAATGTGTTGACGAAATCGTTCACGCTGCCATTCTGTATTTCCTGAGCTACGATAATAATCTAACCCCGTTTCACCAATGGCAATAATGTTGGGTTGGTCTGCAAGCTTGACTAACTCTTCAGCCGTCGGTTCTTTTTCAACTTCTTCATTGGGATGCAAACCCACAGACGCGCTCACATTTTTATACGGCTGAATGACTTCCATCATGCGAGGGAAATCCTGCAAGGTAATGCACACACAAAGAAAATGTGTAACCCCTGCTGCTTCAGCCAACTTCATCGCATTGGCTAAACTGCCGCCCGAGGACGCTAAATCCAATTGATCGAGATGACAATGTGAATCCACTAACATAATTTAACCCATCGAATAAATAATTCTTTTAATAAAAGCTGACGATTGACGTTAAGCAAATTTAAAACAGATGCATACGCTTTTTGAACCCAATCGCAATAATGCGTTATATTTTCAGCTGTTAATTTATCAATTATTTTTTGCATCATCTTTTGATAATCTGAATTGATTAACTCGACGTCAGGCCCTACTAATTTAAAACGCAATAAATCCTGTGACCAAGTCGCTAAAAAATATAAGAGAGTCGGCACTGCTTTGTCGTCCCATAGCGCTGCAAACTTTAACGGATCCGTTTGCTGCAAACGAAGTTGCACTAAACCATCATATAATGCTTGCCGCTTGCTGAGTCTATCATCTTTGAAATAATCACGCGCTAACAATGGCGCGCCGAATGCCAAATTTAATACCAATGGCAACGCCTGAAGTTGATTTTCATCTACTTGGGAACGCAACCATAACAGTGCATCGTCTGTGGCGGGTTTACTGAAAACAATTTTTTGACAACGGCTACTGATGGTGGCGGGTACACGAAGACTTTGCTCACAAATTAAAATAAACAATGTATTTTCTGTGGGCTCTTCTAGGGTTTTCAACAACGCATTGGCAGCATACATATTCATGGCGGAAGCGGGAGAAATGATAATGATGCGATATCCGCTCAACATCGCTGTACTATTGACAAAATCCACTACTTCGCGAATCTGGTCTATTTTAATAATTTGGCTGTTTTCTTCCGGGGTCACCCGCATAAAATCAGGATGCGATTCTGCTTTTTGCAGATGACAAGAACGGCACTGACCGCAAGCGCCCGTGGGTGTTGGATTCATACACAAAAGATAACTTGCAAAAAAGTGAGCAAATGCTTTTTTACCGATGCCATCCCCACCAGAAAATAATAAGGCATGCGGCAAACTGTTTGTAGTTTGACGGTGCAATAAGGATTCCCAAATAAGGTTATGCCAAGGCAGCAAAACAGTTTCAGTGATTTGTTGCATAGTCATCCAATTTTTTTATCAATTCTGCTTGCACTGCTTCCATGGATTGTGTGGCATCTATCACACAAAATCGATCCGGAAATCCTGCTGCACGCTGCAAATAAACTTCACGCACACGTTCAAAAAAATCTATTTTTTCTTGTTCGATTCGATCATGCATACCACGATTTTTTGCTCTCGCCAAACCAATTTCCGGCGGAGCATCCAGTAAAAAAGTTAAATGAGGCTGAATATCACCGTCAATCCATTGATCAAGCAGCGTGATTTTATTCATATTGATTTGCCTGCCGCCGCCTTGATAGGCATAACTTGCATCGACAAAGCGATCACTGATGACCCATTTTTCTGCTTGTAAAGCGGGCAAAATAACATGAGCAATATGCTGGGCACGACACGCAAACATTAGAAGTAACTCGGCATCAGGCGCAATGACTTCTGTCGTACCAGGTGTTAATAAAATTTTTCTAATTTGTTCCGCCACCGCGGTTCCCCCCGGTTCGCGCGTCACAATAAACTCTTGCCGCGCATGAACCAAATAGTCTTGAATAATTTGTAGCGCGGTTGTTTTGCCCACCCCTTCTATACCTTCGATGGTAATAAATTTTTGGGTTAATTTTTTTGGCATGGGTGTCCTTTTTTTCTGGCAACTCGATTAAACCGTCATCTGTCATCCGTCATCCCCGAATGCTTTTATCGGGGATCTCCTGACAGGTAAACAGATCCTCGATAAAAGCATTCGGGGATGACGAAACGGTTTAATTAAAATTTTTCAAAAAATAATATCGTAATAAACCATTATTTATATAATGCGCGCTAACTTCATCTTGTCTAACCACTGCCACTGCTGCGTTATGTTCCGTCAGTGTAGCAGAAAATTGATGCCCTTCGCCTGCACCACGCTCTTTAGCAACAAAATAATAATAATCATGATGCAGCGGATGCAAAGCGGCTTGCAATGATTCTTTACCGGGTATAGCGATCGGGGTAGGCGGTAATCCTTTATATTTATAGGTGTTGTAAGGACTATCGATAGACAAATCGGCTTTATGAAGAACCCCATCATAATGCTCACTGACTGCGTAAATAACGGTAGGATCAATTTGTAACAGCATATTTTTTCTTAAGCGGTTAACAATCACCCCCGCAATAATCGGTCGCTCTTTATCCAACGCCGTTTCCTTTTCAATCAGTGAGGCAACAGTTAAGACGGCATTAGGAGTGTCATAAGGTAAATCTATGTCGCGGGTTTGCCAAGCGGCGCTTAATTCCTTTTGCATTTTTTGAAAAGCGCGCTTCAATAACAACAAATCAGAAGAGCCTTTAGCAAAAAAATACGTATCGGGATAAAAACGGCCTTCTGGGCTTAATTCTGGGTGACCTAAATACGTCATAATGGCAGTATTACTTAATGTAGCTGACGTATGTTGTAAATCAGGTTCTCGTTCTAACATGTCGCGCAAATGCTTAAAACTCCAACCCGCAATAATGGTAAACTCATAATGAAACATGCCGGTTCCAGTCGTAATTTGCCTGAGAATATCGGATGAGGTCGCGCCTTTTCGAAATATATATTCACCGGCTTTGAGTTCCTGTTTACTGTTTTTTAAATACGCTAAAGCAGTAAAAACCGTGGGGTACTTCATGCTGTTTAAAGTTGATAAGTCGTTCACAACGGATTTGATGGATGCGCCTTGAGCCACGGTATAGCGCAAGCCTTCGGTTTCTGAAATAACGGGGCGATAGAAGAAATTAATCGAAATAATGAACATTCCCAAGCAAGCAAAACACAACGCTATGGCGATGGTGATAAGGATGCGGCGCTTGAGCTGGGTCATTTTAGCCCTCTGGAATCAATGCAGCTTTGTAGGGGCGGACACATGGGTCCGCCCCTACATCTTTATTCTACTTTTTGGAAAATTAGGGTGCCATTCGTGCCACCAAATCCAAATGAATTCGATAATGCGATATCCATTTTCATGGGTTGCGCTTGGTGAGGGACAAAATTCAAATCACAGCCTTCACTCGGGTTATCCAAGTTGATCGTAGGCGGAGCGACTTGATCACGCATAGCCAAGATACAAAAAATGGCTTCGACAGAACCGGCTGCACCCAATAAATGACCAATCATCGACTTGGTTGAGCTCACTGCTAATTTATAAGCGTGTTCGCCAAATGTACGTTTAATTGCTAACACTTCTAACTCATCACCAGCTGGTGTGGAAGTGCCATGCGCATTAATATAATCTACTTTTTCAGGTACCATGCCAGCATCGGTTAATGCACTATTCATCGCTAACGCCGCGCCTAACCCCTCTTCATGCGGTGTGGTGATATGTGATGCATCTGCACTCATACCAAAACCGACTAATTCAGCATAAATTTTTGCGCCACGTTTTTTGGCATGTTCATAACTTTCTAACACCACGACACCCGCGCCATCACCTAATACGAAACCATCTCGATCTTTGTCCCATGGGCGACTTGCTTTTTCGGGTGCATCATTTCGTGTGGATAAGGCACGCATCGCTGCGAAACCGCTGACACCTAATTTGGTTGTCGCCATTTCGGAACCGCCCGCCACCATCACATCTGCATCACCATACGCAATCGTACGGGCAGCTAAACCAATATTATGGGTACCGGTAGTACACGCGGTCACGACAGCAATATTAGGTCCGCGCATGCCATACATAATCGATACATTGCCTGCAATCATATTAATAATGGCGCTGGGAATAAAGAAAGGGGTAATACGTCTGGGACCCGACTCTAATAAAACTTCATGGCATTTTTCAATCATAGGCAAACCGCCAATGCCAGAACCAATAGCGAGGCCAATGCGATGCGCATTTTCCTCTGTCACGGTAATGCCCGAATCTTGAATGGCTTCAACTGCAGCAGCAATACCATATTGAATAAAAATATCTTTCTTACGCGCTTCTTTTTCAGACATGTAGGGCAGTGAGTCGAAATTTTTAACGCTGCTGCAAATTCGGCAACTAATATCACTTGCATCGAAATGATCAATTAAACCAACACCACTTTTTCCAGCTAAAATCCCTTGCCACGTACTTCCCACATTTAAGCCAAGGGGAGTTACCATTCCCAAGCCTGTTACCACAACGCGCTTTTTACTCAAGATTTATTCCTCTTATTGCAAAAACGTCAACTCTTTGTAGGCTGACGCCTGTGTCATGTCAACGTTGTAGGGGCACGGCGGGCCGTGCCTGATGCTGCGTTTGCTCGAAGTCTCGGGCACGGCACGCCGTGCCCCTACGCAAGCTGGCATGATAAGATTGTGTTATTAGCCTTTAACTTGCTCAAGATGCGAATTAATGTAATCTACAGCTTGTTGAATAGTTGTGATTTTTTCTGCATCTTCATCTGGAATTTCAGTTTCGAATTCTTCTTCTAATGCCATCACTAACTCAACAGTATCAAGAGAATCTGCACCTAAATCATCGACGAAAGAAGAATCATTGGTAATTTCTTCTTCTTTTACACCTAATTGTTCAACAACAATCTTTTTTACTCGTGCTTCAACAGTACTCATAGTACGTTTTTCCCCTATTTAAAAAATCCTAATAATCCAAAAAAACTGGCTTGCCCGTTAGTTTAGTTAAAAAACTATAACTTTCAAGCCGAATTTTTAATCTCTGTCATCATTGAATGCCTGCGCTATTGTTTACGCCATGTACATTCCGCCATTCACGTGTAAGGTTTGGCCGGTAATGTAACTTGCTGCATCTGAAGCTAAAAAAGTCACTGCATTGGCAATATCTTCAGGCTGACCTAACCGCTGCAGAGGAATTTTTTGTAACAAAATAGTACGTTGCTCTTCGGGTAACCCGCGCGTCATATCGGTATCAATAAATCCTGGAGCCACGGCATTGACCGTGATTTCACGCGATCCAACTTCTTGAGCTAACGACTTTGTAAAGCCTTCTAATCCCGCTTTAGCTGCCGAATAATTCACTTGTCCAGGATTTCCCGTCGCACCAACGACCGAACTAATGCTGATAATCCTACCCCATCGCGCTTTAAGCATGTCGCGTAAACAAGCTTTACTCAACCGATAAATGGAATGGAGGTTCGTCTCTATGACGCTCACCCATTCCTCCTCTTTCATACGCAATAATAAGTTATCTCGTGTCACCGCTGCATTATTCACTAAAATAGTGGGCATACCATAACGTTCTTTCATCAAGGCCAACGCGTCATCAATGGATGCTTGATCCGCCACGTTTAAAACCATGCCCATTCCTTGAATACCTGCTTTTTCAAGTTGCGCGTTAATATTGTCTGCGCCTTGCTGTGTCGTAGCGGTTCCTACCACCGTCGCACCTTGGCGACCTAAATCTAATGCAATCGCCAAGCCAATGCCACGGCTTGCTCCTGTGATTAACGCTATACGGTCTTTTTTTTCCATATCTTATCCTCTGTTACCTACTACAAACGCAGCTAATAAATTTTGTAAATTGATTAAATCCGCGGTATGGGTTAATTTCACATCCGTTACGATACGTTTATTTAATCCCGTTAACACTTTACCAGGACCACATTCAATAATATGAGTCACTCCTTGTTGGGTAACTTTTTGAATGATTTCTACCCACCGTACCGGCATAAATAATTGGCGCATCAAGCCATCTTTCACCGCTTCCGCAGTCTCATAAGTAGCCGCATCCACATTGTTAATAACGGGAATGACGGGCTTTTGCACTGGCATGGTATCAAGAAGTGTTGCTAATTTCACAGCAGCCGGCTTCATTAAGGCACAATGCGAAGGAACGCTTACTGCTAATTGTTTTGCAAGTTTAGCACCCGCTTCTTTGGCTAATACAAGTGCTCGTTCAACAGCCGATGTTTTACCTGCAATCACGACTTGTCCGGGACTATTAAAATTAGCAGGGGCGAGAATTTCATCTAACGCGGCTTTTTCACAAAGCGACATAACTGTTGCATCATCCAACCCTACAATAGCCGCTAAAGCACCTTGCCCAGCAGGAACGGCTTCTTGCATATAGTGTCCGCGGGCGGCAACTAATTTTATTGCATCAGAAAATTGCAGCGCTCCTGCACAAACTAAAGCGGTATATTCACCTAAGCTATGGCCTGCCAGCAAATCGGGTTGAATTTTTTGCCCGCGCAAAATATGCCAAATGGCATAAGAAGCCGCCAACAGTGCCGGTTGCGTATGCACGGTTTTATCTAACTCGTCAGCAGGACCTTCTTGTACCAAGCGCCATAAGTCATAATTTAAAACAGAAGAAGCTTCTTCAAAAATAGGCTTAACCAATGGAAAAGCGTCAGCGATATCGCTTAACATGCGAACGGATTGAGAACCTTGTCCGGGAAAAACAACGCATAATGTTGTCACAATTTACTCCTAAGCTTGGTGTGCACGCTGCGCTTTGCTCACCTTACAAAAGTGATAAATGTAGGGTTGGCAAAGCGCAGCGTGCACACCATAAGAAAAAAATTAATACTGAATTAACGCAGATCCCCACGCTAGCCCACCGCCAAATGCTTCCAGCATGAGCAAATCGCCGCGTTTAATACGCTGATCTCGAACTGCTTTATCTAATGCCAGTGGTATGGATGCGCTTGAGGTATTGCCTTGATCTTCGAGAGTGATCGCAACGCGATCGAGTGGGAGGTTTAATTTTTTTGCCATCGCTTGAATAATGCGAATATTCGCTTGATGGGGAACTAGCCAAGTCACAGCCGATTTATCTAAGCCATTGGCATTCAACGTTTCATCAAATAAATCACCTAAAATATTCACCGCTAATTTAAATAACTGATTACCTGACATCTGAATATAAAGCGCTTTCTCAAGTTCCATTGCTTTACCTAAACCGACATTCAATGACAAAACATCTTTATAAGCACCATCTGCATGCAAATGGGTAGATAAAATGCCTGGTTTATCGCTTGGACCTAAAACAACGGCACCTGCTCCATCGCCAAATAAAATACATGTGGCACGATCACTCCAATCTACGATGCGTGACATGACTTCACTACCAATGACTAATGCATATTTTAAGCTATTATTACGAATAAATTGATCGGCAATGCTTAATCCATAGATGAAGCCTGCGCAGGCTGTGGAATTTAAATCAAACGCCGCGCACCCTGCAATACCTAATTTTTGTTGCAATAAACAGGCAGTGCTTGGAAACATTTTTTCTGGCGTGGTTGTCGCAACAATAATCATACCAATATCAGCGGGTGTAATACCTGCTGCTGCCATGGCATTGCGCCCAGCTTGTTCCGCCATTGTTAATGCACTTTCATGTGCCGCTGCGATATGGCGGTTATGAATGCCGGTCCGTTCTACGATCCAGTCATTCGTTGTTTCAACCATTTTTTCTAATTCAAAATTGGTGAGAATTTTTTCGGGTAGATAACTGCCAGTACCCATGATTTTTGCGTAAGTCATAATTTAGTCTACGCCTTCTTTTATATTTTCAATAACCGTTCAACTTCCGCGCTAATACGCTCAGGAATATTTTTTTCCACTTGCACCATCGCTTCTTCAAGCGCATACGCAAATGCATGAGATTTTGCACCACCATGGCTTTTTATCACGATACCTGGGAGCCCAACCAAACAAGCGCCATTATAACGATCGGGATCAATACGCTTAATCACTGCTTTCAATATCGGCATAGAAATAAGCGCCGCAAGCTTCGTGAACCAGGTGCGAGTATAGCCTTCTTTTAATAAATTTCGAATGAATACCACGAGCCCTTCACTGACTTTTAAAGCCACATTACCGACAAATCCATCACATACGATCACATCCGCTATACCCTGATAAATTTGGTTACCTTCAATATAGCCAGCATAATTGACGGTTTTGGCTTCATTCAATAACTGCGCCGTTTTTTTGACTAATTCATTGCCTTTAATATCTTCATGACCGATATTTAATAAGCACACCGTGGGATTCTGAGTGCCATCCACAGCAGAAACTAATACCGAGCCCATCACAGCAAATTGAAACAAATGTTCAGGCGTGGAGTCCACATTCGCGCCCAAATCCAGCATACGCATGTTTTTTTTGGATTGGGTAGGAAAAGTAGAAATAATCGCGGGACGATCAATACCTGGCAGCGTTTTTAAAACAAAACGTGCAGTTGCCATTAAAGCACCTGTATTACCAGCGCTGACGCAAGCTTTTGCCTCGCCGGATTTAACAAGATTGAGAGCGACACGCATCGACGAGTCTTTTTTAGAGCGTAAGGCTGTCGCAGGAGATTCATCCATTTCAACACGCTGAGAAGCATGGTGAATAGTTAATCGAGAAGTATCATAAGATTGCCCTTGCAACGCTTGTTGCAGGACGTCGGTATCGCCCACCAAAATCAGATGAAGCGCAGAGCGATTTTTTAATACCTGCAAACACGCAGGCACGACAACAGGAGGACCATGATCCCCCCCCATCGCATCAACTGCAATCGTTATCTTTTTCAAACGGCTTACTCTTCGTCGTTTTCTTCTTCAACGGGGGCCTTATTGACAACCTGGCGACCTTTGTAATAACCATCTGGACTTACGTGATGACGACGATGTGTTTCACCTGTTGCTGCATCGATAGAAAGTGCTGCTCCGCTTAATGCAGAATGTGCACGACGCATGCCGCGTCTAGAACGAGATTTACGACTTTTTTGAACTGCCATGAGCTAAACTCCTCACTATTTACTGCTGCGTTTAGAACGCAATGATTCAATAACTTTAAATGGGTTTTCTTTCTTTGCGATAGCGTCCTTCGAATGAAATTCGATGGGTTCTTTCGCTTTGCAAGCATCCATTGGATGCATGGGTACAATTGGCAAACTAATAATCAATTCTTCTTCCAACATATCACTTAAAATAAGGGATAAATCAGGCACTAATAAAGGATCGTACCTTTCAGGAAGTCGGTCAGCTTCTTTTTCCGTATGCACAATACCTAGCATAAAGCTGCTGATTATTTCATAGTTAAAAGGCTCTAGGCAACGCTGACATTCCAGCATTAAAGAAGTCTTTAACTCGCCTTTCACATACCGAATACCTTCTTCATCCACCCCAAACTTCATATCCACTCGGACTTCCCTTTCTTGGGGAGCAAGACCGGATAAAAGACGTGGCATATCCTTGGTGGATAGCGTCCCACTTAAGCTAAGTGCATTATCAGCAAAGCGAAAAGGATCCACTTTTAAAGGTAACGGGTTGTCTTTATACATAGGTGCGGGATTGTATGCGGATGCGAATGGGCTGTCAATTCATAATAATCAATAAGTAGAAGGAAAAATGGGGTTTGCACAAAACTACAAAAAATGTAGGGTGGGTTAGGCGTTTTTTGCCGTAATCCACCAAAATTTACCTGCCTGTTTCTAATCGGTGGATTACGATGCACAAAACGCATCTAATCCCCCTACATTTTTACAGATTGGTGTATTAGGTTGCATTTTTACAGTGGGCTAGCACTTCTACCAAATCCTCGTCCAGTGGTGCCTCAACTATTATTTTTTTTTCGGTGGAGGGCAAGACAAATTCGATACGTTTTGCATGTAAAAACAAACGCCTTAAGCCTTTTTCTCGCATTTTTTTACTAAACTCTTTATCCCCATATTTTTCATCCCCTGCAATAGGATGATGACGATAGCGGGCATGAACTCGAATTTGATGTGTTCTGCCCGTATGCAAATGCGCTTCAACCAACATTGCCTCGGCAAACGTCTCCAGGGGTTTAAATACGGTTAAGGAAGATTTTCCTTCTGGATGCACCCGCACGATGCGCTCACCGCTACTTAAGTGATTCTTTTGCAAGGGTGCATCCACTCGCAATTCATCGGCTTGCCAATGCCCTTTGGTCAAAGCCCAATAAATTTTTTGCATTTTACCTTGACGCAACAATCCATGTAACTCTTTCAATATACTTCGTTTTTTGGCTAAAATAAGACAACCTGAAGTATCCGCATCTAATCGATGAGCTAACTCTAAATGAGGTAGCTTGGGATACATAACACGCAATGCCTCAACCACACCCATTTTTGTCAATGTGCCACCATGGACTGGAATACCGGTGGGTTTATTAATAATGAGCAATCCTGTGTCTTCATAAAGAATGCGACTCCTTAACAAATCCACTAACGAGTGGCTGGGCTGTACCGGTATCGAGCGCTCGGCCAGTTGAACAGGAGGAATACGAACTTGATCGCCCGCTTGCAAGCGATAGCTTGGCTCAATGCGCTTTTTATTTACTCGCACTTCGCCTTTACGCAAAATGCGATAAATCCTCGTCTTAGGTACGCCTTTCAAATGCGTTATTAAAAAATTATCGATTCGTTGATCAGTGTAATCGGGCTCAATGGTGATGTAATAGACCGCGCTTGCCGAGGTTTTTTTCATATAAATCCTGCACTTGCTGAACGAAGACTCAACAGAAATTCCTTGCCCATTTATTTGATATAAAAACAAAATCCTGGTATATTTGCTAAGACCTTGATAGGTAAAAATTATTTAAACAGGTATACAACGCATAAACGATGCAGATGATAGAATTAATTGGGTCTAAATGATACCAAAATTATTGCAACATCAGCAAAAACTATCTGCCCCCCATTCGGGTTGTTTAGGCATCAATACCAAGAAAAATTTGTTAATTTGCGCTCCAGCACTAACGCTGTATGAGTTTGTAGAGCAAAGATTTTAGTAGGCAGGCAGTATAGCCAATTATTTTAAGATATAAATGGATACTTGCGAGCGTTTCAAAAATAGCTAAAAAACACGCCAACTTATCCGCTTAAACCTCGCTCACATAGCTATAGTCATGGAACGCCTTGAAAATAAGGTAACTATGAAAAGAATGCTTATTAATGCAACTCATAAAAATGAAGAGTTGCGAATTGCTTTAGCGAGCGGACAACACCTCTATGATTTAATTATCGAATCTACCGCTCGGGAACAAAAACAATCCAATATTTACAAAGGGCGCATCACGCGCATAGAACCCAGCTTAGAAGCCGCTTTTGTCGATTATGGCGAAGAACGTCATGGCTTTTTACCTCTTAAAGAAGTCGCTCGTTCTTGTTTTAAAAATTCTTTCGTGGATAGCGGTAAACGCCCTTCTATCACCGAAGTCCTAGAAGAAGGCCAAGAACTGATTGTTCAAATTGATAAAGAAGAGCGCGGCAACAAAGGCGCAGCCCTCACTACCTTTATTTCCTTGCCCGGCTCTTATCTTGTACTGATGCCCAATAATCCTCGCGCAGGTGGCATTTCACGCCGCATTGAAGGTGAAGAACGCACCGATTTACGAGAAAATCTTTCTGCTCTCAGCTTGCCCGAAGGCATGGGCGTCATCGTCCGCACGGCCGGCAGTGGGAAAAATTTTGAAGAATTGCAATGGGACTTAGGCATACTCTTAAAACACTGGGAGTCAATTAGCAAAGCAACTGAACATCGTTCCGCTCCTTTCTTAGTTTATCAAGAAAGCAACACCATTATTCGTGCCGTTCGTGATTACTTGCGCAAAGATATCGACGAAGTCTTAATTGACCATGCCGATGTATATGAAGAAATTACCAACCACATCAAATTAGTTCGTCCCGACTTTATTCATCGCGTTAAATTATATAAAGATCCAACGCCCTTATTTACCCGTTTTCAAATTGAGAGCCAAATTGAATCCGCGTTCCAACGCGAAGTCAGATTACCTTCAGGCGGCTCGGTGGTGATCGATCATACGGAAGCTCTCGTATCCATTGATATCAACTCTGCACGCGCTACCAAAGGTGGCGATATCGAAGAAACCGCACTCACGACCAATTTAGAAGCGGCTGATGAAATTGCTCGTCAATTGCGTTTGCGCGATCTAGGCGGACTGGTCGTCATCGATTTTATTGATATGACCCCCACTCGTAATCAACGTGAAGTGGAAGAACGCATTAAGAATGCCTTAGAAATGGATCGAGCACGCGTCCAAATTGGCCGTATTTCGCGCTTTGGTTTATTGGAAATGTCACGTCAACGTTTACGTCCCTCACTCGGAGAATCTAGCCAAATCAGTTGCCCGCGTTGCTTAGGTCAAGGCACCATTCGTGGTATCGAATCGCTTGCATTATCGATTATCCGAATTATTGAAGAACATGCTATGAAGGAAAATACAGCTCAAGTACGAGCTGTATTACCGATAGAGATTGCTACATTCTTACTGAATGAAAAACGACAAGCCATCATGGGCATTGAAGAACGGCAAAAAGTATCGGTTATTATTGTACCGAACCCTCATTTTGTAACCCCGCACTATGAAGTAGAACGCATTCGTCTTTCTGATTTAAGCGGTCATGATGAAAAAATCATGAGTTACAAATTAGCGATCAAACCTGAAATCGAATCAACCGTTGTCAATCCTATTACGGCACGCACTCATCAAGAACCCGCTATCAAAAGCATGCTGATTGAGCAACCTACTCCTACGCCGCCCGCTGGAAGCAAATCAAAAGCAGGTGAAGGGTTAATAAAGCGTTTATTTAGTTATCTTTTGAAAAAAGAGCCAGAGCAACCCAAAACTGCACGAAAAACCAGTGTGCGTCACGCAGACAATAGACGCCCTTATCATGGCAATCGCAACAAGCATCGCCATCCACAAAGACATCGCGGTCATCAACGCAGACACCCACAAGATCATGATCAGCAAAAATCCGCACGTTCATCCGATCAATCTCATGAGCACTCAGAGCAACGACAAAAAGAACGCACGCATCATCATCGTTCGCCGCAACATCGCACAGAGCAGCATGAGCGTCATGGCCAAGGTGGAGAACGTGAACGCCATGACCACCACCGCACAGGACGGCAAGCACAGTCCGCTGCGAATCAACCGGTCAACACACAACCTGCTATTGAGCGCACGACATCCACTCCTGTTCAAGAGACTGCTATTGTTGCAACCTCTCCTGTTGTGATAGACATACCATCCACTCATCAGCCCGCTCTTTCAGAACAGCCTGTACATCTTCATCCCACTTCTACTACTGCTGATTATGCAGAGCGTAAATCGCGTCATCCCGCGAAACACCGCCGTCATAAACGTTTTTCCAAACATCGTACGCGCAAGCCCAGCGATGGAATGAATAAACAAATGGCGGGGGAAGATAATTATGGAAATAAAAAAGTAGAAAACGAGTAACCCATTCTCACCTTTTCTTTTCTGGATATCCCTCTCCTCCAGCCTGCTAAGGAGAGGGAAAACACGGCGGGATCTATCCTTTCATCTTTGTGCAAAAGAGATATAATTGCTAAGATTTTATTCTATATAAGAGAGATAATTATGACTCTGCCACGTACGAGCACAAATCCAACTCCCACCGATAATAACAATCAAACGCCGCAAAAATTTAAAAATGTGACTGAACTATTTAACGATGCCACATTGAGCATAGAGACGCTACTTCAACAATGTGAAAAAATAATTGGTACGCCTAAAGATTTTTTGGATAAACAATGGCAGCAATTAATCCCTCAACTAACACGAAGATGTCGCAAAAAAATCCAAGACATATTTAGTCTGGATTTATCTCCAGAAAAAAAAGTTGCTGCGTTACAAGCATTTGTTAATGTTGAATCAATAACGAATAAAGAAATAAATTTTATAGTCAGAACAGCTCTTGAAGAAGCTTGCTCTCAAGCCACTACAAACGTCTTTACTCAGGTATTGTACAATAAAGCCTTGCCTCAAAAAGAAAAAATCACGCAGCTCATCAAGCTAAACGATGAACTCATAGAAATTTTGGTAAGTTATCTAAAGACAGAAAAGAGCAAGCTCCGGCACCCTTTATTATATGATTTATGGATGTTATTTGTTAAATATACTCAAAACATTTGTATAAAAAAATGGAATCATTTATTACACCGCCAGGATTTAAGCTTTGATCGCAAAATTGATAAAATGAAAACTATTAAACAGCAGGGTGATTTAGATTTACAAAGCTTTAATCGTGAAACCTGGGTAGAGAGCTCAGTTGACGGTCTGCCTGCAAAAATCAACCAATTATTTGCTTTAGAACCATCACCTTCCTCCGATAGGTTCATAGAAACTTCTAGAAAATTTTATGCAATTCGATCCTTTCTGCGCCACTTACTTAATTTATTCTTGTCAACTCAATTTGATGTTGTTATTCAGGGAAAAATAGTAAAAGTGACTCACATTGAGCTCAATAGCGATTTATTATCTCCTGAAGCAAAAAAAGCAGATGAAGCAGAGTCGATACAAGAGAAATTGGCCCTGGAAAAACAGGCTGCTATATTCCATGCCTGGTTGACCAAAGGCTCTGGCTCTCCTTATCAACAAGAGATAGAAAATTTTATAAAAGTTTTTGTAGCATTCGTTCGAACGAATGATGAAACGGTTGTAACAGAATTGCAGAACGAGTACCTGCGACTGGGTGACATTTGCTCTTTGTTGATTTCCCATCCGACATTAAAATCTTTTTTCTACCAAGCCTTTACCCAATATCCCTGCTTAGAAGCAGCAAGTGTTGCTTTTAGCACCGGAGACGTCATTGCAGCTCATTTGCAGTTAAAAGAAATCCTATTGCCAAATTTTAAAGGGTGTGATCTTTTTTTAATGTTGCCCCCTAAAGATGGTCATTATAAGCCATCTGATCAACGTCATTTATTTTTATATAAAGATAAAGATGGCCCTTTTTATTACTTTCCAGATAATCAAACAAAACAGGATCTTAGTCTCCCCCAAAAACGGTCGCGTCTTAAACCTCCAATTCTAAGCGATGAGCAATTCAATCAGCCAGAAGAAAAACCTCTTCCCTGTAATCATCAGGATACATGCCAATCTGTTCTCAGGATTACATCAGCAAAAGGACATACTAATCCTGATGATTCCTATGAAGAATTTTACGCAATTGAGGAATGGTTGAATGCTGAAGGTAAAATATATCAAGAAACCATTAAACAATTTGGCCAAGACATTAAAGAAAAATTATCCGCAGAACAAATGCAGCAATACCAACAAGCTCTATTGGGCGTTTCCAAAAAACCAGGCTTATTGCGCGGCTTTGCTCTTACAGAATTTTCGCAATTAGAACTATTTGCGATTTTTTTAACACAGCACACGGATATATTAGATTTCTTTGTTCAGGCGCTCTGCAATCCTTTGATTACGCAAGCGGGAATAGCCTATGCCGCCACCTTCAAAAAAATGCCAACCCCTTTTAAAGGAGGAATACATATTATTGCTGATTCCGTGATGTCCATGTATCCACTCGATCAAAGACAAGCAGGTGAAGTATTCTTCTGGGAAGAAATAGATGAAAATGACAAGACTGTATGGAAAGCAGCCATGGTAGAAATAGATGGGGGTCAAAAAAAACTTTCTCAAGCGATAGTTCCACTCGATTCCGATTTCTTCCAAACGCTTACTAAAGGCTCCGCCGAGGAAGAACGTGTACAGGCAGCTAATGATGGCGCAACAGTCGCGCCTAGCTCGATTGCATCTGATTCATTTCAAGTTAATCCGTATTTTAAGTTAATAAATAGACTGAGATTCTTGCTGCAATCAGAAGAAAAAGATTTTTTATTTGGCAAGAGATGTTTACTTTTTTTATTGCCCAATCATCCGATTCCTGGCCTAACCATCCGGACGGCAAGGGATGCTGCTTTTTTTAGCGCTAAACCTTCTAAACAAAAAACGATAGACCAAGCGAATGGTTTTCTAGAAAGTAAAAAGAACCATCGCTAAGCTAAAGGGACCGCAGTAAAGAGACTTTATATACCCACAAGTTTTTTAAGCGCAAAGAAACGTAGGAGAGATTAGGCGTTTTTTTGCCGCAATCCAAAATCTAAACGTCTTTTATTTTAATCTGGTGGATTACGATGCAAAAAACGCATCTAATCCACCCTACAGTTTATCTTTTTATTGTCATCAAAGCCTACAGTCGCAGTGCTTTTATGACTTATGGGTAATGATATGGTATAGAAACGGACACCTGAGTCCGTTTCTACTTCAAAAACTTTCCTCTCCCGACAATCGCCTTGATCGTCCCTCTAACATAACAGGAATATCATCCACAACGGGATAAGCCACACGATCGAATTTACAAATTAATTCTTGATTGCTTCGATCAAACAGCAATTCACCTTTGCAAATCGGACATGCTAATATTTCCAATAAATTGTTATCCATAGGCTTCCTATGTTTTTAACTTTACCTGTCTTATACTCGCCGCACTTAAGATCGCGACGAGTATATATCATAAGGATTTTATGAAAAAACACCATCTTTTTAACATTAATGCAGCACACTCCTCTTGGCATGCTTGTCTGACTCAAGCACTAAAAACGATGGACCCAGACTATTTAGAAACACTTTATACAGAGACCGATTGGCTACCGGGCCCCGAAAAAATCTTCAATGCTTTTTCACTTCCACTGCAACAGACGTCTTATGTTTTATTTGGAGAATCACCTTATCCACGCGCGGCCTCCGCCAATGGTTATGCTTTTTGGGATGCGGCAGTTGATCAACTCTGGTCAGAGACTGGGTTAAGCAAACGCGTGAATCGGGCAACCTCATTGCGCAATATGATGAAAATGCTCTTAATTGCCGAAAATGCCTTACCCTCTCATGAAACCAGTCAAGCTGCTATTGCTAAACTTCACAAAGCTAACTTTATTCAAACTAACCAGGAATTATTCCATAATTTTTTAATACATGGCTTTTTATTGCTCAATGCAACGCCCGTACTGCGCCCCAATCAAGTGCAAAAAGATGCACGCGCTTGGCACCCATTTATTCGCCATGTTTTAAATTTCACTTTTGAACAACGCCCCCAAATTCAGCTGATTTTATTGGGCAATATCGCAAACTCAATTGAAAAACTGATTGGCACTCATCCAGTAAAAAAATTATATGCAGAACATCCATATAATTTATCTTTTATTCATAATGCTGAAGTCATAGATTTTTTTAAGCCGTTACATTTACTACAACCACAGTAGATTTGAGAACTGATGGAAAATCTAGAATTGCCATCACTCCATAAAAAAGATAAAGTTGAGCAAATTACGCCGATGAGGTGGCAAGCATGCGTGTACTACTAGTAGAAGACGATGAGCTTTTAGGAGATGGGCTCCGAACAGGCTTAAATCAATATGGTTATACCGTTGATTGGTTAAAAGACGGCTTATCTGCTGATCAAGCGCTAAAAACAGAAAATTTTGAAATTGTGGTACTCGACCTAGGCTTACCCAAGCTGCCCGGTATTACTGTATTACAGAACTTACGGGGCCGCGGACAAACCATGCCCGTCTTAATTCTCACCGCTCGCGAATCAATTGATGATCGTGTTAAAGGATTGGATAGTGGCGCGGATGATTATCTGACCAAACCCTTCGACTTGGATGAACTCTGCGCTCGTTTACGTGCATTACAACGCCGTTTTTCTTCACGCGCAGAACCTCTCTTGGTACACGGCAATATTACCCTCGACCCAGCCGCGCATACGGTTTCTCTGAATAATGAACCCATCAATGTGTCCCGCCGTGAATTTGCTCTCTTACAAAAATTGCTAGAAAACACAGGACGTGTCTTATCGCGTGAACATTTGACACAATCGCTTTATGGCTGGGGTGAGGATGTCGATAGTAATGCGCTGGAAGTCCACATTCACAATTTACGTAAAAAATTTGGCCAAACTTTTATTCATACCATTCGTGGTATCGGTTATATGATCGACAAAGATAAAGATGAAAAATGATTCGATCAATCCGTCACTTTTTATTAATCAGTCTTTTAATCAGCATGACGATTGCATCGTCTATTACTGCCATCGGAAATTATTTACTGGATAAGCAAGTTATCCAACCGTATATGGATGATCAGCTGGTGAAGCTATTCACCTTCATTGCTGTCATTTCCCACACTGCGGCTGAAGACCCGCATTTAAAAACCCAAATTGCAGATTACTTAGAACATTCTCCGCATGTTAATTCGAAAAATTTTATCTTTGAGGTATGGAATAAAAAAGAAAAAATCATTACTTCTTCCACTTCTTTTTCTGAGATTTCGCAAAATGCTCTGCTGAATACACCGCTCGGATTTAGCGATATTAAAATTAAAAAAGATGACTGGCGTATCTATGCGCAAATTGATCCTCTTACCCATAATAAAATTGTGGTGGCTGAAGTCTATGATATTCGCAATCAACTCGCTGACGAAATTACTCGCAATAATGGGTATATTTTACTCATTACTTATCCGATCTTTGGTATATTAATTTGGATCATTGTCGGTCTCGCCTTACGCTCTATTACCCGAGTGACCAGCGAAATTTCCAACCGCGCATCCACTTATCTTGAAGCGGTGGAAGTGGAAAATATTCCTGTCGAAATTAAACCGCTCGTGGCAGAACTCAATCAATTATTTTTACGTTTAAAATTAGCATTTGATCGCAATAAACGCTTTGCCGGGGATGCCGCACATGAATTACGCACGCCGCTCGCTGCATTAAAAACCCAAGCTCAAGTGGCGCTCAAAGCGAATCGAGAAGAAGATCGCATTAAAGCATTGCAAAAAGTAGTGCAAAGCGTCGATCGCAGTTCGCACGTGGTAGCACAATTATTAACATTAAGCCGTCTCAGCCAAGAAGAAGAATTAAACGACATCCATCCTCTGGACTTACACAAATTAGCGACCGAAATTATCGCTTACCTCGTCCCCATCGCATTAGAAAAAAATATTGAAATTGAAATGTTGTCTCCGCCCAATGAGGTCATTGTAAAAGGCAACGATATTGCATTAGGCATTTTAATTCGTAATATTGTCGACAATGCGATTCGTTACACCCCGGAAAATGGCGCGGTGAAAATTCAATTACTCAACAATCAGCGTTCCATTACTTTCCGTGTCGTTGACTCAGGCCCTGGTATTCCCAAAGAATTACGTGATCGGGTCTTTGAACGCTTCTATCGTGTCTTGGGCACGCAAGCCCAAGGGAGTGGCTTGGGGTTAGCTATTGTGAGCCAAATCGCCGATCTTCATCACGCTAAAATTAAATTAGGCACGCCGGGGAATGGCACAGGGCTGCAATTTGATGTGGAGTTTCGACGTTATTAAATAGGTCAATAAAACAAAAAATAAAATGTTGGGGATACAATACATTTTTTATACCATAATCCACCAAATTTAATCGCCAAACGCTGGTTTACCACGCAACTAAATAAAAAAATGAATGTAGGGTGGATTAGGTGCGTTTTTTGCACCGTAATCCACCAAATTTAATCGCCTTTTGGCCTTAATCGCCAAATGGTGGATTACGACGCAAAAAGCGCGTCTAATCCACCCTACATTTAAGGTATAGATTAAATAATCAAAAATGTAGGCAACCATGGAATTATTAAACCTCATTCAACCGGGCACGACCCTACTGACGCCGAACCGCCGGTTAGCCGCTCTCTATTTCAATCAATTTAATCAGCAGCAAATTCTACAAAAAAAATTGTGTTGGCAAAGCGTGGATATATTACCGTTAAGCAGTTGGTTGCAACGCTTATGGCAAGAATTCACTGCGAAAAGACTCCATGATGCCCCTGTCCTGTTGACACCCCAGCAACAAACCATTTTGTGGGAAATTATTATTCGTCAATCACCACGAAGTGATGCTTTGTTACAAATCAGTTCCACCGCTGAATTAGCTGAATCGGCTTACGGCTTATTAAAATTATGGCAAGTCTCTTTGACAGAGACTGCACTCCAATTAACGGAAGATGGGCGAATTTTCCAAGAATGGGCAGAAGAATTTACGCAATTGTGCCAGAAAAACCATTGGCTAGATCTGAATTCTCTACCTGATTTACTCAGAGAAAATATACTCACGCAACATATAACCCTACCCACTCGCCTCATTCTCGTGGGTTTCACGGAAATTTCACCACAACATGTGCATTTACTGAATCTTTGCGAAAAGCAAGGTTCAGAAATTATTCATTATCATGCAAAAACCCCCGCCATCTCGATTAAAAAAATTGCCCTACTTGATCAAGAAACCGAAATTCGCACCATGGCGCGCTGGGCAAAAGCCACCTATAACCTATGCCCGCAAAAGAGACCTTATTTGATTGGTTGTGTTGTCCCCCAACTGGACACATTACGCGAAACCGTTTTACACATTTTTTCTGAAATTTTTACGGAAGATAGCACGTTCACACTGGATCATACGCAATTACCCTTTAATATTTCTGCAGGCAAAAGTTTACTGACTTTTCCCATCATCCAAACCGCTATTGAATTATTGAAAGTCGCGCAGCATACACTATCACTTGAGACGATAAGCCATTTATTAAAATCGCCTTTTTTAGGTGAAGCTGAACAAGAAAGATTAAAACGGGCTTATTTTGAAAATCGCTTAAGAAGCGCGAATGTGACGACGCTCTCAATCAAGAAACTACTTTCGCCCGATTCCCGCTATCAGCTAGCAGCGTCTTGTCCTTTACTGGCAAAGCGGTTAGAACATTATTTAATGCATTTTGCAGGATTGAAAAAAGCCTTGCCACTGGCGGATTGGGCAACTCATTTTTTAGCTTTATTAAAATTATTGGGATGGCCCGGAGAGCGCAGTTTAAACAGCCAAGAATATCAAATTGTGCAACGTTGGCTGGATCTATTATTAGAATGCAGCATGCTCGATGGTATTCTTCCACCACAAACCTTAAGCCAAGCTTTAAATTGGCTAACGCACTTCTCAGCAAAAACCATTTTTCAACCGCAAACACCGGAAGCACCTATTCAAATTTTAGGTGTACTGGAAGCCGCTGAACTCCCTTTTGAACATCTCTGGGTCATGGGTTTTGATGATGCCAATTGGCCTGCTTCCCCTAAACCTAATCCGCTCATTCCCCAACGTTTACAAAAAACATTAAACATGCCCCATGCCACGATCGAACGCGAATTGCTTTATTGTGAGCGTCTAGTCGAACAACTTAAGCATAGTGCGACCACTTTACTCTTCAGTTATCCTGAAAAAAATGCAGATGCCGACTTACGACCGAGTGCGCTCCTTTCCAACCTGGATGCGATCACAATAAATGAATTGCAACTCAGTGAAACTGTTTCCTCGGCACAACAGATTTTTGCGGTCAAGAAACTAGAAAATTTCATGGATGAAAATGCAACCCCCATACAAGCAACTGAAACCATTCGCGGGGGTAGCCATATTTTCAAACAACAAGCCGCCTGTCCATTTAAAGCATTAACGGAATTACGTTTACATGCGCGTTTTATTGATGCACCGCAACTTGGGTTACGTGCATTAGATCGCGGCAACATTGTACACAAAGCGTTAGAACTCATCTGGAAAGAATTGGGTGATTCGACCCGCTTAGTAACAAAGGTTGAGCCAGAGTTAAAACAATTAATACATCATTGTGCGAAAGAGGCAATTCAACAAACCATTGAATTACCCGATGATCAATCCAATAAGCGTTATCTTGCTCTCGAATTGCAGCGGTTAGAAAAAATTTTATTTGATTGGTTGCAACTGGAAAGCCAGCGGCCTGAGTTTAAAGTTCTTTCCTCGGAACAAGAAAGAGAGGCAATGATAGGCCCTATTCCAATCACGTTGCGCCTAGATCGAATAGATGAATTAGCCGATGGTAGTCAACTCATCATTGATTATAAAACCGGCAAAAATAATACGATTAAAAAATGGTTTAGTGAACGCCCCGAAGAACCGCAAATACCGCTTTATTGTTTAATCAGCGGTGAAAATATTGCTGGCATCGCCTTCGGCCAATTGCACCCTGATCATTTAACGCTGACGGGTGTCAGCAAAAAAAATCTCGATATCAAATCCATTAAAACATTGCCTGAAACTTCCTATGCCAGCGCGACCTTGTGGGATCAACAGTTACAAGAATGGAAGAGAATATTAGAAAAATTAAGTCATGATTTTTTAAACGGCGTCGCTCGTGTTGACCCAAAAGATCTTAACGTTTGCAATCATTGTAATCTCCATACTTTTTGCCGAGTCCATGAAAAATGTTAACTATACCCGATGAACAGCAACGATTGGCCGCGCTCGATCCCAAACAATCTTTCATTGTGCAAGCCCCTGCAGGCTCAGGAAAAACCGAATTATTAACCCAGCGATTTTTAATTTTATTGAGCCATGTCAAAGAACCGGAAGAAATTTTAGCTATCACTTTTACCAAGAAATCCGCGGCTGAAATGCGCACTCGAATTATCAGTGCCTTACAAAATGCACTGGTCAATCCCGAGCCCGCCGCAACGCATGCAAAAAAAACCTGGTTATTAGCTAAAAAAGTATTGCAACAAGATAGGCTTTTAAAATGGAACTTGCTGGCGAGCCCTAATCGGTTACGCTTACAAACCATCGACTCTTTTAATGCAAGCTTGACCCGGCAATTACCTCTTTTATCACATTTTGGTGCCACACCCGATATTACCAATGACCCCTACCCGCTTTATCAGAAAGCCGTATCAGAGTTTTTATCGCATTTAGAAGATGACCAACAATGGTCAAACGCCATTGCCACTATTTTATTGCATATGGATAACGATCTTAACAAAGTGGAATCGTTACTCATTAATTTATTAGCAAAGCGTGATCAATGGTTACGGCATATTACGTTAAATGCGTCTGATGAATTCTTAAGAAATAAATTAGAAACCCAATTGACTCTCGTGGTCACCGATATCCTAGAAAAATTACAGCATTCTTTCCCAAAATTGCATGCCGATGAGCTATTACTTTTACTGCGCTACGCTGCTTCTCATCCCGATTCTACCTTGAAATATTGCGGTCATTTAACTGCATTGCCGGGTTCAACCGTGGAAGATTTACCTTATTGGCAGGAAATTCAAACCTTATTATTCACACAAAAAGATGAATGGCGGAAAAAATTCACCTATGACTTAGGTTTTCCCCCGGCGAGCGCTTTTAAAAATTCGGAGGAAAAGAATCTCGCTATTCAAATGAAAGCGCGAATAACTGACTTAGTAGAGAAATTCCGTGCAGAAACTGCCTTAAAAAATCATTTTATTGAATTACGTAATGCACCTGAGGTTAAATATAAAGAAACTCAGTGGCAAACCTTAGACGCGTTGCATACCGTATTGCGCATTGTGGCCGCACAATTGAAGCTTATTTTTCAGCAACACGGTAAAATTGATTATATTGAAAACTCCCTCGGCGCATTGACCGCGCTTGGAACGGATGAATCCCCGACAGACCTTACTCTCGCATTAGATTATCAAATCAAGCATATCTTGATCGATGAATTTCAAGATACGTCAAATAGCCAATATCATTTATTGAAAAAAATCACGACAGGCTGGGAACCTAATGATGGCCGCACTTTATTTTTAGTGGGCGATCCCATGCAATCCATTTATCGTTTTCGCGAGGCGGAAGTTGGGATTTTTATCCGTGCCCGTAAATATGGAATGGGACAGATTAAATTAACACCCCTCACGCTGGCTGTGAATTTTCGCTCGACACCTCATATTGTCAATTGGGTCAATGAAAAATTCCCTTATGTTTTTCCTGAACAAGATGATATTACGACTGGAGCTGTTGCTTATAGTGCGAGCATTGCCAACAAAGAAGCGGCGACGGATGCTCTCGCTGTTTCGCTGCACGCATTTCCTGAATCAACGTCTAGGACTAACGCCGCAGGGCAGACAGATGGGCCCGCCCCTACCCATGCCTACGCAATAAATAAAATAGAGGCGGACTCAATTCTAGCGCATGAAGAGGATACTCAAGCACCCGCGATCATAGCACTTATCCAAAAAAGAAAAGCGCTCAATCCCACAGATACAATTGCTATTTTAGTACGCTCACGAACGCACTTAAAATCCATCATTCCTTTATTAAAAAATGCCAATATTGCTTATCGTGCGATTGATATTGATCCCCTAACAGATCGTCCTTTTATTCAAGATCTCATTGCTTTAACCCGGGCTTTATTACATCCAGCGGATCGTATCGCGTGGCTTTCCATTTTGCGCGCTCCTTGGTGTGGATTGTCGCTAAATGATTTATTAATTTTAACAGGCAATGATCCGAAAATCAGTTTATGGGAACGTATGCAAATAGCGGAGGTGATCGCCTCGCTTCCTCTCGTTAGCCAACAGCGCTTAAGGCGTTTATTCTCAGTGATGAAAGTAAAAATGAATGAGCGCAATCGATTTTCTTTACGTGTCTGGATCGAAAGTACTTGGTTGTTACTCGGCGGCCCTGCGTGTGTGGACCATATAACTGATTTAGATGATGTGAATGCGTATTTTAAATTAATAGATCAACTCGAACAAACAAATCATTTTTTAAACCCCGATTTGTTAGACGACTACGTTAAACAATTATATGCAGCACCCAATCAACAAGCTGACGATACCTTGCAAATTATGACAATTCATAATGCAAAAGGTTTAGAATTTGATACCGTCATTTTACCCCATTTAGAGCGCAAAGCTTCTCATGATGATAAGCAACTTTTACTGTGGATGGAACGCACGCGTAATGATGAAAGTACCTCTTTAATTTTAGCACCTGTGCATGCTATTGGTCAGGAGAGTGATTCTATTTATGATTATATCCAACGTGAACATGCGATCAAAAATGATTATGAACGCGGCCGATTACTTTACGTTGCTGTAACGCGAGCCAAAAAGCATCTCGATCTGTTTTTCTCTGTCAAAGAAAATGGCAACGTCAACACGAGTAGTTTGCTCGAAAAACTTTGGCCTTCGATTAAACATCAAGTTGCGTTAGAAGATAAAAAAAACACATCTGAAATCATTTTACCGATTGACTATCACTCGCAAAACTTAAAGCGTTTAGTAGAAAATTGGCATAATCCAGTGAGTGAAAATCGACTTGCGGAAACCATTGCTTATCATCAAAAAAAATCTGGTTTTTTGTTGCCGGACCCGACACCTAAATACATTGGGACCTTAGTGCATCAAGTATTACAACAAATGTCTCAGCAAGGCATAGACTGGTGGGAAAAAGCCTCTCTGGAAAATCAATCGCTTTATATAAAAAATCAGTTGCTCACATTGGGCGCGAGCATGACCCAACTCGATGAAATGATAAAAAAAGTGCATTTTGCATTAGAAAATACCTTGCGTGATCCCCGTGGACGCTGGATTTTATCACCGCATACAGAATCACAAGCTGAATTTAAATTAACCGCTTTCATTGATAAGCAGCCGCAATCGTTTGTCATTGATCGAACCTTTATCGATAAAAATATTCGCTGGATTATTGATTACAAAACTACAACGCCCGCAAACGATCAATTACTTTCGTCATTTTTGCTGGACGAGCAAAAAAAATATCAAGCACAAATGTGGTATTATTTTCAGGCTATTCGCGAAATAGATCACCGCCCGATTCGAATGGGTCTTTATTTCCCGACGATTCCTGCTTGGCATGAATGGGAGTTTGATTCGATAGAGAGGTGCGGGGACGAACGCATGGGTTAATTTTTATTTTAATAAAATAGAGAGGATACGATGAGCATTTGGCAAACCCCCATGAGCTTAGCTGAGTTAGAAGCGCGTGGTACAAATACCCTCATTCATTATTTGGGGATTGAATTCACTGAAATCGGCAAGGATTTTTTAACAGCGCGGATGGCTGTCGATCATCGCACTCGCCAACCCATTGGTATTATGCATGGCGGCGCCTCGTGCGTGTTAGCGGAATCCGTTGGCAGTACGGCCGCCAATTGTGCGGTTGATCCAAACCAATTTTATTGTGTAGGCTTGGAAATCAACACGAACCACATTCGCTCGATCCGCGAAGGTTTTGTGTTTGGCACAGCGAAGCCTTATCACTTGGGCAAATCTACGCAAGTATGGAGCATTGAAATTAAAGATGAGCAGGAAAAATTAATTTCGATCAATCGATTAACGATGATGGTGTTGAAAAAGAAATAAGACGACTTGGGTCTGTTGACAATGGGTTTGGCTTGTTTAAAAAGCGGTCATTTTCTTATTTGGTGGATTACGACGCAAAAAACGCGTCTAATCCACCCTACATGTTACAAAAATTCTTTCATGCGTAGGCCCTGTCATCCCCGACTGTTTTTATTGGGGATGATAAGCCGCATCCATTACACTTCATTCAAAAACAAATCTGTATACAACTTTGCTTTAGGATCTAAAGCATATTGGGAGAAATCATTTACCCCACTTTCTCGCAATACATCTTCATCAATGAAAAAATTACCCGTGGTTTTTCTGCTGTCGCGATTTAAAATTTCATAAGCAGCATCGGCCATAATGCTCGGTTTGCGGCTCGCTTGTAAAATTTCTTTAGGAAAATTAAAGGCAATGGCGGCTGTAGCAATGGTAGTACGAGGCCAGAGTGAATTGACTGCAATACCATCAGCTTTAAATTCTTCGGCCATGCCTAGCGTGCACATACTCATTCCATACTTTGACATAGTATAGGCCAAATGATCTTTAAACCATTTCGCTTGCATATTAAGCGGGGGTGACAGTGTTAAAATATGCGGATTTTTTGCTTGTTTTAAATGAGGAATACACGCTTTTGAACATAAAAAAGTACCGCGCATGTTGACGGAAGAAATCAAGTCAAATCGTTTCATGGATGTTTCAAGCGTGGGTGAAATAGAAATAGCGCTCGCATTATTGACCAAAATATCAATGCCACCGAATTGGGCTACCGCTTTAGCAACCGCCTCGTACACAGCCTCTTCTTCTCGAATATCTAGCAGTATAGGTAAAGCCATTCCACCCGCTGCCTCGACTTCTTTAGCAACAGAATGAATCGTTCCCTCTAATTTGGGATGTGGCTGATCGGTTTTGGCAGCAATGATAATTTTTGCGCCGTCTTTTGCACAGCGTAAAGCAATTTCACGACCAATACCCCGGCTAGAACCAGTAATAAAAATGACTTTATCTTTTAAATTTTCCATCCTTGTTATTCCTTTTGTAGAGACGGCCCCATGTGTCCGCCCAGCGG
>CAZTDR010000017.1:0-41712 GCA_964612855.1 uncultured Coxiellaceae bacterium
TAAAAAAAGTTTCTCTAAAAGCGCCATCTATCGAAGGGCAAAAAAATTGGTGGGAAGAGGACTATATTTCAACGCATAAAATAAAAAATGCGGCCTCTGCTCCTGCTTCACCCTCTATAAAAAACGACTCTCAAGAAGCTTTCAAAGTGTCTCCTATACATCGAAGTGTGATGGCACCCACCACACAGTTTGTAAACCTTTCTTTAGCAAACGATGAACCTTCTAATCCTTTACGTGACTCGCAAGAAAGCAATTCTTCAATAATGTCTCAAGAGAGTTCTTCTTCTTCAGACGATGAACTTCGTCATAAAAATCATCCATCACACATGCGATCAACAAGTAAAGTACCGCCGCATTTGATTAGTTCTAAACGCAGTAATAATGGGAGTCCGCTCGGACAAAGCGTTAAAAGGAAAAAGAACAATTCACCACCTCCAATAGAAAATTTAGGATATGTGGATCGTTTTAGAAAACATATGACGAACAACATTAAACAAAATATATCGACTCGCTCTACTGAGGCGAGAAGCAAAGGCGCAGAGCGCCACCGTCGTTCGGGCTCTCATTTATGACCCCTGTCATAGTTGTGAAATTTATATTTAGGAGATTTTAGTGGCACTTGATAGCAACTATAAGGAAATTGCTTTAACGGCTATTTTAAACCAGTCAGACTACATTGTCGTTTGCCTGGATATTAATGCCGCTATCGTTGAATTTAATGTACAAGCAGAAAACATCCTTAAATTAAAAAAAGCCGATGTTCTCAGCAAGAATTTTTTTGCCTTGTGTCGCCAATATGATGTGACTCCCCCTATCAAAAACTGGCCTTTACAAACTTATACGCAACTTAAAACAGAATTACCTAATAAAAAATTAATTGAGTGGAGTATTATTCCTCTTTTTGATCAAAATAATTCCTTTCAAGGTTCCATTATTTTAGGTCAAGATAATACCTCCCATCAGCTTATTGAAAGCGCCAAAAACCAAGTCATGAGTTATATTGATGTGGTTGTTAATAATATCCCTCATTTTATTTTTTGGAAAAATACGGATTCTGTTTTTTTAGGGTGTAATAAAAAATTTGCTGAAGCGTGTGGATTTAATTCTCCGGATGACATTATTGGCAAATCTGATTGTGATATGCCCTGGTCACAAGAACAAAGCTTAGTTTATATTGCAGACGATAAACGTATTATCCAAACGCAAAAGCCCATGTTAGAGTATGAAGAAAAACAATTACAAAAAGATGGATCTGAAAGAATTATGCTGGTCAGCAAAGTTCCCATCTTTGACAATAATCATCAAATAATCGGTGTTTTTTGTATTTATACTGACATTACCCACCGAAAAAAGATTGAAAAAGAATTGCAACTTGCCAAAGAGCGCGCCGAAGTTGCCAATAAAGCAAAATCAGAATTTATTGCTGTTGCCAGCCACGAACTTCGCATCCCATTGACGGGTATTCTCGGCATGATTGGCTTCCTCAAAGATGAAAATTTATCCTCTGAAGAAAAAAGCGAATATATTGCTCACCTCTCAAAATCAAGCAAACATTTACTATCGCTTATCACTGACATTTTAGATTTTGCAAAACTAGAAGCAGAAAAATTCGAACTTAATCCCGCACCTTTAAATTTAAAAGAATTAGCAGAAGAAGTGATTATGATGTTAACCGCTACTGCTAAATTAAAAAAAATTGAGTTATTTTTAGAATATACACCCGATACGCCGGATCAAGTCATAGCGGATTCTCGCGCCATTCGTCGTATTTTGACGAATTTAATTGGTAATGCAATCAAGTTTACTGAAAAGGGATATGTGCGCGTCAGCATCCAATGCACCGGGAAAGTTAATTCTCATGCACAACTTCTTTTCTTGGTTGAAGACACGGGCATTGGCATTCCTCAAGACAAACAAGAAGCAATCTTTGAGCATTTTCAGCAAGTATTGCCGCTTTATACACGCTCTTCTAGTCAAGCCGGCACGGGGTTAGGTTTAGCGATCACCAAAAAATTAGTGGGGCTCATGAATGGCGAATTAGCCGTTGCCAGCGAATTAAACCAAGGTTCAACATTCAGTTGCGCACTCACTCTTCCTTTACAACATAATTCTTTATTAGATTCACCATGGGATCAGTATAAAAATTCCGTCAGGGTATTAATCATTGATGATACGACGAGAGGCAGTGTTTTACGCAGGCAATTGGGCTCCAACTTAGCTTCAGTATCATCTGGTCAAGAAGCAATAAGCACGATTACTGCAACTAACACGGACGAAGAGCCTTACCATATTCTTATTATTGATGCACAACTTAGCACGGAAAATCCTTATAAAATTATTAGCACCATTCGTCAGCAAAAAATATACCAACCCATGGCATTGCTGCTCACTACAAAAGCCACACTGGCTGATAAAGAAGCTGCAAAACATGCAGGTTTTATGAACTCCATTACCAAACCTATCACACCTCTAGAATTACAAACATTTATTACAACTTGCTGGGAACAATGGGCTGAATCTACATTAAAAAATTCCTTGTCGACAATTAATTTAGCTGGCACAAAAAAATTACGCGTTCTCTTAGTTGAAGATGACCATGTCATTCAATTAGTTCATAAACGATATATTAAACAGTTCGATTGTGAATTAATCATAGCAGAGACGGGTAAGCAAGCTCTTATGTATGCTGCTCAACAATTTGATTTAATTTTAATGGATGTTGGAATTCCGGAAGTTAGTGGGTTGGACGCCACATTTATAATTCGTGAGCGTGAAAAAGATAGTTTGCATAAAACGCATATCATCGGCTTGACGGGTTATTCCGATAGCGAAAGCCGAGAAAAATGCCTAGCGGCGGGCATGGATGATGTATTAATTAAACCTATTGAAGCTGAACAAATTCAAAAATTATTAGAAAAACTTCATGCGCGGAGATCATAAGGGTGACTATTATAGTTTCAAAATTAAGCAATACTTGGACCCTTTTCGCTAATTCTGATAATCAAAAAGAAGAACATGATTTATTTAAGCTCCACTTGCGATTTGATTTCACTAAAATTCCTAACGACACAGAAAAAACGCTACAAGAGCTTTTAATAAATGCTGCGCAGGAAGGAATTATCCCAGCATTTAAATGTCTGAATGTAGAAGCTCATACAAATAAGATCACCAAAAATCAGAACCTATTTAATCAGTCCAGCCGCGAGCAAGAACAAAAAGAATTGACACAGCATACTCTTAAAACAGAGCAACGTTATCAAATCCTTCCTTATACTATTTATCTGTATGATAGCCTGGCAAAAAATAATTTCATAAAAATCGCAGAACTCTGCATGAACATCGAGACCTTGCTGCTAAAAAGCAATCTTCCTTTAGGCGAAGATACTCACCTTTGTGATAGTGATGTAAATCTACTTTTCTTTAGACATGTGATGTGTCGCCAAACTCAACTTTCAAAACAGGAAAAATTGATAGCGGCTTTTGATAAAAGAGCCCCGAGTTTAAGAAAAGCGTGCCAAAATTCACAGCATTTTTCGACATTAAAAAAAGCAGTACAAGATTTGGCTGCAGCAAAAATGTTTGCACGACATAGCTCTCCTGCAACTTTTACCCCGCCCCTCGCCTCTTCTTCTACAGAAGCCAAAAATGAGACGGGGTTAGTACAGGATAAAAGTAGCAGCTATTCTACTAGCCGCAAATGAGATGATTTTTTTGATTGCAGCAAAGGACTCGACACTTCTACTTCTTGGATAGAAGCTGTCGCGGGCCATTCATCACCAGTCTCATCGCCATCTTCTTCATAATCAAAAAACATACCTTGTTGATTTTCATTGGCATATATAGCTAATACTGCTTTGATCGGCGCATAAATAATATGCACAACACCGGAAAAAGAGGCACGAAATTCAACACTGTCTTTGGTAATTTTAAAATCCCGAATGGCTTCCGGAGAAACATTTAAGGTAATTTCATTATTTTCAATAAACTCTTGAGGAACTTTGCAACGAGGAAATGCCGCATTAATCAAAATATAAGGGGTACAGGCACTATCAACAATCCAATCATAAAATGCACGAATTAAATAAGGTTTATTTGATAACACGAACTATCTCCAGAATTTGTGAATGGCGGGCACGCTGGGCTTTGCCCCCCCTAACATTTGATATTAATGGCAGGAGGATTTGCAGCGCGCCCTCTCATTTAGCTTTAAGCCATCTCTTCTTTAAACGCTTTTCTCAAATCTTGTTCGCCTTCGGTTAAACTCGCTTGAAACGAATCTCGAGCGAACATACGTTCAGCATATTTATATACTGCTTTTGCTTCCGGCGGTAACGAAATACCCCATGCTGGTAAACGCCACAAAATCGGAGCAATGCAACAATCAATTAATGAAAACTCTTCATTTAAGAAAAAAGCTGAACTATTAAAAACAGGTGCTAACTTAACAAGATAACTGCGCAACTCTTTAGCTGCTGATTGTATATCTGTCGCTTTGCCCGTTTCGATTTTACGGACCAAATCACCCCATTCACGATCAATACGATAAATCATTAACCGCGTTTTAGCCCGAGCAACGGGATAAACAGGCATCAAAGGCGGATGAGGGAAACGTTCGTCTAAGTATTCCATAATAATATTGGCATCATACAAGACCAGTTCGCGATCCACTAAGGTTGGGGTTGTTCCATAAGGGTTTAATTCAAGTAAATCTTCTAATTTTTCAGCCGTATTCGTGCTAACCACATCCGCAGAAACACCTTTCTCTGCTAAGACAATCCGCACCCGATGACTGAAAATATCCATTGCGCCTGAATAGAGCGTCATGATTGATCGTTTATTGGCAATAATAGCCATTACCGAATTCCTCTCATTAGAAATAACATTACAGACAGTGATTAGTTATTAAGGCAGGCGTGTATATTTCTCATGAATGAATTTTAGGTTTTTAAAACGCTAGCTTGCAGCGACATTACCTTCTAGTGGTTTAAAAAACTAAAATTCATTCGTGAGAAATATAGCTGGCTGGGGGACTAGGATTCGAACCTAGGTTGACGGAGTCAGAGTCCGTAGTCCTACCGCTAGACGATCCCCCAACAACTACCAATCTCAGAATGATTAATTTTTTAATCATCGGAATTGTCCGTCGAAAAACGGACAAGTTCGAGAGTATTGAATTAACGCTTAGAGAACTGTGTAGCTTTACGAGCTTTTTTCAATCCTACTTTTTTACGTTCTACTTCACGGGCATCACGTGTTAATAAACCGGCTGCTCTGAGAAGTTTACGTATGGAACCTTCGGCATTCGTATCAAAACCGCCTGCCTTTTCATATTGCATCAATGCGCGAGCAATACCCAAACGAATAGCGCCTGCTTGACCATTGATACCACCGCCATCTACACGTACAACCACATCAAATTGACTTAACAAGCTAGTCGCTTCGAGAGGTTGGCGAACAATCATTTGGGAGGTCTTACGCCCAAAATACTTATCCAATGCTTGCTTATTGATAGTGATGTCGCCAGATCCTCGTCTTAAATAAACACGAGCTTTTGACGTTTTACGACGACCAGTACCGTAATAATGTTGCTTTTCTGCTGCCATAATTATTTATCCGTATCTAAATCTAACTGCTGAGGTTGTTGGGCTGTATGGGGATGTTCAGCACCTGCATATACTTTTAATTTTCGATACATAGCACGGCCGAGTGGGTTTTTAGGCAACATGCCTTTTACCGCCATCTCAATAACACGCTCTGGTTTTCTTGCCAGCATTTTTTCAAAAGTAATTTCTTTAATACCGCCAGGGTAACCTGAGTGACTATAATAGATTTTATCTTTTGCTTTATTACCAGTTACCTTAACTTTTTCCGCATTGACTACCACGATATAATCGCCGGTATCAACATGTGGTGTATAAACTGGTTTATGCTTTCCGCGTAAGCGTTTAGCAATTTCACTGGCTAATCTGCCAAGCGTTTTATTTGTTGCATCAACAAGATACCAACTATGACTTGTCGTTTCGTTTTTTGCGTTATAAGTTCTCATCTGACTCCTACTCCACTGGAGCAATACCAATAAAAAATACCTAATTTAAGGGACGTTGAATTCTATAGCAATGATTAAGAACAAGCAAGTCTATAAGCGGGTTTTTCCGTATTAAATAACTGGGGCATATATCGGCCTCAAGATTGCAACTACATGACAATAAAGGCTGTTTTTGCAATAAAAACCGGGGATTTTTAGCAGTAGTTTTTCTTTTTTAGCTAAAAACCCCGGTTTTTTGAACTTTTTGCTAAAAACACTCGCAAAATTATGAAGATATGTTATTGTTACTAAGCATCATTTTGACTAATAAAGAGGAATCAACAATGGCTGCTAAAAAAGCTTCTGCCAAATCTAAAGGAAAAGCAACAGTAAAGAAAAAAGCTGTGAAAACAGTTAAAGTTGTCGCTAAAAAAACAACGATGCCAGTTGTGAAAGATCCTTTAACCAAAGGCGGTATAGTTAAAGCGCTCATGGATATGACGGCTTTACCTAAGAAAGATATCGCTGCGGTTTTAGATGGTATTGGCGCGCTGATTGAGCTACATGTCAAATCACGCGGCCCTGGCAAATTTGTTATGCCTGGTCTGATGAAAATTGCTGTTATCAAAAAACCAGCAACACCTGCTCGTAAAGGTAAAAACCCCTTTACTGGTGAAGATACCATTTTCAAAGCAAAACCCGCTCGCCGCGTAGTTAAAATTCGCGCGCTCAGAAAGCTGAAAGATATGGCTCTCTAAAAAAGTTATTCTCCTACCCTCAATGAACACATTGGGGGTAGAGAGACGATGCTCTATCTCGCAACTGACCTCTTGCTACTCACTACTTCCTCGTAGCAAACCTCACCCTTACCTAATTTAGCATTCCTGCTTTTAGCCTTTTGCGTACGCCATAATCCATATAGACATCCCCCTAAAAATGGCAAAACACCTAAAAAAACCGCCGCCACATTACGACTAGGATTTAACTGCAACCACTTACCAAAGGCAGGTTCACATTCAAAACGAGCCTCTACGTCAGAGTAACCTAACTTTCTATATTGGGTGTAAAGAGTCGCTTGCTGATTGTTGTACTTATAATATTGTTTTGCAGATTCCGTGAAATCATTTTCTTTTCTATCCGTCACTAAATATTGCGTGAAGTAACTTGCATACAATCCTTGCGATTTAGCAAAATTTATAATGGATGTATATGACGTTGGCGTCCTGACTCCTGTTCCGGCTCAATAGGTAAAAACCTCTGTGCACGACAAAAATTCGTTGCTCTCGCCACAACCGTCCCGCGGCTTGTAGTACGGCATTGTTGTATGCTTCAGGGCGTGGCGTGCCATGCCCGGCGGCATCAGCGAGATATGCAGCAACGGGCACGGCACGCCGTGCCCCTACAAAAACAGATTTACACAACGTTCCGAATTTTTGTCGTGCACAGAGGATAAAAACTCTGTACACGACAAAAATTTTTATCCCTTTTAACGAAGGCCTTTGTAGGGGCGGACCCGCGTGTCCGCCCGGCGGTCTCAACCGTAAAGTCCGGGCGGACACATGGGTCCGCCCCTATTCAAAGCGTTTTTGTCCCCGACAGAGAGATAAAAAAGAGGACAAAAAATTTTGGCAAAACCGCAGGCATGGCGTGCTATGCCCGCGGTTTTGCAAAATGATAAGCTTATGATTTGTAAACTAACTGACAAACTCTTCATTGACTACTTTAGCGATTTGCTCGGCTAATGCTTTCACTTGCGTTTTGTTTTGCCCTTCCACCATGACTCTAATTAAAGGCTCGGTACCAGAACGTCGTAATAATACGCGACC
Source organism: uncultured Coxiellaceae bacterium (assembly GCA_964612855.1). Taxonomy (GTDB): domain Bacteria; phylum Pseudomonadota; class Gammaproteobacteria; order DSM-16500; family DSM-16500; genus DATIJJ01. Next base: position 7,852 of record CAZTDR010000017.1, read on the forward strand.
GGTTGTCCCTAAAACACGCTCCGCTTCTTGCACCGCAGCCGCCACCCGTGCGTTTTCAGAAGGTTCAACACTTTCTTTCACTTTTACATTAATTAGAATTTGCGGATAACGAGTTAATCCGGCTTTTAATTCAGCAAGGGATTGATTTTTATGGCGCATTGCCGATAAAACTTGTAACGCAGAAATAATACCATCACCTGTTGTAATGGTATCAGAACAAATAATATGCCCTGATGGTTCGCCACCAAAATACCAGTTGCGTTTGACCAATTCTGCCATGATATTCCGATCCCCGACCGGAACACGCAAAAACTCCAGGCCCATTTTTTGGATGGCCATTTCTAAGCCGAGATTAGACATGACAGTACCAATGACACCGCCTTTTAATGTATTTAATTCATGTCGATGTTTAACAATGATGTATAACAGCTCATCCCCATCGAGCACCGTTCCTTGTTGATCAACCATAATCAATCGGTCTGCATCGCCATCTAGCGCAAGTCCAATATCCGCTTTTTCACGCAAAACATGCTGTTTTAATAAATCGACTGAAGTGGCCCCACACTCAAAGTTAATATTTAACCCATTGGGTTCGGTGCCAATCTGTACAACATCGGCGCCTAATTCCAGAAAAACATTCGGTGCAATGTGATAAGCAGCACCATTGGCGCAATCTACAATAATTTTTAAACCATTTAAGGTGATATCAGAGGCAACGGTACTTTTGCAAAATTCAATATAACGTCCAGGTGCATCGACGATTCGAATGGCTTTTCCTAACTGAGCAGAATCCACCGTTGTCATGGTTTGCTCAAGCTGCTCTTCAATTGCCACTTCTAATTCATCAGGTAATTTTGTACCTTGGGCGGAAAAGAATTTAATGCCATTGTCATAATAAGGATTATGAGACGCGCTGATCACGATGCCAGCTTGAGCTCTCAGGGTTCGTGTTAGATAAGCAATTGCCGGGGTAGGCATGGGCCCGAGTAAATGAATATCGACGCCTGCAGCCGCCAAGCCTGCCTCTAAGGCGGATTCAAACATATAACCCGAAATACGGGTATCTTTACCAATTAATACCTTGCCAGAGCCTTGACGTGCTAATACTTTTCCAACAGCCCAGCCTAATTTCAAAATGAAATCCGGGGTAATAGGCCATACACCCACACGACCACGTATACCGTCGGTGCCAAAGTACTTGCGCTTGAGGGGAGCTTCCCTATTCATATCACTCTTCATGCGCTGAACTGAGCCGTCCTTTGTCGTCATCATTGCGTTTTATGACACCATTATTATCGGAATCGATTTGAGGAGCCACTGTGGTACCTTGTTCATCAAGGGTTGTGTCGCCACGCCAGGATGAAACTTCACGAACGGGGCGTCCCGCCATAATATCTTGAATTTGATCAAGCCCAATGGTTTCATATTTGATAAGGGCCTGCGCCATTAAATGTAATTTCTCGAGATTGTCTCTTAAAATTTGTTCTGCACGTTTATAGTTACGATCAATAAACACATGAACTTCTTGATCAATTAGGCCAGACGTATTTTCAGAAATTTCTTTATGTCGTGCAACAGCATGTCCCAAAAAGACTTCTTTTTCATCTTCACCAAATGTCAATGGCCCTAACTTATCGGAAAGACCCCACTTTGTTACCATACTACGCGCGAGCTCGGTTGCTTTTTGAATATCGTTTGAAGCACCTGTAGTCACTTTACTGGGCCCAAAAATAATTAATTCCGCAATTCGACCACCAAATAAGCTCGAGATTTTGCTTTCCAAATGCTCTTTGCTATAACTATATCGATCGCCTTCTGGTAAAAACATCGTCACCCCGAGCGCGCGACCACGTGGAATAATGGTAACTTTGTGAACGGGGTCATGTTCAGGTACTAAAAGACCGACAATGGCATGTCCCGCTTCATGATAGGCTGTCAATTTCTTTTCAGATTCTGTCATAACCATTGAGCGACGTTCCGCACCCATAATGACTTTGTCTTTGGCTTTTTCAAATTCATCCATGCCGACGGTACGCTTATTAGCACGCGCAGCGAATAAAGCCGCTTCATTAACAATGTTGGCAAGATCAGCACCCGAAAATCCGGGGGTTCCTCGCGCAATAATGCCTGCATCCACACTATCAGCCAAAGGAACTTTACGCATATGAACTTTAATAATTTGTTCACGACCTCGTACGTCAGGCAGACCGACGATGACTTGTCGATCAAAGCGGCCTGGACGCAATAAAGCATTATCCAATACGTCGGGTCTATTCGTTGCTGCAATCACGATAACGCCTTCATTACCTTGAAAACCATCCATTTCTACTAATAATTGGTTTAGCGTTTGTTCACGTTCATCGTGTCCGCCGCCTAAACCTGCCCCACGATGACGGCCAACGGCATCAATTTCATCAATAAAAATAATGCAAGGTGCTTGTTTTTTCGCTTGTTCAAACATATCTCGCACGCGAGAAGCACCGACACCCACGAACATTTCTACGAAATCGGAGCCGGAAATGGTAAAAAAGGGTACTTTCGCTTCCCCTGCAACCGCTTTAGCTAACAAAGTTTTACCTGTTCCTGGAGGACCTACTAGCAACACACCTTGGGGAATTTTACCGCCTAATTTTTGAAACTTGCCGGGATCACGTAAAAATTCGACTAATTCTTTTACTTCTTCTTTTGCTTCATCCACGCCCGCCACATCAGCAAAGGTTACCTTCACTTGATCTTCGCCTAATAAACGCGCTCGACTGCGACCAAATGAAAAAGCACCGCCTCGGCCGCCGCCAGCTTGTTGGCGCAAGACATAAATCCAAATTGCAAAGAGAATGATCCAAGGCAATAAATTGAGAAGATGCACGAGAAGACCGGGCTGTTCTGGGGGCTTACCTTTGACGCTAACCCCTTTATCCATCAATTCTTTTAAGAGTTGTGTATCATTCGCCATCGGTAAGTAAGTTGCAAAAACTTTATCGTTTTGCATCGTACCCGTCAGCTCTTGGTCCGTAATGGTTACCGAGTCAACATTACCTTGTCGTACTTCACTAATAAACGAAGAATAATTGATTCTGCGCTCAGGCTGTCGTTGAGGCCCAAAAATATTAAATACAGAGACTAAGATAATTCCAGCAACCAGCCATAGCAGTATCGTTTTGATCGTGTCATTCACCTTATACGCCCCTTCCACTATATTGATGGAACAAGTTTTAATAATAATACCTGAAATCAAAAAAAATTTAAAACAAACAACTCGAAGGTCTGCTCACAAAGACCTCGTAAATACAGAATTTATCTATTTCTCGCTAATAAATAGACTTCATTTGAGCGATCGCGCGATGCCTTGGGCTTGCGTATGATGACTTTCTTAAAATGTTTACGCACCTCAAGCAAAAACGCATCAAACCCTTCACCTTGAAAAACTTTTACTAATAATCCGCCTTGTGCCTTCAGGACTTGTTTTGCCAGATCCAAAGCCAGCTCTGCTAATTCGATGGAACGCGGCTGGTCGACACTGTTAATGCCGCTCAAGTTAGGCGACATGTCTGAAATGACCCAATCGGCCTTGGCATCTCCCATCCGTTGCAACAAGTCGTTTAAGACGGCTTCTTGGGTAAAATCCCCTTCGATAAATTCCACACCCGGCAAAGAATCCATGGGTAAAATATCTAATGCAATAACGCGTCCGTGTTTACCCAATAGTGGAGCAATCAGTTGTGACCAGCCACCGGGTGCCGCGCCCAAATCGATTACCATCATTCCTGGTTTAAATAGGTGGTCGCGTTCTTGTATTTCCAATAATTTATAAACAGCTCGCGATCGATATCCTTCTTTTTGCGCCTGTATGACATAAGGATCGGAAAAATGTTCTCTCAACCAACGACGACTGCTCTTACTGGTTGGCATTCATACCTCAATGCTTTTGGTGGGCATGCTGCGCTTTGCCCACCCTATGATGGATTTAAAATAAATATATTAAATATGCTCTACACTAATCACTTCATACTCAATCACACCATCCGGCGTACGCACTTCTACAGCATCCCCTTCATATTTTCCAATGAGTGCACGTGCGATGGGTGAGCTTACTGAAATTTTATGAGCATTGATGTCAGCTTCATCATCGCCCACGATTTTATAAGTAACTTCAAGTGACGTATTTGAATTAATGAGTTTGACGGTGGTACCAAAAATGATTTTTCCGGTATTTTCAATTTGCATGACATCAATAATTTGCGCGTTCGATAATTTACCTTCGATTTCCATGATGCGCCCTTCAACAAAACCTTGTTGTTCGCGCGCTGCATGATATTCTGCATTTTCTTTTAAATCGCCATGCGCTCTTGCTTCAGCAATTGCGCTAATAATGCGCGGGCGTTCGACTGTTTTTAAACGTTGCAATTCTTCTCGCAGCATTTCTGCGCCAGCGACTGTCATAGGTACTTTCTGCATAGTCATATCCTATTATAATTTCATATCTTCAAAAAATTTTTTTACTTTATCAAACCACGAACTAGAACGTGGATTATGTTTATTATCCATCGACAACGTTTTTTCGAATTGATTTAATAATTCTTTTTGTTTATGCGTCAAGTTAATGGGTGTTTCAACCATGACTTTACACAGTAAATCACCCGCCCCACCACCCCGCACCGATGGAACTCCCATGCCTTTCAAACGAAATAATTTGCCGGATTGCGTTTCAACGGGTATTTTTAATTTAATTCGTCCGGTCAATGTGGGTACATCTAAGTCACCACCCAGAGCCGCAGCGACAAAACTAATCGGCACTTCACAATGAAGATGCTGGCCATCGCGATCAAATATTTCATGTTGTTTCACGGTAATTTGGACATATAAATCACCCGGTGGCGCGCCAGTTTCACCCGCTTCTCCTTCACCCGTCAAACGAATTCTATCACCTGTATCTACGCCGGGTGGGATTTTGACTGATAATTTTTTCGTTTGTTTGCGTCGACCTTTGCCGCGACACTCAATGCACGGGTCTAATATTAACTGGCCTTTTCCTCGACAAGAAGGACACGTTTGTTGCACTGAAAAAAAACCTTGCTGAATGCGAACTTGACCATGGCCACCGCAATCATTACACGTTACTGGGGATGCGCCTTTACGGGCACCACTGCCAGAACATTCTCCACAAAGCACTTGCGTCGGCACAGCGATTTCAACGGTGGTGCCTAGTACTGCATTTTCGAGGGTAATTTCTAAATGATAGCGAAGGTCTGAGCCGCGCTGAGGACCCGCACGACCGCCCCCGCTAAAAATATCACCGAAAATATCGCCAAAAATATCACTAAAATTCATTCCGCCCATACCGCCGCCCATGCCACCAAATCCACCGGCATCTTGAGCGCTATGGCCAAATTGATCGTAAGCAGAACGTCGTCGATTATCAGACAGCACTTCATAAGCTTCACGTGCTTCTTTAAATTTTTCTTCCGCTACTTTGTCATGTTGATTTCGATCAGGATGGTGTTTCATTGCCAATCGACGAAAAGATTTTTTAATTTCTTCATCGCTTGCGGTTCGTGAAACACCTAAGATTTCATAATAATCGCGTTTAGTCATATAGCTTATATCATCCAAGTCTGGTGAGCACGCTGCGCTTTGCCCACCCTACATTTAATCTGTTATTGGTGTGTAGGGTGGGCTAAAGCGCAGCGTGCCCACCAGAGGTTGGATTCTTAATTACTTCTTGTCATCTTTAACTTCTTCAAACTCTGCATCGACGACAGTATCACCTTTATCTGCACTACCTTGTTCCCCGCCAGCCGATTGCGCGTCTGCACCAGGTTGCGCTCCTGCTTGCTGACCTGTTGCATACAATTTTTCTGCCATCTTAGCTGAAGCATCGGTCAAATCTTTGGTTTTAGATTCAATCACATCTTTATCGTTACCTTTGACAGCTTCTTTAAGCGCTTCAACGGCACTTTCAATCGACTTACGTTCATCATCAGAAACTTTATCACCCGCTTCTTTTAATGATTTTGTCACCGAATGCATCATGTTATCTGCTTGATTACGCGCAGCCACTAATTCGTGGAATTTACGATCTTCTGCTGCGTTCGCTTCTGCGTCTTTAACCATGTTTTTGATTTCGTCTTCGGATAAACCACTCGATGCTTTAATCACGATCGATTGCGCTTTACCCGTCGCTTTGTCTTTTGCAGAGACATGGAGGATACCGTTTGCATCGATATCAAATATCACTTCAATTTGTGGCATGCCACGCGGTGCAGGCGGAATATCCTGCAAATCAAAACGGCCCAGCGATTTGTTAGCTGAAGCAATTTCACGCTCGCCTTGTAATACATGCACGGTCACGGCAGTTTGATTGTCTGCAGCTGTTGAGAAAGTTTGTGTCGCTTTGGTGGGAATCGTTGTGTTTTTTTCGATGAGCTTCGTCATCACGCCACCTAATGTTTCAATGCCTAAGGATAAAGGTGTGACATCGAGTAATAACACATCTTTTACTGCACCAGACAACACCGCACCCTGCACTGCTGCACCGATCGCCACCGCTTCATCAGGATTCACATCACGACGGGGTTCTTTGTTAAAAAGATTTTTAACTGTTTCTTGAACCAGCGGCATACGTGACTGACCACCCACTAAAATGACGTCACCAATTTCTTCAAGTTTAATCCCAGCGTCTTTAATAGCTGTTTTGCAAGGTTCAATTGTACGTTGAACTAAGTCTTCGACTAATGATTCTAATTTAGCACGGGTAATTTTGATATTCAGATGCTTTGGTCCGCTCGCATCTGCCGTGATGTACGGTAAATTAACATCGGTTTGTTGCGTAGACGATAATTCAATTTTTGCTTTTTCTGCCGCTTCTTTCAAACGTTGTAATGCAAGTGGATCATTTCGCAAGTTGATACCAGAGCTTTTTTTGAACTCATCAATCAAATAATTAATCAAGCGTAAATCGAAATCTTCACCGCCCAAGAAAGTATCGCCGTTAGTCGACAAAACTTCAAATTGATGTTCGCCATCCACTTCTGCAATTTCAATGATGGAAACGTCAAAGGTACCGCCCCCTAAGTCATAAACAGCTATTTTGCGATCGCCCGGTTTTTTATCGAGACCAAATGCCAAAGCAGCAGCAGTAGGTTCGTTAATAATGCGTCGCACTTCAAGACCTGCAATCCGTCCTGCGTCTTTCGTCGCTTGACGTTGTGAGTCATTGAAATAAGCCGGAACGGTAATAACCGCTTCGGTGACGGGATGACCCAAGTAATCTTCTGCTGTCTTTTTCATCTTCATAAGCACTTGCGCAGAAATTTGCGGTGGCGCCATTTTTTTATTGCCCAACACCTCTACCCAAGCATCGCCATTATCGGCACGAATAATTTTGTAAGGTACAATTTCTTTATCTTTTTTAACCACTTCTTCATCATAACGACGGCCAATTAATCGTTTTGCCGCATAAACGGTATTGGTGGGATTGGTCACTGCTTGACGCTTTGCAGGTTGACCCACTAATACTTCCTCGTTATCTAGATAGGCAACCACGGAAGGGGTAGTACGATCTCCCTCTGCATTTTCAATGACTCGAACCTTGTCGCCTTCCATGACGGCGACGCAAGAATTTGTTGTACCAAGGTCAATACCAATAATTTTGTTTGTGGCCATGTTTTTCTCCAAAAGAAGTTATGATTTATATATATGGACTTTTTATTCAATTTCAAATTATTTAGAAACCACCACTAATGCAGGGCGAATTAGCCTATTATTCAATAGGTAACCTTTCTGCAAAACAGATAATACCGTATTCGGTTTCACTTTAGCATCTGCCTGGGTTGAAACCGCTTGATGCAACTCTGGATTAAACGGTTGTAACGCTGGATTGACTTGTTCAATGCCAAATTTAGTGAAAGCCGCCGTAATCATTTTAAGTGTGAGACTCACGCCATCGAGTAAAGTACCTTCGCCTGACCCCTCATCGTCATCTTGATGTGCCGCAACCGCACGCTCTAGACCATCCACAATCGGTAATAACTCAAGCACAAATTTTTCCAATGCATATTTATGCGCATTGGCCACATCCCGCTCGACACGCCGCTGCACATTATCCATCTCTGCCTGTAAACGCAAGAGGCGCTCCCAGGATTGCGTTGCTTTTTCTTCTGCTGCGGTCAACTGTTGTTGTAATTCTTCATAAGACAGGTGTTCAAGTTTATTTTCCGTAGCAAACTGATCTTCGATTTCTGTATCGGAATCGTCATGATCCGATTTAAACTTGTTATGTAAAGAGGCGGTACTACCCGCTTTGTCTTTAGGATGCGATGACATAATTATCTCCTATATAATACGGTTTATTGCAATATAAGGGCTCTTAGCCCTGATTCAAGGCTGCAGATAATAATTTTGCTGTAATATCAACAGCGGAAATGACTCGCTCATAAGGCATCCGGGTGGGGCCTATCACACCCAAACTACCCACCAGTTGCCCATCGACCGCATAAGATTGTGTAATAATACTGCAATCATCGAAAGCTTCAAACCCTGATTCTTTGCCGATAAAAATTTGCATTCCCTCGGCTTCTAAGGCGTGATCAAGAAGATTTAAAATTTCTTGTTTTTGCGAAATAGCGTCAAATAATAATCGCAATCGCTCCAAATCAGCTTCGCGTGAATGATTTAATAAGTTATTTTGACCGGCAATAAGGTAATCTTTGCTATCTTCTTGCGTGCTAAAAACTTTATCCGCCACCTCAATTGCCATTTGTATCAACCGTGCCATATGATCACGATCTTCACGCAATCCGACTGAAAGATCTTGTCGAATAGTCAGCAAATCTTTTCCTACAAAATGGCTATTTAAATAATTTGCCGCTTGTTGCAACTCACTTTGGGTATACACGCGATCGGTGTAAATAATACGATTTTGCACTTCTCGATTATTTAACACTAAAATGACTAGCACGCGATTGGCAGAAAGAGGTAAAAATTCGACTTGTCTCAATTGTGTTCGATTACGCCTTGGTAACGCTACAATACCGGTTAATTGCGTTAAACTCGACAGGACTGTTGAAGCGGATTGCAATAAATTTTCTAATGCCAAGTCAGGATCCAATTGGCTTTGCAATTCATCGAAATTCACGTTGTTAAGTGGTTTAACAGTCAATAAGCTGTTTACAAATAAGCGATAACCGCGCGAGGTTGGAATACGACCAGCCGAAGTATAAGGAGAAGACAAATAACCTGCCTCTTCTAAATCGGCTAAGATGTTACGAATTGTCGCAGGACTTAGGCCAAGCGCATATTCTTCCGCGATGGTTTTAGAGCCTATCGGATTGCCATCTTGAATATAGCGTTCAACTAAAATTTTTAATACGTGTTGAGCGCGTTGATTAACGGGCATATCGCTCATAAATCCTCTCATCTTATACCGAGCCTGCGTGCAAGCCGTCATCCCCGAATGTTCTTATCAGGGATCTTCTTTTAATAGACAGGTCCCCGATAAGAGCAGTCGGGGATGACCGGAATCCACAAATTTGGGTCGAACAGTTGCTGATCGAGCCAGTATAACAATATACTCATGACATCTAAAGCAAGATGACAGTAAGGAAATTACCATGCCCCCCACATTCAACAATATTGGCGTTATTGGGCGCGTCAGAAACGCAGGCGTTAAAGAAACGCTAAAAGCACTCATCACCTATCTAAAAACGCTTGAACTACACATTTTCCTCGAGGAAGAAACCGCTGAGTCCGTAAACGATACTTCTGCGACCATCGTGCCGCGCGAAACGCTCGGCAAACATTGTGATTTGTTAATTGTTGTCGGTGGGGATGGTAGTTTATTACATGCAGCACACATAGCCGTGAATCAAGACTTACCTGTTTTAGGAATCAATCGTGGTAGTTTGGGATTTTTAACCGATATTTTGCCCACGGAATTAGCTAAAATCGGCACTATCTTGCGTGGTGATTACTTTATTGAAAAACGTTTTTTGTTAACAACATCCATTGAAATTCATGGAAATAATCTTGGCCAGGATGACGCTCTGAATGAAATTGCCATTATTCCTGATGCCATTCCTCATATGATCGAGTTTGAAATTTATATTGACGATCAATTTGTTTGCAGCCAAAGCTCGGATGGATTGATCACCGCCACACCGACTGGCTCAACTGCCTATGCATTGTCGGGGGGCGGCCCCATTTTGCATCCACAGCTGGATGCAATGGTCTTAGTGCCTATGTTCCCGCATTCCCTGAGTTGTCGGCCAATCGTGGTCGAAGGCAATCGCCGTATTCATGTGATCATTTCCCCCAACAATATCACCTCTCCTCGCTTGAGCTGTGATGGTCGCGCCTATCTCAACACGCCGCCGGGGAGTCACATAACGATTCGCAAAAAACCGCAGCCTTTGCAGTTGGTTCATCCCCTCAACTATGACTATTACGAAACATTACGCAGCAAACTGCATTGGGGCAAAAAGCTTAAATATACCGAATAATTATGAGGTGTGATGGCATATGCTAATACAAGTTAATATCAGCAATTTAATTACGTTGCACGAAGTCAGCTTGGAATTTTCCAGCGGAACCACGGTTCTCACCGGCGAAACCGGCACCGGAAAATCCATTTTGATTGATGCAATTGAGCTGGCGTTAGGTGCACGTGCATCTGAACAGGTGGTGCGTCCAGGCCAAGAAAAAGCCGATATTAGCCTTTGTTTTGATATTAGCAAACTTCCCTTGGCCATCGCTTGGTTAAAACAATATGATTTATACCAAGAAAACTTCGAGTGCATTATTCGCCGTACTATTAGCAAAGATGGCCGCTCCCGAAGCTACATTAATGGCATGCCGACTACCTTGCAGCCTTTACGTGAGCTCAGTGAGTTGCTAATTGATATTCACGGACAGCATGAAAACCAGACTTTGTTAAAATCAGATAAACAACGTGAAATGCTCGATGATTTTGCAACCCATGTTGCTCTTACTGATAAAGTGGCAGCCTTCGCCCATGAATGGCGCGCCTTACATCATGAAATTCTTTCATTACAAGAAGCTAGCAAAGAGCGCACCGCTCGCAGTGAGTTTCTCGCGTTTCAATTACGCGAACTCGAAGAATTAAATATTATGCCTGATGAATTTCAAGCACTCGATCAAGAGCACAAACAATTAGCCCATGCAGGTGAATTGTTACAAAATATCAATTTTGCCATGCACTGTCTTACGGAAAACGAAGAACAAAATGCATTAGGATTGTTGAATCAAGCATTACAAGCGCTAGAAACCGTCCAAGCCGTTGATCCTAAAATTTCTGCTTGGATTGAAAATATTAAAACCAGCATTATTCACATCAGCGAAACAGAGAGTGATTTACAGCATTATTTAAATACCGTCGACGTAGATCCCGAACGATTAAACTGGGTCGAAACACGGATAGGCATTTTATTTGATTTGGCACGTAAACATAAAATTTCGCCGAATGAACTCTATGAATTTCAACAAAGATTAGCCGGTGAACTACAAGCCTTGGCCACCAGTGATGAGCGATTAAATCAATTAACCGCCAAGCTTAATCTCATTGAAAAAAATTATCATGAAACAGCAAAAAAACTTTCGCAAAGTCGATTGAAAGCCAGCAAAAAATTATCAGAAGAAATTACGACCACTATTCGGGAACTTGCGCTCCCCCATGCTGAGTTTCGCGTTTCATTGAATACAGATCAAGGAACAACTCTTTCTCCCCACGGCTTAGAAAAAGTCACGTTTGAAATTAAGACTAACCCGGATCAATCCCTGCAACCTCTTGCCAAAGTTGCCTCCGGTGGCGAGCTATCTCGCATCAGTCTCGCCATTCACATTGCAACAGCAGAACAACACACCATCCCCACACTCATTTTTGATGAAGTCGATGTGGGCATTAGCGGCGGCACGGCAGAGGTGGTAGGAAAATTATTACGTCGTTTAGGCAAAACGCATCAAGTATTTTGTATCACGCATTTAGCTCAAGTTGCAGCCCAAGGCCATCATCATGTGCGAGTAGAAAAAATCGCTACAACGCAATTCACCCAAACTAAGATTGAATTACTGTCAGCGGCTGAAAAAGTGAATGAGGTAGCGCGCATGTTAGGCGGGGTGGCAATTACTCAAAAAACATTGGAACATGCCCGCGAAATGGTGGAAAGTGTAGATTAAAATAAATCTCTCGGTCATCCCCGAATGCTTCTATCGGGGACCTGCCTACTAAAAAATGCCCCCACTAAAAACACGCCGTGATGATCGAGATAAATCAAACCACAATGTTCTGCTGACATTTCCCACAAATCCCATAAATATTTAAATTATGATCAGTGACAGCATAGCCCGCCTTTTCCACTATCGCGTGCAATCGCTCTTCAATAACAGGATCCATAAACTCTTCTACATGTCCGCATTTGACGCAAACTAAATGATCATGATGCTTGCCGTAATTTAATTCAAAAACAGAATGGCCTTCAGCAAAATTATGTCGAATCACCAATTCCGCTTCTTCAAATTGAGTCAACACCCGATAAACTGTCGCAAGCCCGATATCATCACCGGATTCCAACAGCACCCGATATACATCTTCTGCACTCAAATGATGCGATGTCGCATTTTCGAGTATTTGCAAGATTTTTACGCGCGGTGTTGTAATTTTCAAGCCTGCTTTTTTCAAGTTATCCAACGCCTTTACTCCTTAAACTACGCTTGTTCATTCGCGAGAAGTATGTACTCGCCGCATTTGAGATCGCGGGTTTTAAAACATCATCTTGCGGCGAGTATAACAGGTTACCAAAATGCCTCAAATCAGTTATCATGTGGCTCTTTTAAAATGATAAAAATGGAAAGGCTTATGAAAAAGTTACTTTTACCTTTAACCTTGGCCGCCCTGCTTTGCGGCTGTATTCACAAGATGGACATTGAACAAGGTAATGTTATCACCCCTGAATTGGTCAGCAAATTGCATACTGGCATGACGGAGGAACAAGTCAAAAATATCATGGGAACCCCCATGCTGTTAAATACGTTCAATGATAATCGCATTGATTATGTTTATACATTTAAACCAGCCCACGGCAAGTTGACTGAAAAGAACATAACACTTATTTTTAGAAACCATCGCCTGCAGCAAATTGGCGGGAATATGTATTCGCTTTATATGCGTTAGCTATTCTTCGTGAATGGGCCCACAAACCAGCCCATTCACGATGATTTTTTACCCACCCGCTTTCTCCGCGCCTCCTTCGGATCAATCAACAAACCCCGATAAATTTCTATCCGATCCCCTTCTTTCACGCTATCCGAGAGCTTTTTCTGCTGACTAAAAATCCCTACTTTTTGCTTGAATAAATCAATTTCTGGGAAAACTTCCAAGACACCCGAGCGATCAATAGCAGTTTCAATCGTACTTCCTTCAACGACCCATACCGTAAAAATTCGCTGCGAGCTGGGGGTTGCATACGCCACTTCTACTTTAATTTGTTTATAGGGCATAGACATCTGCCGCGCGTTTACAAAAAGCGTCTACTAAAGAATTGGCAATATGATGGAAAATAGGCTGAAAAAGCTTATCGAATAGATGTCCGGCAAATTCAAATTCTAAATCCAGATTTACTTTGCAACCATGCTCACCATAAGCAATAAAACTCCACCTACCCTCTAAATGCCGAAAAGGCCCTTCCGTTAAGGTGATATCTATCCGCTCATAAGGGTACAGATAATTGCGCGTGGTAAAGCTTTTATGGATGCCCGACCAAGCAATTTCAATAGACGCTTCTACTTCACTTTCTGTCTGGCTGAGAATCTGACTGCGATGACACCAGGGCAAGAATCGGGGGTATTCTTCGATACTATTCACTAATTCAAACATTTGACGCGCAGTAAATGCCACTAAAGCGCTACGTTTAATTGTAGTCATTGTTAAGGTGTACTCGTTATTTTCAATTGCTTTTGAATAAACAAGTATTATACTCCGATCCATGAAGCAGAAACAAAATACAAATCAAACTATTGCTGTTAACCGTAAAGCGCAACACGATTATTTTATCGAGGAACGCTTTGAGGCGGGTATTGTGCTGGAAGGCTGGGAAGTTAAAAGCTTGCGTGCCGGCAAAACCCAGCTCGACCAAAGTTATGTCATCGTCAAGGGTGGCGAGGTTTGGTTATTGGGCGGACTCATTACCCCTTTGCAAACAGCATCCACTCATATTCATCCTGATCAACAACGAACGCGTAAGCTGCTATTGCACCAACGTGAAATTGATAAGTTAATTGGTAACATTGAACGTAAAGGGTATACCTTAATACCGCTTTCGCTCTATTGGAAAGGCAAACACGTTAAGTTGCAAATTGGTTTAGCTAAGGGCAAAAAGGCACACGACAAGCGCGCCTCTGAAAAAGAACGCGACTGGCAACGTCAAAAACAACGCATCGTCAAGGACTTGTAATGCTGTTTACTCCCTATCATATCAATGCAACCGATAAAGATTTTGCTGGAAATCAGGGTATTGGTCGTTATGTTTTTTTGCCCGGTTCCGATGGCCGCGCCCAAGAAATTGCCTCGCATTTCCAGGCTAAACGCACCCTGCCCCATCCACGCGGACATCATGTTTATCTCGGCACATTGGAATTTGAGGGGCATTCGATCGATGTCGCTGCGGTTTCTTCGGGAATGGGCTGTCCGAGCACAGAAATTATCGTGCATGAGTTATATAATTTAGGTGTAAAACGTTTTTTGCGTATCGGAACAGCAGGCACCTTACAACCCGGATTGGTTAAAGTGGGCGATATTGTTAATGTTCAAGCCTCTGTGCGTGATGATGGCACAACACGGCATTATGCTCCCATCGAAGTGCCGGCCATTGCGTCGCTGGAATACATTTCCTCTTGTTTATTGGCTGCTGAGCGCCTGAATTTCCCCAATGATATTCATACCGGCATGGTTCACTGCAAAAGCTCACTCTACGCACGCGAACTTTCTGCAGGTCCAAGAGCGCCAGAAAATGGCGCTTATTTAAATTTACTCACTGAATCCGGCGTCCTCGCCAGCGAAATGGAAACGGCTACGTTATTTATTCAATCACAACTTTATAATTATCAACTCATGCAACAAGGTGAAGGCCATGCGTTTCATGTACGTGCCGGTGCAATTCTAGCGATTATTGGCGCTTTTGAAGCGGTGCCTGAAGCGGATTTGGCGATTAAAAATTCGATTTTACTGGCATTGGAAACGGTGAGGATTTTGGCTATTCAAGAATTAATGAATTAATGGCTTGAATACTGGGGGATGAGTGTTTGAGCTTATACTTAGGGTGCAAAAGAAGATTGGCACCCTAAGTTTTGAAAGGCGTTATTTACCTTTTTTCTCTTTTTTCGCTGCCCTTTTTTCTTTAAGGCTTTTCACAGGTTTTTTCTTCGTTTCTTTTTTGGAATCTTTGGACTTTGACATAATAGGTATCTCCTTTAGGTATTGAATAGAATGATATTATCCCTATTCTCAAAATGCAATTACGATCTATCGCCCCCCCCTATCCCTAAAAAATAAATATTTTATCTTTATTTAGTAGCATTTTTTATCGTCTATACTTACTATATGTTTCTCGTATTTAAATACATTCATACGAGAGATATATTTTTCCATGGGGGCGACCTGGTTTCGACGTGGGTTGCGACGCTAGAGGGGCATGTCGAGGATGTAACTCACCTCGTTAAATATGTTACAAACTTATAGTTGCAAACAAATCTAGCAACGACGTTGTATTTGCAGATGCTAACGCATTTGCAGTAGCTGCTTAATAACCAGCTCAACGCTTCCCACTGACTGTGCTTATACGGTCAGGTTTGTGAAAACAAGCATGGGGAGTCATATTATATAAGCTCGCAGCAAAATCTGCCCGAGATGCGCTGTTAAAATTTCTAAGGGCTCGCGACTTATCCCCCTGCCGGTCGGACGATAAGCCGCTAAAACCAATGACTAGGCTAAACATGTAGTCCCAACAGTTTAGAGCTTGCGGACGCGGGTTCAATTCCCGCCGCCTCCACTTTTACCACTTCCGAATACTTCCTAAAAAGTCCTGAAACCCTTGTCTGATAAGGGTTTTCTGCCTCTCGGCTTCCACCCAGTTCCAACCAAAACTTATTGAATCCTGGGGGCATCGGGGGCACAATATGGGGCACATGACCCTTTTAAAAATCTGGTGCCCCCAATGCCTTTAACCCATGTAGCAATAAAGACGGCGAAGCCTCGTGAAAAGGCTTATAAGCTGAGTGACGAGAAAGGTTTGTTTTTGTTTATTACCCCGAATGGTAGCAAATATTGGCGATATAAGTACCGGTTCGGTGGCAAAGAAAAAAAGTTAGCTTTTGGCGTTTATCCAGAAGTTAGTCTTGCCGAAGCGCGTGAAAAAAGAGACAAGGCGCGCAAAGTACTTGCCGATGGCATTGACCCGGGTGTCGTCAAAAAAGCTTCCAAGCGCGCTATTGTACAAGCGACTGAGAATAGCTTCCAGTCGGTTGCTTTGGAATGGTATGGGAAGTTTTCTACTAAGTGGGTGGCGACACATGGCGATAGAACTTTGCGCCGTTTGGAAAAGGATGTTTTTCCTTGGATTGGTAGTAGACCTATTGCGGATATTAAAGCGCCTGAATTACTTAGCGTGCTGCGCCGGATTGAAGATAGAGGGGCGATTGAAACCGCGCATCGAATTCATCAGATTTGTGGTCAAGTATTTCGCTATGGAATTGCCACAGGGAAAGCCGAGCGCGATATTTCTTACGATTTACGGGGCGCAATACCACCGACTAGAAAACGCCATCATGCGACCATCGTTGATCCTAAAAAAATTACCGAACTATTGAGGGCGATAAGAAGCTATGAAGGCTACTTCGTAACAAAATGCGCCCTGCAATTAGCTCCCCTTTTCTTCGTTCGCCCAGGCGAACTACGCCATGCTGAATGGGAAGAATTTAATTTTGAAACGAACGAATGGCGTATTCCCGCAGAAAAAATGAAAATGAAAGCAACCCATATTGTACCGCTATCTACGCAGGCCATTGCCATCCTAAAAGAACTACATACCTATACTGGCCATGCCCAATACGTTTTTCCCAGCATACGCACACTGCGCAGACCCATGTCTAACAATACTGTACTTGGCGCACTCAGACGATTAGGTTATGGAAAAGATGAAATGACAGGGCATGGATTTCGCAGTATGGCCTCTACTCTCTTGAATGAACAAGGCTGGAATCGCGATGCCATAGAGCGACAATTGGCTCATGCTGAGCGGAATAATATTCGTGCTGCTTACAATTACGCTGAATATTTACCGGAGAGAAGGAAGATGATGCAGCATTGGGCAGATTATCTGGATGCACTAACATTAACCAAGTGATTACCAGCTATCTTGCGAAGCTAAACCGAATGAATATGCAAAAGCATCAGAGTTGGCCTTATAAAACTTTAAGGATAGTTATGTTTGAGAAAGAAACTTTATTAATTTTGGGTGCCGGCGCCAGTAAACCCTATGGATTTCCATTGGGAGGGCAACTAGTTAAAGATATTGTAACAGCAATAAGAAAAGATTCTGTTTTTTTCCCTTATTTGAGAGAAAAAAAGAACCTAAGCAAAGTAAATTTATCTCCAAGCTTATCGGATTACAATGTATTTGTTGAGGAAGAAGAACAACAAAATTTTCTGCACAAAATAAGATCGCACGCGAAGAATGCCCGTCTAAAAAAACTAATTGAAGTAAACAGTCGCCTTCCATTTACGGGAGAAAACATTGTCGAAATTCAAACTTATAAAATTTGTTATTCAACAGAGCTAGCAAGAATCAAATTAAATGCGATTAAAGAACTCCATGACTTAGCTAATATGCTAGAAGAAATTGACCCTATTTCAATAGATGCATTTCTACGAGACCATCAAGAATACAGGATCGCTGGTCATGCAATGATAATTTACTGCCTAATTAAATGTCACGACAAAAAAAAATTCATCGCCGATTTTAAATCTATTGATGAAAAACGCGACAACTGGTACAGATATTTATTAAATAGCATTAAAGCAGGATGCAAAAATCCCAAAAATATTCTTGAAAATAAGCTATCCATTACTACTTTTAATTATGATGTAAGTTTGGATTTTTACTTAAAAAGCAGGTTAGAAAAAACATCTTATTTTTTAAATTTTTCCTCAGAATATTTAGAAAAAACAAAAATTGACCACATATATGGCAGCATATGTGAACCCAATATAGCCGATGATTTTTATGATTTAAATTCTAAGGATGCGCTAGAAAATGATATTTTAAATTTTCATCACCTGCTTTATGGAGTTCTAGAGTCCTCCAAAAAACATCCGAGAATAAAACTTATAGGAGAAAGACAACCCTGCTCCGAGTCCCTTAAAAAAATTAAAAAAGCTAATATAATTATTTTTATAGGATTTAGCTTTGATACCGATAACTTAACTACACTCGGTTTTCCACAAACGAAAAACGCTTATACTCGACTCTTAGCTCCAAAAACTACGGACGGAAAATTTATTCCTAAAAAAATTTTCTATCTTGATTACGAAGGAAAGATGAACAGCTTAAGCAGTGAATTTGATGAATTAAAAAAATTTTTTGTTCCCTCTATGAGCATACAACGTTCCATAGCTACTTCGATTTCGGATGCTTACGTAAACGATTTTAGAACAAGTCTTTTTTCATAACTCATCCTAATGAAAAAGATTTAATTATTAGATAAAAACTAACCTCACCAAATTTTAATATTACAATAGATGGCATCAAGCACTAACTTACAACATTCTACTATATAAAAAATGAGCAATTATGAATATTTTTAATTCTCCAAAAGAAATTTTTGAAAAGATAGAACGCGATTATTCTCGTTATCTTAAAAATAGAGGAAATATTCTTGAGCGAGATGATTTATTTGATATTGTTGTAGGCTTATATCATCTTTGTGAATGGATAGAAAAGGATGACTTTTTACTTAACATAGATAAAGAGTTTTGTAATCGATTGCGAAAAAATGAAAATTTTATTCTAATAAATAGAATGGCAAATTTAAATAAACATCGAAAACCCCAAAAAAATTCTCCGCGAGTTGAATGGAGCAACGGTTTTTGTGCAAGCATAAATGGTGCAGGTCAAGCATTAGATATTCAGAATCTTCTTATTAACAGCCAAAGCATTGACATAATTATTGATCAGCTATTAAAAACATATAAAATCTTCTTCCAAAATAATTCAATGCGGCATCTTAAAATAGATAAAAACAGTTAAAAACCAAAACTGTCCCGTTTATTACATTGGTATCATTTATCAAATGTAAAAAGATTGTTTCATGTAATTTCTTGAGCGGCGAACTATGCGGGATTAAACTCTTTCCAGAAATTGTCTATCCCATGTAGAACCTCACCAGCAGGATTGAGAAAATAAAAATCCTTTACGGGCGTATATCCCCATCGATTAGCATGCAGTAAAATATTTGAGTTAATAAGAGCAACATCTTTTTTAGACGCCACGAGAGCATCATCCGCACACTCAAAATCTCCGATTAATGCAAAGTTCTTGGATAAAGCAAAATGAATTTGTGTTTGAGGCAAACCAAATCCTGGGCTATGCCTGTGCTTTACCGGGTCTTTCCAAATCAATGAAACAGGACGATCACAAGATACAAAGGTCAGATCATCAGGAGCGTAAATAAGCAACCATTTTCGCTTCATCAACCATAAGATCATATCGTCAAGCATACGTAACTCAAATTCAATATGCCGATTTTGAGGCATCTCAATTTTAAACCTACCTTCGTCTACAATTCTTTTAAAATCTTCTGTAATTCTGATGCCATTTGATATTCCCCCTACATTTGAAGCAGCCATTGAAAGAGCTATTTTATATGTATGATCTATAAATCTATTCCAATGCTCTCGTCGCGAAGGATTACGCAGAGCGAAATGCGCAATTAAGTTTAAAATATATATTCGATCCTCGCCAGAAAAATCTCCTGTCTTTTCTACATTCCGAATAGCATTGTCAGCATTAAATTCAAAAGATGCAATTTCTGACTCCAAAGAATTAGGCGGCACTCCTTTCAACTCAACACGATTAAAATCTCTTTTTTTACCAAAATTTTTAGGAATAGTGGGCGGTAGTATTTTTCGCTTTTCAAAATCAATGGCAATTAACCTGGAATCTACAGTGCCATGCTCGGTAAATCTTTTCAAATGACATTGAGATTGATAATGATGCCCCCTCGCCTCTGTTTCCTTTTTAACGACACATTTCATAACCCTGAATCTCCTTTACCACTGACGATTGCATAACATGTAGGGCCGTATTTTATCCCAGTCGTGTAAAAGTTGCGTAGAACTTGGGATTTTTTTGAAAATAATTTTTTAAAGCTGACCATTGTTTCGACCATAGCGGATTAAAGGGGAAACGGTGTCAAGTACTATAAAAGCTGAATTACGATGGCCATTTGTACGAGATCAATGTTACATGTTTAGTATTTGACGCACTCTCGCACTCTTCTCTTTTCAAGCACTTATATTTCAGAAACTTACATTCCTAATTAGATGTATAATATTCGTATATACATTGCAGGCCAGAGTATGCCGTATAAAAAAGCATTTTGGGCTACAACACTATTTATAATGCTGCTAATCCTTGTTATGTTAGCGCTAACTTTTTTGGACTTCTTCACTGATTTAATTCCCAAACATGATGTAAGCATGCGCAATTTGCATGATGCTTTTATTATCATTCTAACTATTTTCCTGGTGATTGGAACTTTCGGCCTAGGGTATGTAGCTTGGGTACAGTTAACTGCCATACAGAAAACTGAGCGCGCAGATTTTTTGTTTCAAATTGATGAACGATATGGAAGTGAACTAATTATTAAGGCGAGACAAATTATTCAACGACTGTATCGCGAATCAAATAACTTATACCCAGAAGCGACTGAAAGTGTGCATCGGTCATACATTGCGATTCGCATCAATGAAATTAGCCAGAATATTAACACTTCAAAGGAATATGTCTATCTGTTAAATCTTTTAGATCTTTTAGAAACGATCAGTTATTTTGCTAATACGGGAGTTATTTCAAAGCAAGATGTTCAGAACCTAATGGGCCCTTCTATGGAGTTCTTCTTCATTATTTTTAAGCCTCGAATTGAGCATCGACGAGAAAAATATCGCAATGAAACTTACTATTGTGAGCTTCAAAAACTCGCCGAGAGGACAAAGCAGAACAAATTTAAAAACAAAGAATAAATAAGCTGGATCACCTATAGTTCCACTTACTTCCCACTTTTTTTTGCTTCAAGCATACCTGACATTGTATGCATATAATGGACAAAAATATTTGTAAATTTATGAAACCGAAAGGGTCAAGTATTGACTTGGGTCATGTATCTAATTTTCTCCTTTCTTTGAACGACCAAGTAAAACACCTTGTTAAAATAATTCAAATGCATTTATTTCATAGTTTTTGAGACGCTGGTTTTCATTTATTTTCCGATCTTAACAGCAGAATATTCTTCAAAATACGATTCTCCAAACACTCCAAAATAAGCAACTTTTCGCCGCTCAAAGTCCACATCGTAACTAATAACACCCGCTTCCCAAGCTGATTTAAGAAACTCAGGAAAAGTGCTTTCACCAGCTTGATCCGTTCTCAATGCTCGAATAAGAGCTTGCTCATTAAATTTTGGAACTTCGGCCATATTGGCTATAAGGGGATTTCCTTGATTTACTACTGCTCCAAGCTTAGTAAAATAAATACTTTGGCATGAGGGCAGATACCAAAGATTTCGTGTCACTCCAGCGAGTCTTAAAACTTCAGCCAGATAGGGAAACCCGCCGACTTTGGGACGAATTTTCATTGCATATTGTTGCGCCGCTATTAGATTTTCAATTGCTTCATTCATTATATTTTCCGTTATTAATAATAATTGCTTTGATGCCCGCGTTTAAAATAGCCATATTGTCAGGCTTGCGTATTTGCATTTTCCATACGAAATTATGATATCCCTATTAATTACAATTAAGAGAATTTCACGTCTTCTTTTTATTTTTTTTCTCTAGGTGTTTCACTGTCTGCACAGCCTCAATAAAATGCTGCTCAACAAATGAAGGCTCATCGACAGTTAAAGAGCGATATCTATCGTATTCTGCATGCGCTTTGTCTATTGCTTGTTTATGACTAATTGTTCCCGCATGAGTAAGAATCTCACGCTCACTAAGACGTAAAAAATCATCTAACTTAACAATCCAGTCTTTCATGTACATTGCACGACGATTGATTGCTTGGAGTTCAGCAAAATCCAGGTACATAGAGACGAGTCGATTTAATACATCAAGCTCGTCTTGATTCAAATAATTTTTTGCCACCTCTACGTCAGCGCGCACCGGTTTGTCACCAGTCCATGATTTTAAGCCAATATTGGGCTTGGTAGCATCAACTCGTGAGGCAATAACTTCCGCAGCCGTTTTGCCATGTGCTGCCCAGTGCATTTTATTTTGCACCACTTTAAAAAATTGTTGTGATGCTTCGGTATTAGGGGTGTAGTCTATGCTAGTTGCATAAATATCCAGAACCTTGCGCCAAAATACTTTCTCTGACGAACGAATATCACGGATGCGCGCTAGCAACTCATCGAAGTAATTACCGCCACCCGCTTTCTTTAAACGCTCATCATCCAGAACAAAGCCTTTAATGAGATATTCTTTCAACTGCCGAGTCGCCCATATGCGAAACTGCGTACCACGAATCGATTTAACTCGATACCCGACCGAAATAATGACATCCAAACTGTAATAGGCAATTTCACGCGAAACCTGACGTCCGCCCTCTTTTTGAACAGTCAAGGATTCCTTGACTGTTCCTTTTTGTGCCAACTCACCTTCTTCGTACACATTCTTAACGTGTAAGTTAATGTTTTGTTTGGTTGTTTGAAAAAGTTCAGCCATTTGAGCTTGGGTTAGCCACACTGTCTCATCCTGAAGATGGACATCGATACGCGTGCTCCCATCCTCAGTTTGATAGAATAGAATTTCACCGCGTGGTACAACACTTTCTTGAGATGACATATCATCGATCCTAAATTAGTTAAGTAAGACTAATCATTTTGTTTATGAGAAACAATCCGCATAAAGAGGGGGCGCAATAACAGAAGTAAGCTCAATAGTTAGTTTCAAAATCAAGCGCCCTATTATTTTTCATTAAATCTTTTAAGGCATAATCATGAATGTCTTTAGATTGGATGATGATATCACGCAAGGCAGCGAGATATTCGCTGATAATTGGCTTACTATAGTCAAGGAAATCTTCGCTCAGGGCAACGTGGGCAAGAGCCTCCGCTTTTAACAAATATCCCTGTATTTCCTCATGTAACTCGATTTGCTTATTTATTAAAAATGCAACTTCATTTACCATGTGCACAGCCATGTCAATCTCCTTTCTAGGTTGATGTGGTTAGTGGCGTGTGGATATGTCCAGTATCCGCGCGTCACGCTTTCTTTATTACATAAAATCAGCTAATCTTATCCAACTCCTCAAAAAAACTCTCTTCCAGCAATAAATTCTTAACGCCGATAGCCCTCATACACTGTACGAATAAGATAGCGCTAAAGGTGCCACGAGACATTCGGCCTCGCAAATCTTCCACAGCAATATCCACATTGATTTCCTTAAGTTTGATAACCAGCGAAGGATAATCGATGCCCCGTTTGGCTAATTCAGCTTTTAGAATTTTGATTACAATCTTTGACCAAGCTGCTTTCACTTTGTTTGCCTTCATTGCGTCAACCAATATCACTGTTAATATGCAGTTAATACTAATTAAATATAATTATAATTTCAATTTATTTATAATAAATATTTATTAACAATTTTATACAGCGCTTGCTTAAGCGTAGAAAAATGATGCAACATTGAGTCACTCTTTAATCCACAAGCCTCGAAAACATGACCAAAAGAATAAAACACGTATCCGAACTTCCGAATTGGTTTAATTTAGCGAAATATGAATTTACCAAAAATTTAGACGCTCTCGGCTGGTTCAAACAATTAGTCATTCGAGGGCTACATTTTATTAAAGCCGAAAAAATCAACGGTGAAGTGCTCATTGAACCTGCTCATGCTGAAACTCTTAAAATAATTATTCCCATCATTCATAAAAACCCTCATTTATTGATTGATGACAGCACTGCTCACTCGCTACGTGCCTCCATACAACAAGATCACAATTCAAAAAAATTAGAGCAAAGCCTGGGCGTATATCCAGTACAAATCAAATACGCATCTACCAAAACACCTCTTGGCGTTTATCAAGTGAATTACAATTTCAGTGATGATTTTTTAATTGAAAATTTCAAGCATTGTTTAGCAGTCGCCAGAAAAAAATATAAAAGTTGCTATCGTCCTCCTTATCAAAAATCGGATTTTAAGCACTGGGTGAAACTCGGTGTCTTACCTTATATTGATTTATTGATGTGGTCGGTAGAAGCAAAAAAGCACATCACGCACCGTGTTTTGGCAAACGCTCTTTATCCTTATGGCGACAAAGGCGAAGAAACCATCCGAAAAACGACCACTCCGCTTGTTGAAGAAATTCTATCTCCATATAGCATGGTGCAACTCCATGCACAAGCATACATCAGTACCATAGAGGAAAATTTCTGCTAAAATTTTCCGGAAGAAAATAATTTTTTTCGTTTCCTCGAAAACTTATTTTCCGTATTTATGATGTTCCTTTTCAACCTTAAAGGAACACGTAATGTCTAAAAAAATCCAAAACGCTTTTATCATTCTTCGCCGGAAACAAGTGGAATCTCGCACCGGTTTATCTCGTTCGACAATTTATGCGCGTATTGCTGCGGGTGAATTTCCATCGCCAATTAATTTAGGTAGCGACCGCGCAGTGGGCTGGCTGGAAGCTGAAATTGATCAATGGGTGCAATCACGAATTGATGCTAGTCGAAAAGACGCTTAGGAGGTCGGATGAATACTAAAAGCAAAATCCCCGAGCGTCTGGTACACGCATCGGCGACGACAAACTTAAGACAACACACGTATTATCGCTATGATACTCGGCGATCTCAAGGGCATTTTAATCGCTTAAAACTGCCGAATCCTACCAAGGTATTACATCAACTCGGTTTTTATATCGGAAAACCAAGC
Source organism: uncultured Coxiellaceae bacterium (assembly GCA_964612855.1). Taxonomy (GTDB): domain Bacteria; phylum Pseudomonadota; class Gammaproteobacteria; order DSM-16500; family DSM-16500; genus DATIJJ01. Next base: position 33,066 of record CAZTDR010000017.1, read on the forward strand.
GCAAAAGGCTATCTGAAATTGCGCTGCCCGTTTCATAAAGAAGGCAATGAAAGATTACCGAGCTTGAATTTACATCAATCAACTGGCCACTATCGTTGCCACGCGTGCGGCGCTAAGGGAGGCGATATTTTGGCTTTTTATATGGAAGTGACAGGGAAAACTTTTATTGTTTCCGTCAAAGAGCTTGGCGCATGGGAGACCAATCGATGACACCTGAACAAATTGCAGCGCGACATTTTTCAGCAAAACAAATTGAGAATGGTTTTTATCCAGAAGCATTGCATGCTTACACGGATTTAAAAGGTAATATTTTATATTGGCGAATTCGCCTTAAACATTCTGATGGCAGTAAATGGGTTCGCCCAATGTTTCAAGATTCAGCAGGAAAATTTAATCTGGGTGAGCCCTTACAAGCTATTAAACCTCTTTATGGATTGCAACGCATTGCAATGCACCGTGATGCACTGGTGTTCATTGTGGAAGGAGAAAAACCGGCAGATGTTTTAAATCAGTTTTTTGCTAAACAAAATGTGCAAGCAAAATTTATTGCGATCACCAGCGGTGGAGCAACAAGTGCAGAAACGGCGGATTGGCAGCCTTTAGCGGGTAAACACTGCATTTTGTGGCCTGACAATGATGCACCAGGTGAGAATTATGTAAAACAAGTTTCGATACAACTTAAGCCACTTAGCTGCAAGCTGGATAGTATTAATATTAAGAATTTGAACTTACCGATAAGCGGTGATTGCATTGACTGGCTACAAGCTAATCCTTCTGCGACAATAGATGATCTTTTGGCGCTTTGTCACTTAGCATCATCTAATGAAAACCATACAGATAATAACATCATCACGCAACTTGCCTCTCTTTGCCCTCTTGAATATGATCGCGCGAGATTGTCTGCTGCTAAATCATTAGGAGTGCGCCCTGCTACGCTCGATAATCTCATCAAAGCAGAAAAAGCGGTCGTCCAAAATGCAAATGCACCTTTCACCGAAGTTGAACCGTGGCATGAACCTGTCAACCCAGCGAATTTGTTAGTACAAATTTCCGATACCATTAAGCGATTTATTGTTTGCCAAGATGAAACGGTTATTGGTGCTACGTTATGGGCTGCAATGACATGGTTTATGGATGTGATACAAGTTGCGCCATTAGCTGTCATTACAGCGCCTGAAAAAAGATGTGGCAAAAGCCAGATGCTTTTTTTATTGAGCCGCCTGGTTAATCGACCTCTTGCTGCTTCCAATATCAGCTCTGCTGCTTTGTTTCGCTCAATTGATGCTTGGCAACCGACATTATTAATTGATGAAGCTGATACTTTTATGCGAGAGAACGAAGAATTACGTGGGCTAATAAACTGCGGCCATACTCGGGAGTCGGCCTATATCATTAGAGTAGTTGGCGATGATCACACGCCTAAGAAATTTTTTGTCTGGGGTGCGAAAGCATTAGCGGGAATTGGCAAGTTACCTGATACGATTATGGATAGATCAATAACGTTAGAATTACGCCGCAAAAAACCGGAAGAAAATGCAGAACGCTTGCGTCATGCTGAACCTGAATTATTCCGCGTGTTAGCTAAAAAACTGGCACGCTTTGCGCAAGATTATTCTGATACTATTCGTGATGCCAAACCCACCCTACCTGACGAATTAAACGATCGCGCGCAAGATAACTGGGAGCCGTTATTTGCCATCGCGCAAACCGCCGGTGAAGAATGGTTAAAGCTCGCTCGCACCGCTGCATTGAAATTATCAAATGATTCAGAGCAACCGAAAAGTATCGGCGTGGAATTGCTTTCTGACATTCATGAAATTATTGAAACACTACGCACGGACAGAATTTCATCTGCCGACCTGATTGCTACTCTTTGCAAAGATGACGAAAAATCCTGGTCGACTTACAACCGTGGTCAACCTATTACCCCTCTCAAATTGCAAGTCGTCTAAAAGAGTTTGGCATTATTAGCAACACTATTCGACTGGGTACAACGACAGCGAAAGGTTATTTGTTCTTACAATTTGCAGATGCTTTTAATCGGTATGTTGGTACTACAAACGTAACAACGTCACAAACTGCAGCACATCATGGTTTTGATGTTACGGAAGCGTTACGTGTTACCAATATAAACGTAACGGGTAACGATGCAGTAACGTGAATATCTAGTACTCTTGAGGGTTGTGACGGTGTTACGTCACTGGGCGGTGGCTTGAACTGGATTTTTTGATTATCAACAAATCACGTGCTTTTTTAAAAGAATTTAAGTGCCGTTACTGCAAAAAATCACCGGACTCACCTAAGGAATCAGTTTCCGGTCTGACATTAGATAAAAATAATTAAGAAACAATGGATTATCACCCAAAAGCACCCGCCGCTGGCTCCTGACCATCCACTTACATCGTCCCGATAGCGTAAGTGGATGGTCAGGAGCCAGCGGCGGGTTAAAAGCGTTAAAAATTGAAAGCCAAAAGATAAGATTTTTACTGATTTATAGATGTTCTTGATTTTCTATTTTCTAAAAACTTTACAGCTAAATCTCAAAGGTTTTTTGTTTTATTATATTTGATGCAGTGTAATGAGTAGTTAAAGATACATTCATCGACAACCTGTAAGATGACTCAAGCTTGGCTTGCCTCATCTTTATTTAATATTTTTTCAATCTCATTCCATGGCAATCGACTACCAGAATCTCTCATTTGATGGAAAGCAACGCGGGCAACTTCTATCGTGACTTTTTCCTTTTGAAGCATTTGCTCAATCAACCAGATCGTACCATGCACCTCGACGCTTAATTTTTTAGCAACTTCCCGCAACGCTCTATCACCTGTCAATAATTGACAACGTTCATGTTTAGCAAGAGTCAATGCTAATAAGTCATTAACGCTTGCCCTTATATACTGTTGGCGCAAACTATAAGCTTCACTAACTAATTCTCCACTCATTGTTTTACTTATTAAACCCAATTGAAGTAAATGGGCATGTCGTTCTGCTAACTCTTCAGAAAATAAGATATCTGGTATCGCAAAACTCCAAGGCATACTGAACATTGCACTTGTTAATCCACCACATTCCATATCAATTAATACGCTTGCATCACTGACGACCAGCAACATCATGGCTCTCCATAGCACGCAATGACCTAAAGGATTCAAGTGGCATATTCATCAATTCTGCGGCTTTGGATTCGCCGATATATTGCTCGGCAAGGGCATGAAAAATCATTTGCTCAAAAATATGCGTTCTTTCTTTTGGATACTGATCACCTGGCTCTTGCTTAGACCAGCCTCTTTCATTAAATTCAGCACGTAATTTAAGATACAAATTATGCGAAATAATTCCAATGTCTTCTGCACGATGCAGAATGCTCAACATACTGATACCAAACTCTTGCTTAAGTAAACTCAGCTCACGAGGCTCAATATCATTACGATGCTCACCCAATAGGTTAATTAAAGCCTCCTGAGGCAAAAGAAATGCACCTGCAAAACGATCGCAGCATTTTTCTTCATCCAAATCGGGATGAAAAAAACCGTTTAATACAAGGTGACCAAGTTCGTGCGCCAAAGTAAATCGTTGTCGATCACCCGGCCACTGATTACCAATCACGATAAGCGGCATATTATTAATACTAGCAGATAAGCCATCAAATTTAGGATACTGCTGATTATCAATTTCAAATACCTTGATACCATGCTCTTCGAAGATATCAATTAAATCCGGCAATGGTTCAAGCCCTAGTTTCCACTGCTCACGAATTCGATTTGCTACCTTTTCAATATCATTGTAGCCATATATTTTTTTTGCACCCACTGAAAACTCTTCTATAGGGGGGGATGGAAATAAGCTTTCAAGCTCAACTCGACGCTCTATTTGATCCAGCATAATTGCAGTAATTTCTTCTAACTGTCGTTGCGGCATATCAGCATGCTTGCGATATTGGATATTTTCTAAAGTAAATCGCTCTGGCCTGAAAAAATATTCAGTTTTGACATGCAATGCTTTTGCGAGCTTCAGAAGAATATCTGAGGAAGGAGTCACTTCGTTATCTTCGTATTTTTTAATGGCAGCATGGCTTAGCGCAGTATGGCCTCCTAGTTCACGCAAGGATAAGCCCATTGCTTTTCGTGCTCGCTGAATTCTTTTACCTAACATAGCGTTACCCTCTTTGTTTACACTTATTATTATAAATTATAATTTTGTAAACTTCAAATTTATTAAAAATCATCGGCTTATTCAAAAATTTGCTTAATTTTATAAAAATCTACGTTAACAAGAAAAAACAAGACTCTACAGGTCAAGTAGGCGGGCGTCTGCTTTTTCAAGCTTAGAAATCATTAATGGCGGCATTATAACTATTGAATCTCGCATATTTAAATCCCGCTTTTGCGCCGATCCTGAAAGAAATAAATGACTAAATTTTTAGCTCAGATAATTGAAATTACAAAGTTAAATTGTGGTTCAAAAGCAGCAATATGCTACTAAGAAAATTGCCTCGCAATTTTCTTCATAATTGCCTGATAAAGCTCCTGCCTCACAGAACGATGCAATTCGATGATGCGCTTCAAGAATAGAGAAGAAGGACAACTATTTTTTCCAGCAATTATGTCAACAACAACATCTTCGTGAAAATCAATATACTCTGCAATGCCTTGAAGCGTATATTCTTGCGTAGATAAAATATCTTTAATAATAGAAGGCACAAAACTAGTCTCAAGCATAGAATTCTCCATTTCTGTAGTTAATTTCATAAAACGAAAATAATCCCTATGTTGTTCTTTGAAAACTTCCTTAAGCTCCTCGCAAATGCGTATAAAAAGCTCTGCTTCCAAAATTAATAATTCTTGTTTTGATAGCTGGGATGAGTCTATTCCCATCAATTGGAATAATGGAATTGTGGCTGCCATAGATTTATTCACTCCCTTTTGCAATGGCTCGAAGATCAGTCCTAATCCTGTTAAAATAAATATAACAATAATGTTAACTAGTCAACTTATTTGTTAATTAATTAAAACTATATTGTTCACAAATTAGAGATACCCCCCTTTTCTTGAGTTTTTTATCATTTACTGTTAACTTTTGAGTTACATAAATAACCAGAATTTTTCAATACACCACTAAATGAGATGAAGCCATGGAGACGAATGTTGCAGAAAATTCTGACCTACAAGATAAACATCAAAATATTGCAGAAAACTTAAACACCCTTATTAGGTCTAATGGTTTAAACGCCAATCAACTTGCGCAAATACTAGGCATCCCAATGATGACTATCAGACGCTTGCTATCCGGCGAGACAACCGACCCCAGAATCTCTACGCTAAAACTAATTTCTAACTATTTTGGCGTTACAATTGACTCCTTAATTGAGAAAGGGAATTTGACTGCAAATAATCTTGGGAAAACTAGACCTATCTTCGTTCCAAAATTGAGCTGGGAAACAGCGGGCAACATCGGCTCACTTAGCGAAATTAATTTATCGACATGGAAAGATTGGCAATCAATATCCTTAAATGAAAAAGAAAAAATCAGCACTTGTGCATTTGCGCTAGAAAGCCGCCCATCAATGTTCCCTAGATTTCCGCAAGGAACAATTTTTATTTTTGATAGCGAAGTTACACCTAAAGATGGAGATATTGTTTTAATAAAACTTACAAAGAACAATGAGTTAACGCTACGTGAATTAACTATTGACCCACCTGAATGGCAATTACACCCTGTTGTGGCAGGTTCCAATATGCTGCTTTTTTCTGAAAAAGACCATAAGATCATAGGGATTAGTATTTTAACAATGCTGTTTAACCGCAAAGATTATGGATAATTTAGGTTAAGAAAAATGAGTTTATTAACTGCGATTTTATCGTGTTTTAGTAGGAAAAAATTAAAACATCATGGCATAAAATCAAATCATATTTTTTATAAAATAGTTGATTCAATTAATGATGAAGAATTTACGCTGCAATGCATCAACACCAACGCTCTTTTTTATGCAAAGATTACGGAAATTGTTTTTGATACTGAGATACGACAAGGACTTCATCCTGTGCAATCTTGCTTTATTGGCATTGAATATGCAAAACACGTAAAGAAAGATGAATCCAAATTAAAAACTATCAAAGTTAATAATCAAAAAATAAATCAGCATTCATTAAATAGATATGGCTGCTACAGCCTTTGTTACCAAAACAGAAATGGTGAACTTTGCTTTATCAATAACATAACAAATGAACAGTTTATTATGGATCCGCGAGATATTGCTCTTTCCGAAGAATTAATTAGCGAATTTGATGCTACACAATCCTTTTATATTGGCTTGCTCGCTGGGCTAAAAATTAATAACCTAGAAAAACAATATGAAAATCATTTAGACATCAAACGATCTCACTTGTATTTAGTTAAATAAGGCAGCTACAGTGAAAAACACTGATACAAAATTTAGATTAGACACTTCTAACTCAGTGTTGCATCATTCAGCAGGCTACAAATTCCTTATTATTATGAGCATGATTTACATGAGCATCATGCTTTGCAACGCGATTTTAACTAATAGATATATCGGTCATGACACTTTTTTTATACTCGGGGGCACACTGACATCGCCATTTGTGTTTATTCTTGATGATATTATTGCCGAAATATATGGCTATAAAATTACTCGATGTGTAATTTTGACAGGATTTGCGGCACAAACACTTTTTGTAATTATTTGCCAATTAGTTATGATGGCTCCATCACCTGCTCACTTTAAAGAAGCCGCTGCTTACTCTCAAATTCTTGGCATATCATTGTTACGAATTAATATTAGCGGATTTATTGCTTATATTGTGGCTAATTTAGTTAATTCATACATTCTAACCAGATGGAAAATCTTATTAAAAGGACGAAAGTTTTGGCTAAGAAGTTTATTTTCATCAACTTTTTCTGAAGCACTCTACTCCTTCATTGCAATTTTAATGATGGAAATAAATTCGATTCCATTTAATGATGTTTTAAAAGTTGTTATGATTAGCTACCTAATCAAAGCGACTTATAGCTTAATTTTTGCTATCCCTGCAAATGTACTCGTAAATTACGTTAAAAAACGAACAGGCATTGATGTTTATGATTTTCCACAAAAATTTACGCCTTTTAAATATCTGAATTTATATCGAGGTAAATATAATGCTTAGAAAAATTGTTACCGGTGGCCAAACAGGCGTTGATCGTGCCGCATTAGATGCCGCTATATTATCAGAATTTGAATACGGCGGCTGGTGCCCAAAAGGCAGACTAGATGAAAATGGAAAAATTCCTGAAACATATAAAAATCTAAGAGAAATTTCAGGAGAATTTAAAACTGATAAAGAAAACTATGATGCAAGAACAAAAAAAAATATTACCGACTCTGATGCTACGTTAATTATCGTACCTAAACTTCCTCTTCCAGTAAAAATTAAAGATGGCACTTTATTAACTATTGATGATGCTAAAAAACAAAATAAACCAAACTTACTTGTTGATCTATCAAAATCAATCGATTCCAATTGCGAATTAATTGTTAATTGGATTATAGAAAATAAAATTAGCACGTTAAATATTGGAGGTCCGCGGGAATCAAATTGTCCTGGCATTTATAAATCAAGCTTGCAACTGATTAAAATCGCTTTGCCTCAGTGTAAAAATTCCCTATCCTTGAGAGCGCGGCTTTAGCCAAACATACATCTTGATTTCAAGCACCGCCGGTAAATTGGCACGTAATATATATACAAGAGATTAATGTGTTAGCAGATGTTTTTCTATAGTCAACATGCTCCAACCAATAAATATATTGGCCACCGTACTATACGCTGCTTTGTTCCCCATGCTTTCCTGATTTGAAGAAAAAGATTTGTTAGCGCCTGAAGGTCATTATTTTTTTCATAATTCCAAATTCCAGGCCAGGTTTTTACGTAGCAAATAAAATCTTTATACGACCAATTTTGTGTCATTTCAAAATTTGGAAGTTGAATTTTATGAAACGGAAAAGATATTGTTTTGTATTTTTCATGTACATAGCGTATCTGTATCGGAACAATCCCATCACTAATTAATCCAAAAATTTTCTTTACTATAAGATCAACTTCTTCACCGATGGCAGTTTCGCAGTAACACCAACATGCTAATACTCCATTTGGTTTAAGTAAAACTTTTACAGAAGCATAAAAAGCATCTAAGTCGAACCAATGCAGCGCTTGGGCAACAATAATCATAGAAATAGATTTTTCAGGTAACCCTATTGTTTCAGCATTAGCGACTTGATACTCAACATTTTTCGCCTTGGGTGCTTTTTTTATTTGTTCAGCACTATTATCAATTGCGATTACTTTTTTAAAATGGCGAGCCAATTGTAAAGCAGCTTGTCCATTGCCGGTACCACAATCTAATACTAATTCTGAATCTGGTGCCAGTTTAGCTAAATAATTGAATAACTCATCAGGATAGCTTGGCCTATGGGTTGCGTAAAACTCAGCATTTTTTTTATCATGAAAACATGACATAATTGAATGTCCTTGGATATAATTAACATCTGGAAAATTTAGCAAAATCATCATAGATATTAGGGTCTGTTGACAATTGGTTTAGCAGGTTTAAAAAGTGGGGAATCGAGATAAAATTTTCGCAAATGTGA
>CAZTDR010000018.1:0-40319 GCA_964612855.1 uncultured Coxiellaceae bacterium
GAAAGTCCAATGTTACTACGGGAATGACTTATTCAGCCATTTGCGATATGTGTAACCACACTTATGACTGGGCTGTTTTTAATGTTCCTACTGTGTTTACTCGGGCGCGTTATGCTTTTGATGATAGTCATGTTTGCAACATCGATATATCCTAAAAACATGTCGATAAAATTTGAAAATTTAAACATGTTTATGATGGTGGATGCTGAATATTTAAGATTGGCTTTTCTCGAAAATGTTGACGATATTATGTATGAATCTTACATTTCAATGCATAATATCGGGGTCTATGGTCATTGGATTTTTTATAGGAGGTTGAAATGAACGATAGGTTTAAGTTTAGGGTTTTTTGTTTAGAAAGACAAGAAATGCTCTACCCGTGTAGAGTGGATTTTTTTGGAAATGGCTTGCGTGTTTATCTGGTAAATAGCATATTGGATAATGCGGGTGACTCTTGGACTTTTGAGAGGACTTTTCTTGCCAATGAGGTTATTATTATGCAATGTACTGGCCTAAAAGATTCTGAGGGTAAGTTGATTTATGAGGGGGATATTTTATCTTATCGTCAATTTTGGTGGGATGAAGACGATAAAGATAAAATTATAGAAGTAAAGTTTGGAGAGTTTCAAAGTTGCGGATGTTGCTCGACTGTGGGTGGTGTAGGATTTGATCTTGGTATAGATTTTGACAAAGATGATACTTTAAAAATTATTGGGAATATTTACTTAAATAAGGATTTGTTAGATGAGCACAATTAATTGCGCGTATTGTAATGCTGAAAATAATTTACCCGCTGATTGGGCTCTTCTTGACGAAGAGGAGATTGAATATATAAAGTGCGTCGAATGTAATGAAGTTTTTAAATGGTTTATTCGCGTTGAAGTTTTTGTTGATTCGGATGAACTTGACGAATATGACGACCCTGAAAAATTTGAAAAACTTAGGGGGCTTTTAGATGAAGAATGAAAATTTAATTTTAGAGTTTCGCGCAATTAAATCGGATGCGCGCGCTATTAAAAATTCTCTTATGGATATTGAGCACGATATTGTTGACTTAAATACAGGCTGCGGCGTACCTGGGCTTTGTGAGGAAATGGATTGGGCTTTGTGCACTTCGCAATATCTTGTGGTTTCGCTGAATAATATTATTGAGAAATTGAAGGGGGTTAAAGGTGAGTAATTACATTGATTCACCGAAAAAGTGCCCATTTTGTGGGAAAATTCCGACCATGGTTAGCATTAATCCCTGCGGAACATCGCCAGTTCAATTTGAATCAAAGTCATTTATTCAATGCTGTTTTATAGAGACCCGAATTAATATTGGGCTTGACAATCTTGTTAGGTTATGGAATAGGAGAGTTAAAGATGAGTAGCGAAATACAGAGAAGCATTAGGTGTTTAGCGGCTTTTATTGATGAGCGTCGCCATTCTGCTAGCTGTGAAATTACAGTTCACGAGAAGGACCCGCTTGGGATTTATGATGGATATGTGAAAGAATTACGTGGGATAGTTTCAGCTTGTGAGGGCATAAAAGCAGAGATGATACATCTTGGGTTGATTGAGGAGGTTAAAGGTGAGCAAGATAAATAGTGTTGAGGATATTCGAATTGAAGTAAAGAAAATGCTTATTGAGATTTCGCGACAAAAGGAAATTTTGCTCACTAAGACGGCGACTAGTCATAATAACCCTTATGATATAGGGTGGAATGACGGACAGAGATGGGTTTATGCTACGGTGTTTCACTGGCTTGAAAATCTACTTACTGATTCAAGGGAATTTGCGCTTAAAGAGTCAATTTCTGAAAGTGAGGCTATAGAGCATAGAATTTTTAGTGAAAAACTCGGGGGTGGTTATGAGTAAAATTAAACTTAAGCCGTGCCCGTTTTGTGGGGAAGGGGCTGAAATAGTAAATAGAAAACGAGCCTGGGCTTACGCTTGGGGTAAGGAACTGGAGTGGGTATGCGAAATACTCTGTTCTTCAATATCTAGCTTAGAGTGTCCTGCGGCTAAAAATAAATACCCAATTAATGAGGATTTGGCGATTGAGAAATGGAATAGGAGGGTTGGTGATGATAAGTAAAATTTTATGTTGGTTTTTTGGGCATGATGAGAAATCTATATATTTTAATGATGAAAAAAAGAACAAAGAGGAGGTTCGCTGTATGGGTATTTTTGTCTACTTAAGATGTGAGCATTTCTGTGAAAGATGCGGGAAAAGGCTTGCTAGAGATGGTTCCGCTCATTTTGGGGTTGATTATGCTGGATAAGATTTTGTGCTGGGTTTTCGGGCATCGGGAACATATGCAGGTTAAATTTTTAGAAAAAAATCACTATATGGCTTGGTATGCAGAAAGCATCCTTGAGCATTATTGCTTGAGATGTGGGGAAAGGCTTTATTTTGACGGCAATATTCTTAAGCTTAAAAATCAGGAGGGAGACCATGGCAAATGAATCTAAGTATATTATCGTCAAGTGCTTAAGGTGCGGTCAGAGCTATAGTATAATTAAGGCTACTGCGCCGGTTTGGTTTTATTGTTCTAATTGTAAAGGGAGTGCATGATGGTTAATGAAGATAGAGACGAACTGGGCGCTGTTATTTTAAAGCAAATGGCTAAGATTCAGCTGCTGGAAATGGAAAATAATTCTCTTAAAGATAACCTTGAAAAGGCGGCGGATGATGCGGTTTCGTGGCGTCAGTTAGCATTAAGTAAGCCAATATTGCCACCACCTCCGCCTACGATAATATTCACCGATGCTGAGGGTATTTATAAGCTTAAAGATGAAATTGCGCTTTTGAAAAGAAAGCTTAAGCGCAGGGCTTGGGTTAAGTTGTTTTTAAATGGTAAGCTTAAAAATAAATGAGGTTGAAAATGATTAAAGAGTTAACGGTTATTGTGAATGAGCTTTATAGAAACAGGGCTGATATTCTTGGGTTAAATTCCCCCGAATCTGATTATGATGCAGGGGTTATTTGGGGTTACACTCATGCTATACAGCTGATAAATGATTTAATTGATAAGCATGAGGGGGTTGCGGATGAAAGTAAGGAATAAGGTAAGGTCAAATCGTATAAAGCTTGCCGTGGCTGCGAATTATAGGTTACAGCGCCATGTTTTTATTAAGGGGAACGTGAATTACGCTAAATGGCTATTTTCAAAGAATCATAAACTTGAGGCTGACGTAAGGCGGCTTATTTTGGTGCAAGTTGGTTTTAGAAAAATAATGAATCAAGTTGATTGTCCTGCTGAATTTAACAAGGTTTTTAATGATAAGTTTTTAGATATATTGGCGTGAGGTTTTTATGAGAAGGTTTGTTTCGCTTTTTGTGATTTTATCATATGCAGCCGTTGTTGTTTTTGATTGTTTTCACAGCAGCGGATTTACTCATGTTGCAATAGATGTTTTTTTTACAATATTTAATTGTGTTGGGGTTTATGCTTTCCTTGAGTGGGGTGACGAATGAATCATTTTTGTACGGATTGTTTTTATGTAAAATTAGTTGAGTTTTTTACATCAGATAGGCTTAAGGTTTCTTTCTCTAAAGAGCAGCTTGATTACATAATTTGGATTATTAATGAATTTAAGCAGCAGATTGACGATAAAAATAGACCTAAAATTGATGGGAACAAGGCGTTATGTGAAATGTTATCTAAGCAAGAAAGGCTCGGCGCAGATTTTGAAAAAGTGCTTTTTGATAATTTGTGGGATTTATATGGGGGTTAGGTTTTTGATTGAATATGTGACTGGGTGTAATTATGAAAGAACAGTTATTACCAGTTTTGGTGTAACTGTAGTTGGGTTCAGATTTATTGCCAACTTAAATATGGAGGTGGCCATAGTTGTGATTAAGGCTCATAACTTCAAAAGAACACTTGCGTTGCCCATGGATTATATTGATAATAATGATAGCTTTTGTCGACTTGTTACGATTGCCATTAAGCCGTTAAGCGATTATTACAATAAGCTATGGTGTTGACCTTTTTGTTGACGTTAACAAAAAGGTGTGATCGCACCTGTAGAAAATTGGCTTATTTTCGGTATTTTTTAAAATAAATTTGTTTTATATCAACATGTTAACAATGTGATCAACCCTGCAGGAATTTACCATTTTCCCGATGCTGGGAAAATGGTTTAACCTTTATTTAAGATTTGGCTAAGTAAAGGTTTTGGGGGATTTCTTTACTTAAGATTTATGGTACAATTCAATCAATCTGGCTAAAGATTGCTAAAGAAATTATTTTCTTTGACATAAAATACACCGGCGACGCTTAGTTATCGCGCAACCTTCGCCGGTTTTAGTTTGTAGCCTTGATTATTAAGCTCTGCCACCGTTGCCCCGGTTGCGTATACCCACGGATTAGCATAATCAGACAACAGAACAACCTTGCCGCAAATTCCTAAAATATCTCGACTTTCTAATTTTTTATTAGAATAAATAACGTCACCAACCTTTAGGTTTTCTATTTTTAGCTCTTCTTCGGGTTCTTCGTAGATTTCGTAACAGCCATCTGTGTAAAACGCGACATAGCCGCTGTTTCCCAGCTCATCTACTAACTGCCCCTTTTCGTCTACGCGGGTAAATTCACCGTCAGTCCAGTCTTCCCGTTTTATTTTTTTACCGTCAAGTAGTGCTTGTATTGTGTCTCTAAAGTTGTTTATCTTAGTCATTTAAATTATCCTCTTTAAATAAAATCTCGCCAGCTTCCCGCTTAGATAAGCAATTACCGAAGTCTTTGCCCGTCTCTATCTTTAAAAGCTCACAGAGGATGTAGGATTGGCCTCGCAGGAACTCTTTTTGAGATTCTGTGTAGGTTTTTCGCTGTTGGGCTTGGTTGGCTTTTATGGCGCATAGGATTAGGTCTGTTAGGTTTATTTGCACTATAAAACCCCTCTACTGATATCTGTGATTAAAATAATGTTTGCTGCAAAGCTAATTCCCAATAATAAAAAGGCTATTTTAGCCAATATCATAAAATTAGCATGACGCTCTGTTATGTACTTAATAAAATCTTGCTCGTATCGGCCATGAATTCCCATTGACTTTAACTTGTCATTAAGCGCATCATTCATAATCTTTTGTTTATCTGTTTTATTCATTTAATTTCCTTAAAATATTGTTCATAATACTTTTTACAATTTTGCTTGTTACACTCTGTGCATGTTGCGCTTTTGACGTAGCGTTCAGCTATGTGACCGCGCAAGCATGCTTTCCCAGTGTAGTATTTTAGTAGCGAATTTTTAGCGGCCTCCCTTCTGCTGATTATTTTTAGATCAGTCAAAATGGTTCCTCCAGGTTTGATAAATCTTCGTATTTTACCACCGCCTGTGTATACCCATAGGTATCATGAGAAACGCCACCAAGCGGCTGCCAACCTTTGTTTATCTTAACTAAAACCATTCTTTCAAGCTCGCTTGCGTTATCGCTATCGCATATAAAATAATCTATAATTTTTCGCATGATTGCTCCTTTAGGTTGAATAGAAAGGCTCGGATTTTGGGAATGCCGCTTTAACTTGCTCATCCATTATATCTATATTGACTTGCTCTCCTTTAATTTTTAACCAAATTTCCTCGCGATGTACGGATACATCTTTAGGGGCTTTTATGCCGATACGGGCTTGATTGCCTTTTATCTCTAAGATTTTGACTGTGATATCATCATTGATGATTAATCTTTCGCCTACTCTACGCATTAATACTAACATTTTCGGTTTTTCCTTTGTGAATAAGTCCTATTGCTATATTTAAAAACATCATTTTAATGATTTTTTCATATTCCTGGTCTGTATTTTCGCCAAGCTCAGCTCTGATTAAATTATCTCCAATTCGGCTTAGTTCGTTAAATGATAGAGACATCAAGCGTCCACTTTCTCTCAGATTGTTAGCTTCTGTCATAAAATCAACGGCAATTTTTATTGCTATTGTGCGCATCATTCCTAGTGTTGTGGTTTCGTTAATTTCTGTCATTGACAAAGTTATTTGACTGCTTAAATAAGCGGATTGTATTGCTGCGTCTGCTTTCTCGGCTCCAAATTGTTCTTTTTTAGTTGCAAGTTCAAAGATTTGGTCACTATATAAATTTCTGTTACCAATAATTTCTTCTGTTAAATCTTTTGCGTATATTAAATAATTTACCGCCTTTTCTTCTATGATACTCATGCTTGCAGCACGGTATTCCGTGTTGTCCATTTTTCTTGCTAACCAGTTTTGTAATGTTTTGTTCATTTCTTTAATCTCCGTATTTGTTGCTGCGTTATAGTGATATTTCTTCCATTCTTGGCTGCCCTGTATTTGTTTCATAAAATGCCATGGCTGTTTCATCCTTATCTAGGGTTATTTCCATCTTACCTATGTGGCGTCTTACCTTGTTTCCAAGAACAGCCTTATTGCTTGCCGTCACTTCAAAGAAGTGCGGACGGCTTCTTGTGTCTGTAACTAAAACTCTTGCTTCTATCATCTTCTTAATCTCCTTTTCCGTCAATTTTATATCCACATTGCTTATATAATGCTATAAGCTTTTTTACGATATTATCCTTTGATTCCATTGCTATTAATCTATCAGCTGCGTTTGCGCTTATGTAGCTCTCTGCTTGCTTTATAATTTCTTTTGTACAAATAGTTTTCATTTCTTTAATCTCCGTATTTTTTTAAATTAAATCATGCCTAATTTTTTAGCGGCTATCCTTGCTACTCTCTGACAGTAATCCTCGAAAGATTCGCCGCAGCTTAATAAGCCTGAGTTAACTATTATTTTTGCAACTAAATAAGACTCTGTTTCGACGGCTTCCTCGATTGACTCAATAAAGCAGCCATCTATATCTAAATAACCTAGGATTGTGGTTGGTTCTGATTTGTTTACGTTGTACTCAAATGTTTTCATCTCTTAATCTCCATATTTTGCTGCCGAACTACTCAACAACATAATCACATTATAGTTGACTTTGTTTTTAGCGTCAAGCACTTTATGCAAATATTTTTAGATAATTTTGTAACAGGATTGTAACAATAAAATCTGGCATTGGCAGTGGCATTAACCGTCTGATCGTGCCACTGCCACAACTAAAGGTTGGCATCATCTGGTACGATGCCAACTATGCCAACACGATGCCAACCCTTGCGGTTACTGGATTCTCTCGATGATGCCAACTTTTGATTGGGGTGCGAAATTACTTCAATCACTCTAATGACTCTAATCAAAATTAAATCACGGCTAAGGTCACGGCTAAGGTCATAAATCACATATGACTCATAAGTGGTATGTGCGGATTTTGCATATGTTCTATTTTGGAACATGTGATTATCGCAATTGCGATAATATTTTTCGCAATTGCGATGATTATTGAGCGCGAATATCATTAGATTTTTAGGTTGTCAACATTAATGATTTTATGTTATATTGAATAAATATTAACTTTTTGGCGTTAAAATGTTTAAAAATTGCGATAATTGTCACGGAAAAGGGATTATTTTTGATTCAATTGCGAATAAAAGGAGTTTTTGCAATAAATGCGGGTCACTTGGAATTTTAGCTGATAGAGCGCATGACGCTTTTAATGTATATAACGAAAACAATCCCGCCCCAGCGCCCGTTTTTACATTTGCGCCAGCAAAAGAAAAACGCACTTACACCCGAAAAAATATTGGTAATAAATAATGGCAACACCCAGAAAACCTGCGCATTTAAAAGAAAAGGTTGGTAGAAAGTCAACTTATACAGCTGAATTAGCAGCCAAGGTATTGCATCAAGTTGCAACAAACCCATCTGGTTTACGTAAAATGTATCGCGAAATTGACTGGTTTCCTGAGCCTACCGTTATTTACTCTTGGCGCTATATGTTCCCAGAATTCCGCCAACAATATGCGGATGCATATAAATTTAAAGCAGAAATAATGGCTGAAGAAATAATTGAAATAGCTGACGATACATCAAATGACTATGTTTTAAATGATAAAGGTGAGAAGGTTTTCTGTACAGAAAATTATCAACAGAGACGATTAAGAACTGAAAATAGACGCTTTGTCGCGTCAAAGTTAGTAAAGGCTTATGCTGACAAGATAGAACAAAACGTAAACATAGTAACTTTTGAAGATGCAATAAAAAAAATGCACGGGAAGATTAAGGGATAAAATATGCTCGAAAATTTTATGTTCAAACTTCTTTCAAGGGTAGAGTTTAATAGATTG
Source organism: uncultured Coxiellaceae bacterium (assembly GCA_964612855.1). GTDB lineage: Bacteria > Pseudomonadota > Gammaproteobacteria > DSM-16500 > DSM-16500 > DATIJJ01. Next base: position 8,186 of record CAZTDR010000018.1, read on the forward strand.
CTGAGATTGCGGGATGATTTAGCGCGCGAAGAGGATACTGCGCGCGGAATTACTTCTGACCAGCTACATGAAAATAGCGTGTTTGAAACTTTGCTGAATCAGCAGTGTAATCAATTGCTCGCGATTATTGAAAGCAAGGGACTGTAGAATGATTAAAAAATTACTCAAATTTGTTTTTGCCAAAAAGTTAGTTGCCACATCTATACATAAGTGTGCCATAAGTCGCGAAAATAAAATGTGCACAAATTGCACTATTAATTATATGCTTGAAAATCCAGGCCGAAAAATTTATGTGTTTCTTTACGGATTTGGCGCTTTTGTTGTTTATTTTTCTGACAAGGATAACTGTTTTTATATTACCCACCCTGGTTATGAATCTGAAAAAGAGGAACGAGATTTATTTATTGATAACTTTTACCCATTCGGTGGGGTGATTTGTGATTAAAAATAAAAAATGAAAGATTCCGAAACTCTTAAAGAGCTGGTGGAGCTAACAAGTAAATGTATTAAAGACTTTAACTTTTATGCAGAAAACTTCTTAAAGATTAGGACAAAAAAAGGTGACGTGTTGCCATTTGTTGTAAATCGTGCGCAGAAGTATATATTGGAAATGCGTAGACGTCAGCTTGAAGAAAAGGGCTACGTGCGTATGATGATAGTAAAAGGAAGGCAGCAGGGTGTATCTACGTTAATTGGTGGACTTGGTTATCGTAGCGCGGCCTTCAATCATGGGCATAGAACTTTTATACTTGCACATGAAGAAGAGGCAACTAGTAATCTTTTTGAGATGACAAAACGGTATCACGAGCTGATGGAGCCATACATGAAGCCGAAAACCAAGGCTTCGAACAAGATTGAATTGGTATTTAGCGAATTAGACAGCAGTTTTAAACTGGGAACGGCAAGAAATAAATCAACTGGCCGTTCACAAACTGTACAGTTCTTGCATGCCTCTGAAGCTGCATTTTATGCACATGCAGACGAGCATGCAAAGGGTGTTATGCAGACAGTGCCCTTATCTACTGGCACTGAAGTGTATATGGAATCTACGGCAAACGGTGTAGGTAACTGGTTCCACCAGATGTGGCAACAAGCGGAATCAGGCCAATCAGACTATATTGCTGTGTTCTTGCCGTGGTTCTGGCAAGATGAATATGTTTATAATGTTCCAAGTGATTTTATTTTAGATGACAAAGAAAAGCATCTAAAGCAAACTTACTTGCTATCGGACGCCCAGATTGCGTGGCGTCGAATGAAGATACGCGAATTAAGTGTAAGCGGATTTGATGGTGACAAGGCCTTTCAGCAAGAGTACCCATGCTGCCCAACTGAAGCATTTAATAGTAATGTTAATGATATATTTATTCAATCAGACATTGTCAGTGAAGCTAGAAAGTCTCAGTGTGAAGCTGTTGGTCCATTGCTAATAGGTTGCGACCCAGCGCGATTTGGTGATGATAGAACAGCAATTATCAGTCGACAAGGTCGGGTAGTATCTGACTTAAAAACATATGTTAAATATGACACAATGCAAATTGCAGGTATTTTGCATAACAAGATTGTCGCGGAAAATCCAGCAAAGGTATTTGTGGATGTTGGTGGTCTGGGCGCTGGAGTCGTGGATAGGTTAAATGAGTTGGGTCATCGCGACATTGTTGTTGCCGTTAATTCCGCTGAGCGTGCATTGAATGATGACAGATACGCGAATAAGCGAGCCGAAATGTGGGCATTAGGTCGTGAGTGGCTGCTTGATAAACCTGTGCAGCTGCCTGATTCTGATGAGCTGCATGCTGACCTCTGCGGCTGTCGCTATAGCGTAGACTCAAAAGGCCGTCTAAAAATTGAAAGTAAATTAGAGCAGAAGAAGCGCGGAATTCGGTCTAGTGACACGGCAGATGCAATGCTACTAACGTATGCGCTACCAGTATCCTATTTTGATGCACCTAAAAAAGGTGATGAGGATGTTGCAAAGTTAATCACCCGCAAATCACGCGTACTGAGAAATGCAAAAAATCAAGGTTATTTTATCTAAGGATTTATAATGGACGAGCAGAGTTACAAAAATATCACCCCCAGAGATTCGAGCAAGAAGAAAAAGAAAAATGATTTTACTGATACCGTATTAATCAGCGACTCTGCGCAGGAAGGTTACAAAGAAGAGCTTGAGGAAATGCTTGAATGCATTAGACGTAACGAAGCCGCCAATTCAGAAAACATAACCCGTTTTCGAAACTTTCAGCGCATAGTTTTTAAAACAGCGCTTACAAATGACGATACCAGCGTTTTAAATGCACTTGGTCGCCCTAACATAGAATTTAACATGTTAAACCCCATGGTTGATAGACTTGGGGGTGAGTTTAGCAAGCAAGAGCCCAGCATTTATGCGTCATCATCAAGCGGTGGCATTAGTGTTGATGAGCAACAACTAGCTGCCGTCCAAGGTGCGCTATCCCATATAATATTTGAGTCATCAGAAAATAACACTCAATTGCAAGTTTATCTTGACCAGATAACTGGCGGTTGGAGTGTGTATAAAGTTACTGCGGATTACGAAAATGATATGTCTTTCGACATAACTCCTAAAATATCAAAAGTATATGACGCTACCCTGGTTGGGTTTGATGACATGGCCCGAGGGCGTACAAAATCAGATGCCGAATGGTGTTATGAGCTGTTCCCGATGACGCTAGAAAACTTTAAAAAGGAATATCCCAATATTGATACGACGGGCATGCAGTTTTACGCTATGGGTAAAAACTTTAAATTTACATATGCCGTGGGCAAGTACAAAATAGTCATAGTGGCCGAATTTTACAAAAAGAAGAAAGAAAAAACGACAATCTTAAGGCTGTCAAATAATCAGGTCGTAAAAGAGGATGATTATGAAGAAATGGTTGCTAGCTGGCAACAAATAGAGCAAGTGCCAGAAATCGTTGATAAGCGAGAAACGTTGCTACAGAAAGTGTACCGTTATAAATTCGCTGGCGACAAGATGATAGAGTACGAAAAAGATACAATATCTCGCTACTTACCGCTTGTTTATGCAGACGGCAATAGTGTTTTCTTGCATGACAGCTCAGATTTTGGTCAGTTTACAAAACCCTACATGTTCCACGCTTATGGTATGCAGCGGTTGATTAACTTGTCTGGGCAAACGATCGCAAATGACATTGAAAATATGACTATGCAAAAGCTTTTTATACCAAAAGAAGCTATACCGAAAGAGGCAGATTATCAAGATTCGATTACTGACTATCAAAAATCAGATGTTATTGTTTATAACGCATTCATGCAAAATGACCCAGATAAGCCCGTGCCACCACCTCGCGAGGTTCAGCGCGTTGGTCTACCCCCTGAAGTTCCACAGACATTTAACTCTGGAATGCAAATGCTCCAGAATATAACGGGAAGTTATGACGCGCAGCTAGGTGTCAACAATAACGATTTATCGGGCAAAGCAATCGTAGAAGGCGCAACGCAATCAAACGCTACCGCGATGCCATATGTTGTTAACAACGTTCTGGCACTTAATCAGTGCGCGATTATCATTGCCGATATGCTACCTAAAATTACCAAAACGCCACGCACAATGCCGATTAGAACGAAAGAGGGCAAGAGTGAATTTATTCGCGTAAATGACCCAAGTGACCCCAATTCGATAAGTCTTGACTATGGCAGCAATGCAATTGGCGTGCGTGTTAAAGCGGGCGTAAATTTCGAAATAGAGAAAAATCGCGCGCTAGAGCAGTTATTTAATCTCATGAAAGCGTTACCTACCTTTAATCAATTCATCTCCGAATCACCCGTTGGTGGCCCTATACTGCTTAAAAATATGTCATTTCATGGTGTGGATATTGTCACAGAAGAGTATGAAAAATGGCTTAAACAACAACAGCAACAGCCACCCAAGCCAGACCCTGACCTAATGAATGCTCAGTCAAAACAGCAGGACTCGCAGGCAAGAATGTTAACGGCGCAAACAGAGCAAGCAAAAGTTCAATCTGATATACAAACGCAAGGGTATGAAACGGCAATAAAGGCCAAGCAGGTTGAAAACGAAACCATGGATAGCGGAACCAGAAGGATTGAGGCGCTCGCAACAATTGGCGAATCAAAGAATCAACTAGCAATAGAAGCAGTGAAAGTTGCAGCCGAAGATAAGAGAACCAAGCTAGAGATGGGTCTTGCCGTGGGGTCTGCTATGCGTGATGCCGCAGACCAGGAGCATAATCATCTAAAGGATATTTTAGAAATTCACAATAACGTTGTTAATGACAAAAATGAAGCAGAGCAGCAAAGTAAATCTGATTCAGAATAAAATATTTATTAAAATGTGTTGCAATCTAAAAAAAACATGTTAATATCTAATTATTAAAGCATTTTTAAATGCGATTACTCTGCATAGAGGTTAAACATGCCGCACTTGAGCGTTAGACAGGCTAATACTTGGCTAGGTAAAGCTAAATAAGGTTTCAAACATGACAGATAAATTGAACGAGAATACAGAATTAAGTAATGATGCCGGTGCGGCAGAAGAAAATATTAACAACGTTACTCAGGATGAATCGCAGATTGAAGAAGGCCAGGATTCTGGCTCAGAATCATCTGATAAGTCTGAAAAAATGGTTCCACAATCCCAGGTAAACAAAATTGTTGCCAGGGAAAAACGAGAAGCAGAGCAGCGCGCAATTAAGGCCATGGAAGAGCGGCTAGAGCAGCAAAGACAATTAACTTTGCAGCAAAATGCCACAGCCCGTGACCCGAATGCGAAAGTTAATATGTCTGAAATGACGCAGGCTGATTTAGATCGCTTAATAGATGAGCGGTCAGAGTTAAAGGCAAATGAAAAGGCAACACGAGCAGAGCTGTCGAGGTTTGCTGTTGAATTTCAGGCTAAGATTGACGCAGCAATTGAGAGCGATCCCGAATTTGCTGCAACATTGGAAGACTTGGAATTAACAAAATTCCCCAACTTGGCTTTTGTTGTTAATCGCATGGATAATGCAGCCGATGTCTTAAAGGACATTGCCAAAAATCCATATAAATTTGCTAATGTATTATCACTCCTCAATTCAGGTTCGGTAAAAATGGCTGAAAAAGAGATTCGCCGGTTATCAGATTCAATAAAGCAGAATCAACAAGCGAAATCACAGCCTAAAAACCCCGCGCCCTTGTCACAAACGAAACCGTCAAACGCAATCACGGGCGGCGGTAAAAAATCGGTATCTGACCTTAGGCTTGATTATCGAGTCTAACTTCTAATCCCATACTGCATGCCCAGAATTTAAAAATTTTGGAGCATTTCCATGCCAACAGCATCAGCAAATAACATCCTACAGGCTGTACAGACATATCAAATGTCGCAGCTTGCCTGGTTACTTAACTCTTTCTGCTTCATTAATCGTTCAAACAAGAAATACAAAGACTTTAACAAATTAACTGCCAACCTAGGCGATACCGTTACGTGGGATTTATCGCCACGCGGAACTGCCGCAGCCGGTCTCGTTGCTGTATTTCAAAGTATGCAACAGCGTGTGCAATCACTGACTTGCGCTAGCTCGATGAACTACTCTTATGAGTTTACTGCACAGCAATTCATCTTCAACGTTGAAAACTACTTGCCTAAATTTTCTCGCGGCGCTGCTGTTGAGCTGGGTAGCAAAATTGAAGCGCACATTGCGAAATGTATTGATAGCACGATGCGCTACAATGACCCACAAAGCTCCTCATTTGGTCAATATATACCCAATAATGGCCCTTATCGCTTTTATGGTGATGGCGTAACCGATATTACCAGTTATGCTGATTTGTCAAAGGCTTTATATCAATTTGAAGAGCTGGGCTTTGCAAAGAATGATTTGCGCGGATTCTTGCCTGTTAATAAGTTGTCAACTATCATCAATACTGGTTTAAATCAATTCACTATAGACCGTGGCAACAAAGATGCCATGTCTTGGATGGTGGGCGAATTCCAGGGTTGTGAGTGGGATAAGTCCAACTTATTGCCAGTGCATACCTCCGGTAGTGTTGGCCGTAATGCAACCCCATCCAATCGCGTTATGACCGTGGTAAGCACAAATGACCCAACCGGTCAGAATGTCACTCAGATTACCGTAACCGAACCTACCAGCTCTACGAGCGCAGATGCGATTAACGTAGGTGACTTATTCTACTTCAAAGATGGTGTGGCTCCTTTTGAGAATATGCGCGCACTGACGTTCAATGGTCACGAAGAAACTTCATTGCCTGTTCAAATGGTAGCGACTGCGCCAAGTGCAAGCACCGCCGGAACATTAACACTGAATATTCGAACCAACAGTAATACAGGTTTGGTTAGTGCAGCTGGCCGAAACCAGAATATCAATCAACCCATTCAGGCTGGTATGCAAATTGTTGTCCTACCAAGCCATAAATGCGGTTTGATTATGTCAGGTGACCCATTCTACTTAGCGATGCCGCAATTGCCAGATGAGGTTCCTTACCCAACGGCGAATAAAGTGGATGAAGATAGCGGCGCTGCGCTTCGTTCTTACTACGGTACTTTGTTTGGTCAAAACCAACGCGGCATTATCAACGATACATTGTACGGTGCAAACTTGGTTCCAGAAAACTGCCAACGTTTAGTATTTACCCTATAAGGACTTGATCATGACTTACACAGCACAAGGCGCGCCAGCAGTTAATTTGCTTTACCCTGGCATTTCTGGCGCAGGTATTAGCAATAACGCCACAACCCCCAATACCAGCCTGGATATCAGCGCGGGTATTATGCGCGATCAATCTGATACATTTGATATCAATTTAGGTAACGTTGGGGGTGTTTATGCAAATATCTCTGCCAATGCTACTACGACAATTGATGCAACGAAAACGGGTGTTAATGGCCTGGATACTGGCACGCTAGGTGCCTCCAGCCTCTATAGCGTTTATGCAATTGGTGATTATCTGGGCTTTAACCAGGCGGCCGCCGTCATATCGTTAAACGCGGTTTCCACTGGCCCCGTATTGCCAAAGGGTTACAACATTTATCGCCTGATAGGCTATATCCGTACCGATGGCTCCTCGCATTTCTTGCTAGGTTATTGGTATGGCGCTGGCAATGCACGTAGCTTTGCTTACGCTGCTCCATTCCAGGTTGGTAGCTCATTAACCGCAACCGCAAAAACAACCATCAGTTTGTCAAATGTTGTTCCCAATGAATCTGGCTTGCAGGTTGTAGTGAATGCTTCTATCACGCCCGCAACCGCTGGTAACTCGTTAACGCTTTATCCTTACAATGCGGCCAGCTCGCAAGCTATTATCACTGGCCAGGTCTCGGCGGTAGCAATGCGACAGCAAACCATTATCACGGCATTGCTAAACAGCGGCGTCGCAGCCTTATCTTACACAGTAAGCAATGGCTCTGACTCTGGTAATGTTTTCGTGTATGGTTATTTTTATACGGTATAACGTAAATGGCATATACAGCAAGGCAGTTAATCACGAGATCTTGGTACTTATCAGGCATTGTTAGCCGCAGCTTTCAAACGGTTGAGGGTACGCAATTAGATGATGGTCTTTTTTTACTTAACTCCTTGCTGGCCATTAAATCAGTCAATACTGATTTAGTTCCCTATTATAAAATACATGACTTTGTATTAGCGTATGACACCGAAGAATACACCATCCCCAACTGTCTAATGGTTGAAGATTTCACGTTTTTTATTAATGATGTGCGATATCCAACTAATAGAGCGGGCAGAAAACAGTTTTTTGGAAGCGGAAGAGCGAATAATATTCAAAGTTTGCCGTTTCAATGGCGATTTGATCGCGAGCTAGGAGGTGGAAAGCTTAGGCTGTACTTTAAGCCAGCGGCCGCTTATCCGGCGCAAATTGTTGGCAAGTTTGGGTTTGATAGCGTGAATGTCAATACCGATATGTCCACGGTTTATGACCCATTCTATATTGAGTTCCTGCGCTACTCGCTGGCTGAGTATATGTGCCAGGATAGCGGTTATGACTTTCCTTATGCGCAAAAATTGCAAGAGATAACCGATGCATTATCTGACTTATCACCGCCGGATATGAGCAGCCGAAAAGTTCAAATGATAAACAGTCCTGTATCAGTTAATTATGCACAGATTAATTTAGGTCAAGGCTTTACACCGCCATGAGTAAGCCGGGTAGTCAGCGCTATCAAGATGTACCGCTTAAGATGGTGGGTTCTACGAAATTCGGCCGATATGAAAAGATGTCGTCTGAACAGACGTACAACATGATTATATCAGATGGCTGGCTTGTACCATTTGGCGGCTGGACGCCGCGAAGCATTATAAATTATCAGGGTGAAGGGCGCGGAATATTTACGAGTCAAAAGAACAATAAAATGTATGCCGTTATTGATAACAATATTTGGCAATATGACAACAATTTAACCAAATCGGTTGTTGGTGTCATGAGCACATTTACTGGCGATGTTTTTATTGACGAGAACAACGTCAATCAGATTGCGTTTAGTGATGGTCAAAGTATTTACATTTTTAATTACCTGACGAATGGATTTGTTGAGTTAACATCTACGATACTGGGATTTGTGCCGGGGTATTTGACTTTCCAGAATGGGCGATTTGTATCGCCAGATACGCGCACAAATCAGTACCGACTATCGGCGGTAGGTGATGGCTTATCATGGCCATTTGATGCGCAGCACGTGGGTGAGATATCTACAAAAGCAACTACCTGCATTGCTTGCGTGAGGTTTCCAGGACGTGGAAATTTATTACTGGTAATGGGTGGGAACGTAGGTGAACTGTGGATGGATATTGGGGCGGCTTTATTCCCCTATCAGCGTAGCCAGTCAACCAATTTAGATTATGGCTGCATTAACCCAGCAACGATTGCGACAAATGAAGATGTGGTGTGCTGGATTGGGGTAAATGAGCAATCAGGTCCCGCCATTATGACTACACAGGGTGGCAATACTGAAAAGATTTCGACGGATGGCATTGATTTTAAACTAGCATCCCTTACAGCGCCACAAAATTGTTATGGTTTCATGGTAAGGCTGGCAGGTCACCTCTGTTATGTAGTTTCGTGGCCAACCGATAACCTAAGTTACCTGTACGATTTTAACACAAAGCAGTTTTTTACCCTTTGTGACGAAAATATGAACGTATTTATTGTTAAACGCATAACTTTTTTTAACAATACCTACTATTTTGTAAGTTTAAATGATGGTAATCTGTATGAATTAAACGAATCATTGTTTAATTATGATTATGGAAATAAAGTTGGCGAAATTCCGCTTATTCGAATCATTGACAATATTTCAAAGCCTGACCAGTCACGATTTATTGGTGGCTATGCTGGCATGACAATTCAGCAAGGTAATTTTGATTACCAGATTGAAGATACTGACAACATTCCGCATGTAGATTTAGCAATCTCGCGTGACGGGGGTGTTAATTATGGCAACTTTGTTAGAAAGCCCATGAACACGCAGGGTAATCGCAGGAGCATTTTGCGGTGGGATAGATTAGGTGAAGCTAACGATATGACGCTTCAGTTTCGATTCCATGGTTTAAACGGGCGCTTTATTTTTACAGATGGTGTTATAGGAATAAGTAAATAATGTTTGTACCATTTTTTAATTTAAAAAAGCTCACCGACACGGATGGTAATGTACGTGCAGAAGTTTTTACTTACTTTACCCAGCTGGTGCAGCAGATGCAGCAATGTTTGGGTGAGGTTTTTCTTCCGCCACCGGTGACAAATAGCCAAATGACCACGCTTGAGCAAAGTAACAAGATAATAAAAGGCTCTTTAGTTTTTAATACGGATGCAATTAATGGCGGTACAAGCGATGCACCCAATGGGCAATTGTACATTAAGCTGGCTGATGGTGTTTTCCACGCCATCCCCAACCTGTGAGTAGGTAAATGGCACTTTATACAAACCCTGGTGACCAGGCAAGCAAGGATTTAAGCCAGATACCGAGTCAAGCTGGCCAATATTATCAACCGTATATCAATGCGGGCAGCCAGTCTATGTCTGCGCTGGGCAATCAGATTGCATCGCTTTTAGGTGGTGGCAGTCAATTGCAAGGTGCCTATGGCTCTATGATAAGTAACCCAGGTGGATATTTAAACACGATTGGGGCTGGTTACCAAGAATCACCTGGCTATCAATATGAGTTGCAACAAGGCCAGGATGCCGTATCCAATGCAGCCGCATCAGGTGGTTACGTTGGCACGCCCCAAGAGCAGGACTACATGGCCAGCACGACAGAGGGTCTGGCAAATCAGGATTACAATGATTGGTTAAATCATACGATGGACATATTAAAAATGGGTCTGGGTGGTGCGCAAGGTATGTATAACACCGGGTTTAGTGGCGCAGAGGATATTAACCACATGGGATATGACGCATCAAGCAATATGGCAGAAACCATCGCGCAATCTCTTATGCAGCAAGCAAACTTAGACTACGCAAGTCAGGTTAATCAAAATCAACATAATATGGGCATGCTTGGGGGTGCAATTGGCCTTACAAGCTCATTATTACACCCTCGCGGAAAAGGTGGCATGAATGCACAACCAAGCTCTAGTAATAATTTGGATGCAGATGCCGGCGCATCATCCCTCGCGTGGTTAGGATTAATGTAATGAATATCGGAAACGGTAATTTTAAAATATTAAGCCCAAGTCAAGCCAATCCTGGCATTAGCATGATGTCGCGGATTATTGCGCAGCACTTGCAAAACCAGGCAATGCAGTCGCGTACGCAGGGTCAAGATTTAATGAATCAACGAAGCGCGGCCACGTTACCCTACGCTGGCCCACAAGCGGCTGCTGATTTGCAAGCCAGAAATCTATCCAATGAGTGGTACGCGCCAGAGAAACGCGCCTTGATTGCCCAAGCCAATGCAAGCACACAAAACACGCTGGCGCAGACCATCGCGCAAAAGATACAGAATCAATATTTGCCACAGATGAATCAGCAAAAATTAACCTCTGGCGATTTGGCAAATCAACTTGCCAAAGCCATGATGCCGCTGCAAGTGCAACAGGCGGGCGCAAATGTTGCTGGTACAAATTTACAAAATCAAGCCGCGCAAGCCACATTACCTTACGCTGGCCCACAAGCTGCCGCCCAAGAAGCATTAACGGATGCCCAAGCTAAATACTATGGTCAAAATGGTGGCCCTGGCGCACAAAGAAATGTAAACATGCAGCATTTAAATAATTTGTATGCCCAGGTATCTAAAGATAATCCAAATCTTAACGGTGATCCAGATAAGGTGAGGGATGCGGTAAATGCGATCGCAAAAGGCCAATATCAGCTTGCCGATGGAACGATATTAAATAAACCCAGCTTTACCACTTCAAATGCTATGGGCGTTTACTCTAAAGACCCAACAACCGCTGGCTTAATTACGCAAACCGTAAGAGCTGACCAAGCAGCAGCTGAGATTCCAGCATTAACTAGCGTGATTGAAAAATATACAACTCCATATGCTGATACCTTATTTGGAAAATCGCCAAAACAAATCATGGCGTCTTTTAGCTCAAATCCCGATGACCAAGTTAAATTAGGTCAATTTGCCGGTGCGCAGGCACTACAATATGAGCTTGCCCAAATTAGAAACAAACAAGTGGGTGGCGAGGCGGGCGAAAAGGCAACGCAAGAGCTGATGGGGCGCAGTAACCAGTTAATCGATGCCTGGTATCCAAAAATGAGCGCGGCAGGCAGAAAAGCCACGATGGACACCATCCAAGAGGGCTTAGATGCGGCATTTAATGCACGAAAAGATGTAGGAATTAATGCAGATCAGACATTGCAGGGTTATGATAGCACGAATCAAAATAACAAAAATTCACAGCCAACCCCACAAGTCAGCAAGCCGCAAGATAAAAAAGAGATTGCAAATAAAGTAGCTGCGCTAGCAAAACTTTATCCAAACTTACCAAGTCAGCATTTAGCAGATGTTGCGGGAGGTAATTTTTAATGGATGATTTAAATTTAACACCCGAACAGAAAGTTCAACTAGACGCATTAAATACTTATTATGGTGATAAAAATGCCCAAGCCCAAATGGAAAAGGAAGCTGCCACTAATGGCCTTGGTTTAAGTGCCGACAAGTTAGTTAGGCTCGGTGCACTTAATAAATATTACGGTGACTTAAAAGCAAAACAACAAAATGATTGGATTCCCCATCCTATTAATGATGTAAGAGATTTGGCGCAAGGTGCCGTGCAGGGCGCAATAAATCTAGGTGGACTTGTTAATAAAGGTGAGACAAGCTTAGTAAATAAAGTATTTGGCTCCAATCTGGGTGCGCCAGACGTTTCAAATATAGCCGCACCCATTGGATCGGGTAAAAATGGTGTTCAGGCTAGTCTTTCTCGTGGCATAGGTGAGTATTTAGCTCCTGGCGGCGTAGTAACAAAATTTGCAAAGCCGGTCTCTTTACTGGGGAAAATGATCGCAGAAGGGGGCGCAGGTGCATTAAGTGGAGCGGCAAATTCAGATAGTGACAATATAGGTCGCAATAGCCTAATAAATGGCATTGTAGGAGCGCTGACCCCAGCAGCCTTAAAAGGTGCCGATTATTTAAGACCATCAAAAATGTTAAGAGGCGCGCTCACACCGGAACAGCTTACGGCAAATGTTCAAGCAGCAGCCTCAACAGGAACGGGGCTGGGGGATGTCATTGGTAATAAAATATTAAAATCATCCCTCGAAACAATGGCACCCTCATTCCCTTTTACGGGCGCAACGAATGCCATGCTTAAAACAGTGGGTCAGCTAAAAGATAAAGCAAGCACCACATTGAATCAATTATCCGGTGGAAATAAGCCTACAGATGCCATGCAAGCTATTCAAGATGCTTTGAGGCAAAACAAGAAAGAAGTTTTGAACCAAAAAAGCGACCTTGAAACTCAATTAAACAAAGCGGCAGATGACTCTGGGCTTGTAGTTGGGCGTAAAAATCAAATGGCTTACGCGCAAAATAAATTAAAAGAAATTCAAGAAGACCCCGAGCTGCAAAGCTATGTTCCGAAAGAGGTTATGGATGACCTGCAAGCACATGCATCGGGAAAGTATGGTGATCAAAAATTAAAATCTGCGGATATTAGCGGCGGAAACACAGCGCTTGGGTCTCAAGCAAATAAATATTTTAATGCCGGCGATTCCTACTCTGGCGGAATTTACAATGATTTAATTGATGCAAAAAAAGAAGATGTTCAAGAAGCTCTTGACGGCTCACCTGATGAAAATATAAAAAACTTACGTGATAATTACCGTAAATTTTATGCAAATGAATATGCACCATATATGGATAAAGACATAGATAAATTTATCAAATACGGAAAAGGCGATACGGATACTATTTTAAGTCAATTCTTAAAGCGTAATCAATCTCAAGACAGACCCAAACAATTAGATAAGTTAATGAGTAAATTAGGACAAAGTCAAAAAGGCCTTGTAGCGCATGCATATTATTCTCCTGCCATCAATAAAGCAAATGGTGATGTTGACCTAGGTATGCTTAGAAGTTTACATGAAAAATTAGGGCCAAGTCAAAAAGAGGTTTTGTTTTCAAACAAGTCGAATGAAAACGCCATAGATGATGTTGTGCATGCCATTAACATTAACCCAGAGCCATTAAGGGCGCTATCCAATGTCCAGACTGGGGCGAGAACCTCTCAATGGGCGCCTCTAGCCGCCTCCCTTTCAGCGGCTGGCAAAGGTTTCGCCATGGGCGGCGTTCCTGGTGCTTTATTAGGCGCTGCCGCCGGAATAGCACTACCAGCTGTGGCGGGAAAAGGGGTAACGAAAGCCTTAACCTCCGAAAAAATCCGACAAAGCCTAGTCAACGAAATGCTAAAAAACCGCAATCGTATTTACACGCCTAAAAAAATAAAAAGCGCAAACACGCTAGCCCAAGGCATCGCCAATGCATTACAGGGGAATAATTAATGACCATCGACCCACGCTTTATAGCCTGCGCAGATTTACAACAATACTTTGTCGATAAAGACACGGGCTTTCCGTTGGATGCTGGTGAAGTCACTTTTTATAGTGATGTTAACCGCACCATTAAAAAGCCCGTTTACATGATAACAGGCTCACCACCGAGCTATAGTTTCTCTGTGTTGCCAAATCCTATGATTTTATCCAGCGTGGGCACATTTGAGTATAACGGCAATGACATTATCCCTTACTATTTCCCTTATGAGGGAACGCCAGATGACAGCAATGGAACGGTTGAGCTTTACTATGTCACTGTAACCAGCAAAACGCCCTTCCTGGTTCCACAATTCACACGTGAGGCATGGCCACCCAATGTCAATAATGGGGGTGACCCAATCAGCGATGCGGGCTATCGCAACTTAATCCCTAATGGCCAATTCTGGACGCATACGGATATTGTGGGTACCTCACAACCACCTGTCATTAGCTTGGCTGGCGTAGATACGCAATATATCGCCCAAGGGGGCTGGACATTCTCGCGCACCACGGGCGGCGCATCGACATTCAATAATAGCTTTGAATTAATCAATGGCGCCATTCCAAGCTTAAATGATTACCCTCGTTATGCATTTAATTATAGGTGCACTTCATTTGACCCCAGCGACCAGGTACGCGATATTGGCATCGAGTGGCCTGACGTCAATAAGTTTACAACCGGCTCACCCCCTGGCACGCAACCTTATACCTTTTTCTTTGGCGGCAAGAGCCTAGACGCCAATACTTACACGTTTGATGTGCGCATGATTCGCTACTACGGTACGGGTGGCTCGCCTTCGCCCACAACGGACACAAGCATAGGTTCGGTAATTATATCGCCAACGGAAACTTACATTACCGTTTTAATAAATGGATTCCCTTACGATGGTGGCACCATTGGAACCAATAACGACGACTTTGTTCGCGTGGCATTACGTGGCCCTGAGTCATCGGCCGCTATCCAAGTTACTGACTTTGTGCAAGCGCCTGGCAATCTTGCTATTACCGCATTCCCACTACAAACAACGGCCGATATCTTGGCGCGCTCCATTGCAGGCTGGGTAACACCCCCAAATCCGGATGGTAGCGACCTCTACCTACAACCAATATTAACCCCAAAAGGCATGGTATGGCAGCACTCAGAGGTAGGGCAAATCAAATCAACCACTGACATTAAAAACTTTACCGGCTCATTATGCGACACTGATAGCTTGATGATATGTGACGGTAATGCATATCCTTATAATGGCTATTCCCCCCTGGGTGTACCCTATTATCGCTTGGGTGATGTTCTATGGGATGATGTTAATTTAGTACCGCGAACCGGAACCGGTATTGATTATGCTATGGGATTTATTCCATCAAGTCATACGAATTTTATTCGTTTAGTCACTAATGCCGCTGGCGCGCAAACTGCTACCGCAGATGGCACATCACCAACGAGCTTTACATTTTCAACGCTTTATACCGGTAGCGTTTCTTATCAACAAAATGCCTTTGTTACGCAACTGGGCAATCAGGTTTTTGTTTATGATATTGCCAAGGGGTCAACTACGGCTGCAACCGCTGGAACCTCGGGATTTGTCATTTCCTATAATGAAGTCGACGGGGTTGCGCAGCCATCTAATCCAAGCACAAATAACTTTTTTTACATCACAATTAACGCGCTGCCTGGCGTTGGAACCTATTTTACTTTCAGCAATACAGTGCCTGCTAACTTTTACGTATGGTTTACCATTGACGGCATAGGCTCAGACCCCGCGCCTGGCGGTACGGGAATATTAGTACCGCTCTTATCAACCTATAGCACTGCAACGGCCGCACAAATGATTAGGGAGGCAGTCTCTGGATATCAAGGAAGCTTAATTGTTACCGTGCCTGGCGCCAGCGTTTCTGCGGGCTCTTATTTTACTTTCCATGCGAATGGTGATGATTATGTTGTATGGTACAAGGTGGGTGGTATAGGAGCCGCGCCCGTCGTTTCGGGTACATTAATTCCGGTTGAATTAACAGGCGTTGAAACTGACGCTGAAGTTGCAACCTTGACGGTGACAGCCATTAACAAGCTGCAATATGCCGTACCCAACCTAAAGGGCGCTATTTTGCGTGGCCAAGACGTGGGTGCTAATAACATTCCAGGTGATTTGTCGGCATCTCTTCGCTTCAATATCCCAAGCCAGCCCGCAATTACCAATATTATGACGTACCAATGGTCACAGGTGTTAGATCACGTTCATGCCTATAATGAACCGCCTTCTGTCACAACATTTAACCCAACCCCATCCCCTGAAGGCGATGATGCCTACGTGAGGGGGGATAGCTTCCTTGAGTTTTCATCTTTGCCATTAATAGAACCGGTGCCAACGTATACAGGCCGTTACGGCGCACCTGAAACCACCCCCTTTAACTTTTCCGTTAACTTCATCATTAAATATTAGGAATCATTATGACAACTTTGCTCGCAGTTGATAGAGACGTAACCGGCGTTGTGACCTACGGATTACAGGAAACGGATGTAAAAGCCGGTGTTTTTCTCACCCAGAATGTGGCGCAGGACTTAACAACGCTCCCCAGCGATTCCGCGTTATATGAGGTGTTCTTTTCATATACACCAGGCTCAAACGTATTCGTTGACTCGCAAACAACAGCAGCAGTATTTTCCGGTACAGCAGGCTCAGTAACCGCAGAGCTAAACCCGAATGTTCGCGTTTATCCAAAAGGAACCGTTCTTAGCGTCATTACGCCCGATGTTTCGAGCACGTATGTACAGATTCTCGTTTATGCAAAAGGATAGAAAATGGCGATTATTATAAGCCCAGTAAATAACCCCATTACTAACACGTTGTATTTTCAAGCGACACAGGAAAAGCAGCCCTTTGTTGATGAAGATTTTTATATATTAGCAGAAGATGTTGACCTTATTTTAGATGAGGATGGCAGTGATTTAATTCAAGAAATAGCACCCTAGGACATAAAATGGCAAACAAAAAGATAAGCGCATTCCCAACCTTAGTTGGCTCAATCGTTAGCTCCACAATGCGAATGACGGGGCTTCGGGGCGTTGGAAGCACCCCCAGCAATGTTAACTTTACACCAGACCAAATAGGTGAATTTGTAACTTCTTATATTGCATCTTTAGGTGGATTTACAGTAGTTGGCACCGGCGCTCAATATCAATACCAATCCCAATATCAGGCATGGCAAGCATTAAAAGGCTCTGGTATGCCGGTACGTTTATTTGTGGCAAATGATATCACTGAAGATGGTAACATTGCCTTCGATTCTACGACACCCCCATTAATCACAAGATGTAATGCAGGCGTGACAATTGATTACGGTGTATTCAAGTACACGAACACAAACGATGCCAATATAAAAATAGCTTTTGAAGGTGAATTTTATGCGTTAACTTTCGCCGTTCCTGCGCTGGTAGCCGCGGGATTAATGGACTTTGCAAGTATCCAACCAGCAAGTATTGATTATAGCTTCAAAGGCGCCTTAAGGGTAATTAACAACTCAGATGCAAGTGCATTGGCATGCTCTTTCTTCGCAACCCTCCCTGGTGTGCCAACATCCGGTTCAATCAGTGGTATGGAAATTGTCTTACCGCCAAATTCAGTAGGTTATTCCTTATTCACAAATTGCAACATCGATGGCCTCAAGATTACCGGCAGCCCGCTGAGTGGCTCAGATAGCGCATTTGATATGTTCGGCACTGGCTCAATACGCAATCTAGTCATCGGTGATAATTTCTTCGATGGTGCTGTTATTTGTCAATTTGAGAAAAATATTGCAGCAGATTCCATACTGAACGTTGGCACTGCTACCGACTTAAGAATCGTCACCCAAGGCGGCAGCCTCTCAAATGTGCTTGGTTCTTTCAATATCGAGATGCGCGGAAGTGAAACAGATTCAGTTTATCCCGTGCTGACAAATGCCAACGACGCAAAACTTACTATCAGCTCTCTTAATTCAGATTCAAACGCCGCAATCAAAGTTGTTGATTCCTATATAAGGTCAATTAACACATCAGGTGCGCCAACATCTGGGATATTCTCCCTTGTTAACACGACATTTGCTAGTACTTTTACTGATGTTCCGGCATATGGCCTATGGAAATTTACCGCCTGTCACTTTGAAGGAAGTATTGAAACCTCTCAAGATAACACTTTATTTATTGGCGGCACGACAGGAAAAACCAATGACGGCGCAGGAACCTCAACTATCACAGTGAGTGGCGGAAATGCATCTACAGTTATTGGTTGTCAAACAAGAACGACTGTTGTCGTTGTCGACCCACCAGCCACAGCAACCGAAAATGTTTCGAATCAACTTTACTAGGAAATAGCATGGTAGTACAAACTAATGGTGACTCGTTCGTTGCCGGTTCATTTAAAACAGAAACAAACTTACCCTTGAGTAATGACACGATACCTTTAACGTCAATTAACAATAATACGACAGCACAACGCCTGGCAATGACCCTATCGCCATTTCAACCATTTGTTGTTTATGATAATGAAATAGGGCGCATGTTTTATTCACCCTTATCTGGCACATTCGTACAGCTATTGGAAACTGCCGATATCAGCCTGTTTGGCACAGCGCCCGCAGCTGCCGTGTTTGAGATTGATGCAAACAGTACACAGGTATCAACCGGTGGTCTCACCACGGAAGTGGTGTTGCATAGCTTTACAGTTCCAGCAAACACGGTTGCTGCTGATAATTTTTCCCTGAGCGGCGTTTATGCGGGAACGTTTAGTACGGCCGCTGGTGATGTTGATATTAGGCTTTACATAAACAACAATCTGGCAGTAGAGATTACGGCAACAGGCGCCATTCCTGGCTTTTATCAAATTGGATTTGATGCAATTCGTAACTCAAATGCACTTCGCGCCGCAGCAAAGGCAGCGACGGGCGTAAATGGTGGCTCTGTATCGGCTACGCTTTTAAATCAAAATATAATCACTAATTTTGCATCAACTTTCAATATTGAATTGAGAGCGCAAGCATCTGTAGGTGGCGCAAGCGCAACGTGTAATCAATCAAAAATCAACGCAATTAAAGCGCCGTAGGGGTTATCATGAAAAGTAAAAAAGGCATGGGATTTAAAAATGCACAAAATTCGATTGCTAAAAAAGAGGGCGCTTCTAAAGAAGCTGCGGCGGCAATCTTAGCTGCAAGCACGCGAAATGCAAGTAAGACAGCTAAAAAGAAAAATCCGAATTTGAAAAAGGTTAAATAGATGACAATTAATACTGTTGGTAACTCGAAAGTTGAGGGTGATTTAGGCGTTGATTCCGTCTACCCCCTGCAAAATGATACCGATGCTGCAATTATGTTTAATTCAGTAACCACAGCGGACAGGCTGGCAATGACCGCGCCATTTCCATTTGTCGTGCATGATAGCGATGATGGCAATTATTATTTTTCCGCATCGGCTGGCGTTTTCAGTAAAGTTGTTTTAAGTCCTGGCGATTTCCCAGATATCCCAGGCTACAACCTACTGGGCAATCCTTCAAATACACCAGGGCCGGTAGATAATATTTCGATTACATCACCCCTTTTAATTTCTGGTGGCGTGCTTGGCGTTATTGGTGCTAGCACATCGGTTGCTGGTATTGTTGTTTTTGCGCCAAATGGGGGTGTTTCTGCATTTACCGCCATCCAGGCAGATGACAGCAGGCTAAGCGACGCAAGGGCGCCAACGGGCGCGGCTGGTGGATCTCTTGCTGGAACCTACCCAAACCCGTCAATCGCCGCAGATGCAGTTGGTACAGCTGAAATAGCAACGGACGCGGTTACCTCAACTGAGATTGCTGCAAATGCCGTTACCACAGTAAAGATATTGGATAATAATGTCACGCTTGCCAAAATAGAACAGATTGCCAGCTCTCGATTACTCGCAAACGTAACTGGTGGCACTGCTGCGCCAACAGCTGTTCCTTACAGTTTTGACTTCCTGTTTACGGGTGGTCTTTTCTCAACCATCTATTCGCTGCGAATTTTTGGCGCCACCATGGCAGCTAAGTTAAATTATGAGTTACTGAATAGCTCAGCATCAACTACATCCAGTGGAACGGGCGAGAACACCTTATCAACTCTGACAGTACCGGCAAGCACATTAAATGCAAATGATGACAATATGTGGGGTATGTTTTCTGGCACATGGGTAAATGCACTCACTCAAAACGTTGATATACGTATCTATGTCAACAATGTTCTGGTGTGTCAGCGTCATATAGTGGATGCACCATCCGGTTCTTGGTCTTGTGATTTTAATGTCATGCGATTCTCAAGTACAGGCTTGCGCTGCACAGGAACAATAAAAAGCGACGTGAGTGGCACATCGGCATTTGATACAACGGCCATCAACGTAACATTTGCAGCAGCAAGCTCTTTTACTGTACAATTACGCTCTCAATCAAGCGCCGTTGGCGGCAATGCAACAACATCAACTGCGACCATGAAAGGCGCAAACAACATATAGGACTTAAGATGAAATTAACGTATTTAATGGCAACTTCGATTCACGACATCACAGAAATAGCAGCTGATAAATTGCATGAAGTTATGGGCGCTAATGATGGCTTTCACAACGGTGAACTTTTTTTAGCAGAGCTGGAATTTTCTAAAAAGAACAATGGCGGCAATTTAATTAAGTTTGATACAAATGCAGGTATATTTGGCCAATTTACAGACCAATTTAAGCATTTATTGCCTGAAATTGATGAAAAATACGGCATTAAGTGGCTTGAGGCCCAAGCTGAAAACGGTTAAAAAATTGGAACGATGCCACCAAAAAAGCTCACAATTGAGTTTAGTCTCACTACGGTTATGCAGCTCTTGGCAATTGCAGGCTTGATTGTGAGCGGAACTTTTGCGGTGGCAAGTATCAATTTCCGAATGTCGAATCTCGAAAAAGATGTCAGACGAATCTCAACGCAGAATGGCAAACTTGAAAAAGACGTGCAGTTATTTGCACAAATTTTAATTGAAGAGAAAAAGAATCAGGGTAGCGGGGCGTGTAACAATGAATAAATTTAAAAGTGAATGGCTGCATGTGGCTGGCTGGATATGCATGATAGGTTTATTCTATGACCTTATATTTTACCTTGTCTTTTCTCAGTTCTTAGGCGCCCATGGCTTTCCTATATTGCCGCCCACGGACTCCAGCAGGTTGGTGGATATAATCTCATTACTGGGGCTTAGTGGTCTTGGAACATATGAAAAAAGCAAAGGAATAACAGATAAATGACTGAAATAGTCGCGCCTCAATTAGCGATTGACCTTGTTTCTAGCTTTGAAGGCTGTAGATTAAACGCTTACCTTGACGGGGGTGGGATTCCTACTGTAGGCTACGGAACCACAATCTACAGCAATGGCGAAAGGGTCAAGATGGGCGACTCAATTACCGCGGTTGACGCTAAAAACGAGCTGGTTACATTCTGTAACTGCTTGGCGGATGGAATCATGGCTAGCGTCTATACAGAGCTTAGCGAGAATCAATTCAGCGCATTAATCAGCCTTACTTACAATATTGGTATAAGCGCATTTAGAAAGTCCACCATGATAAAGCTAATCAATCTGCTGGAATTTGAAGCTGCTGCGAATCAATTTGATAGATGGGTTTATGACGATGGCGTTAAGGTTCAGGGGCTTGTTAATCGTAGAGCGAAAGAAAAAGAGTTGTTCCTGTCATGATATTGGGGCAAAATTCCGGATGGCTTTGTTCGGATTGTGATAGACTTTTGCGGTTTTTACGTAACTGTAAATTTTACGCACATATTCGATGCAATATATGCCGTGTTAATTCGTTTATATGCAGACGTGGGTTAGACTAAGCATTATAATAGCAACGCAGCAATGAATCCGGCAATAAATCCGATAAATACAAAAATAAAAACTGGAAATAATATACGTTTCCAAGTAATTCCTTCAAGGATATATTCAATCATGCCTTTATTCCAGTTGTTTTAATCTATCTCACCTATAAGCTCAGAAAGCTCTTGGGTAATCGCGAGCGACATGCCTCTTTTTATATCCGCGAACCTTTCCATAGTCTTATCTATATTGTCATCATATTTTAATAATGAGTGAATACTCTCCCCATCTTCTGATAATGTTATTTTTATGGTAGCTAATGGTAGCTATTGGAATCGTTTTTTCTAAACTTTTTTCAACTGGCCTTTTGAATAACATTAAAAACTCCAAATTTAAATGTGGATGGCGGTTAATTATCGTGTCCGCCAACACGATTAGATTCACGTTTACAGTTTCATGGTCATGACTCACTGTAATTTTGTGCAGGATTGTTAGGCCAACGTATTTGTGATCAACTCAAAACGTTCCTTGAGACATTTACGCCCGCGGTGTACTAATTCGGGCAACCCGATTCATCTAATTCTAGCAGGAATGGCTTAATTGATTATGATTGAACCCAATCTTCCGCAAACACGTCTGACATAGACAAGGCGGTTAGGGAGGGTGCCTCTTTAGGGTCTATAGCTTTCCTAACTATAGCTGGGGCACCGGCTATTTCTTCTAAAAAAATAGAGCTATCTACCGAATCACCCCATTCCTTGCGTTTCACAGAATAACCCTGTTTAATTAAAACCAATGCTTGTGAAAAATTCATTATCATTACCTCTTGTTAAAAAATTCAGGGTAGGGAATTTAACCCTCTCCGCCAGCGGTGGGTCACTAGCATGCAACGTACACCACCCTGAAACTGGATGCAGGACAGGGAATCGAACCCTGTAACTTATGGCTTATGAGACCATCGTGCAACCGGTACACTTTCCTGCAATAAATTAATGATAACGACAGGATTCGAACCCGCATCACCCTAACAAAGTCACAGGGCTTTACCGATTAAGCTACGTTATCAAGCTGGCGATAGCGGCAGGACTTGCACCTACGCTTGCCCACCACCTCCGATGGGGCTCTACTACCTGAGCTACGCTATCAAATAAATCTGTAATAACAAGGCCACGAAAACGTCTTATAATGCATAAGCCTGGTTATTAGAGGTAATAATATCTCAAATTACCTACTTAATCAATGTTACCTACTTTTTTATTTAACAATTTTCAAGTGAGTCTTTTTGTGTACCTCAATATCATTTACAAGCTTGCCAAAATCAATTGATTTGGTTATCTCTTTACTAGCATTTGAAATTGCCTGCTTTACCAATAGCTCTATATTTTCAGGCTTAAACGCATCTGGTGTACATGGGAGCGCAAATTCCTTGCCGCCGAATTCTGCTATAACCGCAAACCACCCCTCGTGGGTTCCTTGTTTCTTTACAGCTATCCTTATGTTTATTTTTTGCATTTCAACAATTTCAAAGCTGTCAACATTTACGCTCATATTGAGTGGGGTTTTTAATATTATCGTCATTTTTTCACCTTATTTTTATAAAAAATTATAGCAACCTTAACGGATTTATATATGATTTATAATACTCAATTGCGTCATCGCAATCCGCAGCATCTTTATCTGATAGATTCTTAACATCAATTATTTTGGCTGGTTTAATTAAATCGCTATTTAATGCGCTAATTATAATTTTGTGATATTTTTCATCATACCCACCACCGCAGAAGCCATTAACCTCTATTCCAAGGTTATGAAATATACATTTTGATATGATGTAATCAAAGTTTTCAACCCAAACCCCAGTAGGAATATTAACAATTTTCATTGATTTTTTATTCTCACCATAATCATTGATAAATTCATCTATGATAACCTCCATCGCCTCCTTAAGCTTTTGGTTGATTGATTCAAATTCATGGAGTTCATTTAATTTCATTATTCACCTTCCTTTGTTTCTTTCTTCAAATACTCAATTACAACCTTGGGTAGCTGCTTGATTTGGTTATTTGTGGTTACGTAGTTTGCGACGTACATTTTAACCATTGTAGTTTGATCGGGAAGAAGGCTTGACAGCATTGCGCTTATGACAAAAACCGCTATGAATATCCCCGTTTGTTTTTTACGTTCAACGATAAAATCTTTAAAAATTTCACCACCAATTAAAAAGAAACCAATAAAAGCTATTGCCTGAATTATCGCGATAAATGTAAAAAATCCACTAAAACTTGGGATAACCGAAAACAACAAATACAATTTAAAAATGCTCATTTAACCCCTCCATCCAAATCATTATTTACCGCATTACTAGCCATTAGCTCTTTCCTCAAAATACACTCACCACATTCCTCATCTACGGTTGAAAATTCAACAACCAAACTGTTATTTACTCCAGTAAAATATTCACATCCGCACGCAAATGTTATCATTTTTCAATCCTCTTAATTTCATCCTCAATATACCAAATTGCTTTCTTCAAATCTTCAACAGGGCTTGGATGTTTTAGGCCAGCCCTAAAGAGATACTTTATAGCATTACCAATGGCAAAGTTGTGGTGTCGCGTTATCGTTATGCATTCTACGCCACTAGGGTGAGATGTATAATGCTTTGGGTGGTTGACGCTGTCGTTATTTTCACCGCAATCAACCGCTTTAATGGTGTTAATTTGTTCTATTTTTAGCGGTTTAATTGGCAATTTCGAACACCTACCACACCAAGCATATAAAACACCAGGAACGTTTTTTTTATCACATTCACAAAACGCTCTCATCTACAACCCCTTAAGCGTTTTAAACATAAACAGGAGACTGTCCTTCCCTATGTCTGATATGGCTTTCCTTGCGTCTTCTGTTGAATTAAAAACCGGCGATAAATGGTCTGCCTTAGAAGTGCTCCCGTGGTAATCTTCAGTTATTAGCCCTTGAATTACCTCACCGCCAAGGCAGGTTATAACATGCTGCCGTTCTCCGTGCACAGCTCTTGCAACAAGCGGATGCTTAAGCAGCTCGATGTAAATCTTTAAAGCTTTTTCTATTTCAAATTTTTTACATGAAACAGAAATTTCTTGATTTTCTTCAAGCCCCAACCCATTTTTAACTGGTTCTATTTTTATTGGGGTTTTTGAGAATTTTTTATCCCTAATTTTATTTATATCTACCGAACTACCATTAACACGGAAATGCGGAATATCACTTCCAAAGGCATACGCAAAATTACCTAACTTTTGGTTGTCCTCAATAAAAAATACGTTGCCCCCATTTTTAAGCAGCCAAGCCACAGCCTCATCAAAACTCATTAACTCTTCAGTCATTTTAGGTTCCTCAATTTTAAATGGACATAGTTTTTTCATGAAATTATCAATGCAGTTTTTCATAACGTTATCTTTTTTGCCAGAAGTACACATACATTTAAGGCAAGTATAAGACTTCCCCTCAATGCCAAATATCTTAAATGATGATTCTTTGTAGCTTTTTTCACACTCAGGGATTGAATCTATTTTGTATTTTACATCGTTATTCATGCGATTAGATGCGTGAAGCCACGTGCCATAAAATAAAAACTCATATTTTCCATTATTGAATCTAAGTCTTGTGCAGTAATTTGTTTTAACAATTGCGCCACGCTGCATACAGATATCCGCCTGCTCCCAAGTCAAATTATATTCATCACTCATCTTGAAACTTCTCCTGCTCTGATAAATGCTTAAGATTCATGACAATAAGGCCATCAATTAAAATGGGCCTAATGCTTTCTTTTACGTTAATCTTGCTAACCCCGATTGTCTTAAGTGCGTTCCGTATCTGTATTTTAACCTGACTACCATTAAACGCAGATTTTCTTATTGATGAATCTTTTTCGCCAACGATATCCTTTAAAAACTTAATACCGATACATGAATTATCCCTGTCAATATAAATCATGAAATATTTTTCAAAACTTATATTCATCTCAGTAGATACTCTATGCGGTATAGAGACGCTACCATCTTTATGCAAAATAACCAATGCATCTTTTTCTGACTTTAGCTCTCTGTGAATTATTGGCCTGTAAATTTCGAAACCCATAATGCTTTCTCCTTTTTAAAATTAATCACATTCATTGCTATAAACGGGAGCTGCAACATATTGACCAACGGCAACGCAGGAAACTATGTGAGATTTGCATTTCTTTTCAGCTACTATATGGTCATTTTTTCTTTTTGGAAAAAAAGAAACAGAAAATGACGCAAAGAGAACGATGCCGAGTAAAATGCATGGAATTGTTGTAATTAAAAGCTCTTTATTCATCTTGCCCGTTTACCTCATCAATCAAATTATAGTTAATCACATCATTATACTTAATAGCCATCATGGGATAGTAACCTCCCTGTTCTTTAACAAAGCACCCCGTGAATGGCTGATACTTAAAATCTACACCCATTATCTTTGCAGATTGATAACAGGAGTTTGCATTGTAAATTTCAGTTATGACACATGCGCCAGCTGTAAAAAACAGCACGACGAACGTAACTTGTATTATGATATCGAAGGGTGAATAGAGTTGTTTCTTCATTTAAACCTCTTCAAATGATATGTCTAATACATTGCCATTTTTACCTGCATTATATGCGGCCTCTATTACCGATAGATAGCTAGATGGCGGCACAAGATCTCTTCTAAAAAATGCATCTTCTGGTGAATCTGAAAATTCTCGCTGATAGATAGAATAGTTATTTCCATCATCGTGCGTTACTTTCATTTCCTCACTCCCACCTTCACCATATTCATCTGCTTCTTGGGTTTTTATAACAATTTTCATTTAACAATCTCCCATTTTCCTGTCAGATTAAAATTTTCAAAAGCCACTGCGCGGTCAGCATCATTCCATTTGCCACCCTCATAATAAACACAAGAAAACTCACCATTCTCAAATTTAAATTTTCTGTGCTTCATATATTCAGCATTTGGAATTGATTTAACAACATAACCCTGTTTCATCTTCTCCATGGCTTGGAAAAAATCCATATAGCGCATATCGAATAGTTGTTTTGCCAGTCTGGTTGTCTCATCTTTAACGTATTCTATATTTCTATATACATCGTCATAATTTGGATATATTTTATTTGTGTACGGCACTATATCGCCGGAGTGGGCGCAATCAAACCCAACCTCGTATTTTTCATTTTCTCGAAAATCTGAAAATGTCAACCCGCCATGAACTGATACTCCTTCAATATCGTCATAACTTACACCATGCAGGTGGTGTGATTCTGGGATTACAACATACCCGCAAAGATGCCCCATCTTTGGTGTTCTTATAATTTCGCACTCATATCCACTATATTCATCAACCCAATTTAATTTGTCTGGTTCGTTATCCCACTCGCCAGAACCCCAATTTTCGTTTTTCATTTAATTTCCTTATTTAAAATGGAATGTCAATGTCGTCTTTAAATTCAGGTTGGTCAGGCACACCCAACTTTTCCTGCCTTTCACTTTTTATATATTCACGAACCTCTTTACCTTCTTTTTCAATACCATCTTTGTTGAGGTATTTTTTATTCTGAAGAAACACAAGGCCGCGTCTATTTTTACTCATAATCCTAGCAACATTAATGTCACCAGCTGTGTAGGCTTCTTCCAGCCCAATAGACTGCATGAATCGCTTGACTTTAAGTATTGCATAGCCGTTATTGCTTTCTGTTAGCAACCAATCCCTAAGTTTGAAAGATTCACCTAGAGCGGGTAGCTCTATACTAATTTCTATCATAGGTTGCCCAGTTTTCTGGCTTGCAGCATCTACCGCATACTCTAATATAAATTCCGTTGGCTTGGTAACGTCAAATTTTTGACTATCAATCAATTGCTGTATTTCTTCATCAGTCATTGGTCTTGGCATCTTCACTCTCCAGTTGGTTTCTAATTTCTAACGCTTTCAATTTCATTTTTTCATTCGCGGCAGATATTATCTTATTTGCGAATTCTTCACTAATTAAATCTATTGTTTCTACACCCTCAGATTCTAGCCATTTTTTTATGGTATCTTCGCTTACACTTAATAGCTCAATTATTTCAGCTAACTTAAATAACGTTTCTTCCGTGGCTTTCTGTTTTTCAATTTTCGGCACTTCTTTTACTGGTTCAGTTGGCGTTATGTCGCGCTCATTCGCGGTAAAGCTTTCAACTTCTTCTGGCGTATATAAGCCACAAAGCACCTTGGGAAATGTTGTCCTTACTGTTTCAGAGACCAATCTAGATCTCAACATTGCTCTTGGGTATTTTTGCCAGCCGCTATCTTTTTTTGTTAATCCAGCCCTTTCAGCATCTGAAATTGTCCAGCTTAATCTAACCGTGCTACCGGAAGGGTGACTAAATGTCGCATCTGCAAGCTCGTGCGTCAATGCATGCCATTCTATTTTGCCGCCAGACTCTTGAAATCTGGCAAGGATAACATCCGCCCTAAGCGACGCAATATTATTGATGATATGATAATCTCTGGCTGCAATCGCGGGATGCCTCCCCTCAGCCTGGGAAATAATCATCAGAGCTAGCATCTGATTTGGGTTTTTAATACCAAATAGGCCAGACTGAGAAAGGCATGCCGCCATTTCTTTCATTTCTTCTAACTTAACTAAGTTTGACATATTATAAAATCCTTAATGTAGTGTAAGTTACCGGCTTCACTGTGTATCCAGGTCTATTTATCGTGCTTATCCTTATCAATTTTTCATTGTCATAAGTAATTACCCCATTATCCCCTGAAAACTTCCTAATTTTAAGCTCAAACTCTTCCTCATACTTTTTAAAGTCTCGCACAGTAGCTTCAATTCCTTTGCGCTCAGCTTGAATTTCTTTTAACCGCTCAATGGTATCCAATATCTCGCTATTGGCCTCAATTTCAGAGCCATTAACCCTTGGATAAGCAACTTTAAAGTCTTGTAGGGTGGTTATTTCCGGCATTATATCTGGCTTTACGTTGCCTTCCCAAAACTCAACCGCAGTAACAGCAATCTTTGAGGAAATTTCGTCATCGCGCGTACATCGAAGAATCACCCTGGATGTTGCTGAGAACATAACGATAACGTCCACATGCTCAACACCAGTGAGTATCATAATGTAATTTGCCTTAACCTTTAATGAAGTTGGCATAAATGAATCAAGCTCAACACTACTATAAAGAGACCGATTATCCATTGTTGTCACTTTCGTGATGCAGGCAAACTTTTGGTCTTTAGAGAGAAAATCTACTTTAGCTGACAAGAAGGGTGTGGCGGAATTTTCAACCAAAACATCCCGGTAACCCTCAGCTTCCATTTTTTCACAATACCAGTCAATTAACGGTGTTTTAGCAGATGAGGCTATTTTTTGAGCTATGTCAAAGTCCTGTTTTATACCCCGGGCTTTTTCATTAAATACACTCACCGCTGTTCGATACTTCGACAGCCCCATGATTGCGCCGATATCATTAATACCCAGATAGCTTGTAATCGGCTTTTTCTCGTTGAGCAGATAATTGCCATTGTTTAAAATAAGTCTATTATCCATTTCAGTCTCCTTGTTTTAACCACTTAACGAGATAATTATATCACGTATTATCTAGTTGTCAACAACTATTTTAATGATTTTAAATATCTTATATCTTTTACCCATTTCGATGGTTTGCTAGCAAAAATAGCAGACAACATCTTAGCGGCTCTTTGTATTTTTTCTTCGGAATCAATGATATTTATATCGTTGATATAACCTAGCAATTCTTGGCTTAAGCAAGTGTCGTAAATTTCATCAGAACTCATTTCGCTAATATTAACTTTTGTCAACATGTGATCTCGCGCTATAAGTTCTCTGAGGCTTGAAAATAGATTGCTTTCCTTATATTCCTTTGAAAAATTTCTTTTCATTAGCAATTGCTTGTCAACGCCAGAAATTTGTGCCATAAATTCAGCTCGGGAGTCTGGTATAAGGATGTAATTCAATCTCCATAGATAAATATTCTGTGGTGCTATATCCATCTTTATGGCTGCTTTTCGTATAGAGCCGCAAAATCTTATGAATTTCTCCAGCTCATTGAGCGACTCAGGGGAGTTTACATATTTCTTTTTTCTAATTTTTTGCTTTCGTTTTTTATATTTTCTTTTTGGTTTTATGTTTTCTTCCACGTTTTCCATGTTATCTCCAATTTGTTAGGATTTTATTATATATGCCAAACAATCGCCATGTCAACCATATTTATAAAATTTGTTGCAAATCAAATTAATTGTTGACAATCTCAATTAAATATTTTAATATGTTAAATTCATTGAAAAGGAGCTTTCTTGGTGAGAGATTTCGCACAGATAAAAACAAATTTTTGGCTAGAAGAAAAAAGGCTTATCGCTAGTTACGGCGGAAGTATTAATCATATAGCGCTCATGCTCTACTTAAGAACATGCCCACTATCAAATATGATCGGTGTATTTTATTTACCCATTGAAGTGGCTGCCAAGGGGCTTCTAAGCCCCTTCGAAGGGGCTTCGAAGTGGATAATTGAGCTCGAGGAATGGGGTCTAATTTCGTACGATTATGATTATGAGTATGTGTGGGTTAAAACGATGGCACTTGAGCAGGTTGGGGGTAAACTAAAGAAGGAGGATAACAAGGCGAAGGGGGCAAGGAAAAACTACGGCGAGCTACCAATGCTGCGGTTTTTGAGCGATTTCTATCACATGTACAAAGAGACATTTTGGCTGGAAAATGAGCGAAAAGCAGATGACTCTTCGAAGCCCCTTCGAAGCCCCTTCGAAGCCCCTTCGAAGCAAGAAATAAGAAATAAGAAAGAAGAAATAAGAAATAAGAAAGAAGAAAACAATATACAGCCTGCGGCTGCCTCTTCTTCAAAAAACAAGAAATCTAAATTTTCACAAAAAGAACTTGAGATTGGCGCCGAGGTTGTTTCTTTCTTGGTCAGCACTACAAAGAAGAATTTTGGGCTTATCGAAAGTCACTATGAGCATATTGTGAAAAGGGTTCGGCAAGGAGTCTCTGTGGACGACATGAAAAAAGTTATTTTGTTTAAGTCAAAGCAATGGCTGCATTTGCCAAGTTTTAGCGGAAACCTAAATCCAGCAACCCTTTTTCGTGATTCTAAGTTTGATGGTTATTTGCTAGAGGCAAACGGGGAGGGTGGCTTTTTTGAAAAGCCGGAAATTGTGAAAGAGCAAGAATTGACACTTGCACAAAGAAATGCACGGAACATGTTAAAAATAGTCGAGGAGATGGAAGATGAAGAAAGTAAGCAAAAAGTTGATAATTCAGCTGATGATTTTTATTAGCACAAATAATCAACTAAGCAAAGAAATAGAGCCAGAGCTTGTTAAAATGTGGGTGTTGATGCTTGATAAATATCCCGAAAAGTTAATCCAAGCTGCTGTGTACGATTATCTCAAAAGCGATGAATCGAAGTATGACAAGGGGAAGATGCCGCAGGTTGGAGCGATAATCGGCCGAATCGAGAAAATCTACATCGGAAACATGGCAGATATTGAGCTTTTAGCGCAAAAACAATGGGAGCTTTCGCGTGATTGGTACGATGTCGAAAGCTACAATTCCTACAATTATCAGTGGAAAGACTGCATAAAGCGAGAAATTCCTGATGGATTGATGGAGATGACAAAGGCGGTAATTGAATCCATGGGGGGTGTTTTTAAAATCTTTAAGACTTCGACAGAGGAAAATCTGATTTTCTGGCGCAAAGACTTTATTGCTAAATTTTTAGACAGATACAGGGCTGAAAAGTTGGCGGAAATAGAAAGCGGAAACTTTGTACGGCTTGATGGCATAAAATATGTTGATTTTGTTGAATCTAAGGGGTCAACGTCAAGCGTTGGTATGTTCGGCAATAGATAGGTAGCGGGTAGGTAAAAATAATTTAATGGCGAGGATAAAAATGAGTTTAAATGAAAATGAATGTTCAAATTGTCACTGTGAGCTATCGAAAGCTAATGGTTGTTTAAAAACTGTGCGAAACAGTGGCTGCAAAATAGACATTGAACGCAGGCCGTTCTGTCATGACTGTTACAAACTTTTTGATGATGTTGATAGTGAAGTATGGCTTTATTGTGATTGTTTCAGATGCAGAGATGAGCAAACATATAAAGATTTTCGATAAAATTATAAAGAGGGTTGACATAGATGAATAATCACGAACCAAAGATAAATTGTCCAAATTGTTTTCAGCCTACGCAGAAACCTAACGGAAAGTCCAATGTTACTACGGGAATGACTTATTCAGCCATTTGCGATATGTGTAA
>CAZTDR010000019.1:0-40286 GCA_964612855.1 uncultured Coxiellaceae bacterium
CCTAATCCACCCTACGTTTCTTTGTTGTTAAAAAACTTGTGGGTAATGATATGCTAATAAGGAGATCCCCGACGGAAGCATTCGGGGATGACGTGGAGATGACGTGGGATGACAAATTATTTTTTCTGGATAATGATATGCTTCCAAGAATAACACCTAACGAAACGCTTAAAAAAAATTATCAGAATTATCTGCAAGCACTTAATAAGACGCTCTTTTCTGGTGAAATCAGCACAGATTATGCAAACCGCCTCACTGTCGCAACCGACAACAGTATTTACCAAGTTATCCCGCAAGCCGTTATTTTCCCGCGTCACACGCAAGACATTTGTATCTTATTAAAACTCAGCCAACAACCTGAATTTCGTGATATTCAATTCGCACCGCGCGGTGGAGGCACTAGCACGAACGGGCAATCATTATCTGCTGGGATTATTATTGATTGCTCAAAATACATGCGTGAAGTTCTTGAAATTAATGTAGAAAAAAATTGGGTACGCGTGCAACCTGGCGTTGTGTTAGATCAACTTAATCTTGCCTTAAAACCTTGGGGGGTACACTTTGCCCCCGAAATTTCCCCTAGCAATCGCGCCACTCTGGGTGGCATGATTAATACGGATGCATGTGGCAATGGCTCTAAAGTACTCGGTCGCACGAGTGATCATGTGGTGGATTTAACGTGTGTTTTGGTGAATGGCGATGTTATTCAAACCTCCGATTCATCGGGGCCTAAAGAACAGCAACTTACAACCTGGTTAACTGAACATAATGACTTGATCAAAGAAAAGTTTTTCAACGCACCGCGCACATTGAGTGGATATAATTTAGCAAAAGCGTATCAAGAAAAATTAAACTTAAATTATTTACTATGCGGCTCCGAAGGTACGCTAGGCATCATAAGTGAATGCAAGCTCAAACTCTCTCCTCTACCAGCGTTCAAAAAACTCGTTGTCATTAAATATGAAAATTTTTTAGACGCACTCAACGCACGGGAAATAGGTGGCAACATCCATCCGCTGGTCATCGAAACCATTGATGAAAAATTAATTGCGTTGGCTGAGCAAGATAGCATTTATTTTTATATTAAAGAATTTATTCAAGATGCGCGCTCTATTAATTTAGTTGAATTTGTCGGCAATGATCTCTCTGAAATCGATCGTCAAATTGCAGAGCTTTGTTTAAATGTAACCAATAGCCCTTATGCATTAGGTTTTTATGTTGCAAAAAATGCGGAAGAAATTAAATTACTGTGGGAATTACGTAAAAAATCCGTTGGCTTGATCAGCAAACGTTTGGATGGAACGCGTCGTCCCATTCCCTTTATTGAAGATACCGCCGTGCCGCCGGAAAAATTAGCGGATTATATCGCTGAATTTAAAAATTTGTTAGACAAGCATCAACTTATTTATGGCATGTATGGACATATCGATGCAGGCTGTATTCATGTCCGACCCGCATTAGATATGCGTTTGTCGCAAGATGAAAAGCTAATGCGTGAATTGTCAGATGAAGTGGTTGCATTAGTCAAAAAATATAACGGCGTCATGTGGGGCGAACATGGCAAAGGTTTTCGTAGTGAATATGGTCCTGCATTTTTTGGCGAGACTCTCTATCAAGTAGTGCGCCAAATTAAAACTTTATTTGACCCCTACAATCAATTAAATCCGGGTAAAATTGCCGTTCCTTTAGATTATGATGGAACGTTAGTCGATATAAGTAACTCACTCCGCGGGCAATTTGATAAAACCATTTCGGTGGAAAAAAACGCCATTTTTTCGGGAGCGGTTTCCTGTAATGGTAACGGTGCTTGTTTTAATTTCGCCACCCAAGACGTCATGTGTCCTTCTTATAAAGCAACGCAAGATCGAGTGCAATCGCCCAAAGGACGCGCGACAGTTTTGCGTGAGTGGCTGCGACAATTAACGCAAAAAAATTATTCTTTAACTAGCCAGCCCCGCTTCAATTTTCCTGTCAAAATTTTAAATTATTTTAAAAAATCCTCCGATTTTTCGCATGAAGTATATAATGCACTATCCAGCTGTTTGGGCTGCAAAGCTTGCACGAGTCAATGTCCGCTAAATGTAGATATTCCCGATCTAAGAGGAAAATTTTTAGCGCACTATTATAGTCGTTACCCGCGAAAATTACGGGATTATTTGATTGGGCATACTGAAAAAATTAGTCAATGGCAGTCGCGGTTTTCTTTTATATCCAATGTGATAACCCAAAATTCGTTGTCGCGTTTTTTAGTTAAGCACTGTTTTCAATTGGTTGATCTGCCGCGGATTGATACAACAAGGTGGGCACGCTGCGCTTTGCCCACCCTACCCCTACCACAGAAAAAACGTAGGGTAGGCAAAGCGCAGTATGCCCCCCAAGCCTTACCACCCAACTCAATTATTTTAATCCAAGATGCCTTAACCTCTTTCTATGACAAAAAAGTGTTGATCGCCAGCTATCATTTTTTTACGTCACTGGGATTGACTGTTTATATTGCACCTTTTTTTCCCAGTGGGAAACCGCTACAAGTTAAAGGTTTTTTAAATTCTTTTTCGAAAATTGCAAAAAAAAATATTGGTTATTTAAGGGAAATTGCTCAATTAGGCGCACCTTTAATTGGACTGGACCCCAGTATGACGCTCACTTACCGGGATGAATATCAAAAATTGCTGGGCAATGAATCGCTAGAATTTGAGGTGTTATTGCCGCAAGAGTTTTTGCAAAAACAGATCACGCAACTGCCCCGAATTAAACAATCAAAAAATTATTATCTTTTAAGTCATTGCACGGAAAAAACCCTGCAAGTGGAAGCAGAAAAGCAATGGCAAACTATTTTTTCTGCGATGGGGCTTGTGCTCACGCCACTTGCTGTAGGTTGTTGCGGTATGGCAGGAGCATATGGTCATGAGAAAGAACAGTTGAATAATTCGTATAAGTTATTCAATATGGATTGGGAACGGCAAATCACAGCGCATTCGCAACAAGAAAATGTGCTGCTAGTGACCGGCTATTCTTGCCGGAGCCAAGCCAAGCGCATCAACCATGTGACATTAATGCACCCACTCGAAGCGTTATATAAGGAATTATCATGAGCTATCCATTATTATTTTCTGCGTTATGGCAAGATTATATCAATCGCAATCCGCATGCCCATAAAGTGCATCAATTGTTTAACGAAGAAGGCGAAAATATTGTTAATGATCACGTTGCTTTTCGCACATTTAATCATCCTGCGATTAATATTGAAAAAATAGCCAAATTTTTTACGGCGTATGGTTATGAAGAAAAAGGCACTTATGATTTTCCTCTGAAAAAATTATTTGCTAAACATTATGAACACAAGGACCCAGCGGCACCGAAAGTATTCATCAGTGAATTGCTCACCGAAAAATTCAGCCCTGAACTGCAAAAGACAATTCAAGCCTGTGTTGAAAAAATTCCGGTGGACGCGGTAAATGCAGAAAGTTTTTTGACGCATGGCACTTTTTGGCAACCGCTCCGTTATAAAACGTATCAACAATTATTAGCAGAATCAGAATATGCAGCTTGGATGTATGCTTTTGGCTTTTGTGCGAATCACTTCACGGTCAATATCAATCATTTTCGAAAATTAAAAGAAATTAAAGACGTGAATGATTTATTGTTACGTCAGGGTTTTAAATTAAACGCATCGGGTGGATTAATCAAAGGTACGCCGCAAGATTACCTGGAGCAATCGAGCACACTGGCAGAAGAAGTGAATGTAAAGTTTGAAGAAGGAACGTTTGAAATACCATCGTGTTATTATGAGTTTGCTAAGCGCTATGTGTCTTCGCAAACAGGCGAGATTTATACGGGTTTTGTCGCAGCGTCAGCGGATAAGATTTTTGAGAGTACGGATGTGGGGAATCGGTAATGTGTTGGGTGGTTATTGGTGGGCAGAGCGCATCCGTGCCCACCAAAGCCGCTAACCCATACAAATATATTTCATTTCCACATATTCTTCGATTCCATACCGCGACCCTTCACGTCCAATTCCTGATTCTTTGACACCACCAAAAGGAGCCACTTCCGTCGAAATAATACCTTCATTCACGCCCACCATTCCATATTCCAATCTTTCCGCCACACGCCAAATGCGTGCCATATCACGGCTATAAAAATAGGAAGCTAATCCAAATTCGGTATCATTTGCCATGTTAATAGCATCTTCTTCCGATTTAAAACGAAACAACGGCGCAACAGGACCAAATGTCTCTTCGCGCGCAATGCGCATATCCGTCGTTACTTCTGTCAAAATAGTAGGCTCAAAAAATAACTTTCCTGCAGAATGCGGTTTGCCGCCCAATATAATTTGGGCGCCTTTGGTAGTGGCATCTGCAATATGATTTTTGACTTTCTCTATAACGTCTGCATTAATTAAAGGCCCTTGCTGCACGTCACTCAATCCATTGCCTACTTTTAATTGTTTTACAGCACTCATTAGTTTTTGTGAAAATACATCATAAATTTTATCTTGTACTAAAATACGATTGGCACAAACACAGGTTTGTCCGGTATTTCGAAATTTTGAGGCGAGGGTACCTTTGACAGCCGCATCTAAATCCGCATCTTCAAATATAATAAAAGGTGCATTGCCGCCTAATTCTAATGAAATTTTTTTCACTGTGCTTGCGCTTTGTTGCATTAATAATTTGCCAACAGCAGTTGAGCCAGTAAAAGAAATTTTACGAACAATGGGATTGGTCGTTAATTCCAGGCCGATTTTTTCTGGAATCCCGGTAACAACATTAAATACGCCTGCAGGTATACCTGCTTGTTCTGCTAGCGCGGCTAATGCAAGTGCAGAAAACGGCGTATCTTCTGCGGGCTTAATGACTACCGTACAGCCCGCAGCTAATGCGGGCGCGCATTTGCGAGTAATCATGGACATTGGAAAATTCCACGGAGTGATAGCGCCGACCACACCTATCGGTTGTTTGATCACAAGCAAATGTTGATTGGGTTTATTCGAGGGAATAATGTCCCCATAAATTCGGCGACCCTCTTCGGCAAACCATTTGATGAAGGAATTGCCGTATTCAATTTCACCACGCGACTCTGTCAGTGGTTTACCTTGCTCGAGAGTCATCAAGATCGCCAAATCTTCTTTATTGTCATTAATTAAATTGGCCCAACGAAATAAAATATCACTGCGCTCTTTCGGGGTTAGAGCGCGCCAGGTTAAAAATGCGCTTCCCGCTGCCTCAATCGCTCGCCGTGTTTCATGTTCACCGCATTCTGGAACATGGCCTAAAATGTGTTGGTCGAAGGGATTAATAACAGCAAATGTTTTTTGATTATCGGCATTGATCCATTGGCCATTGATGTAGCATTGTTGCCGAAAAAGTGAGGGATTACGGAGTTGCATGCTCAAACTCCTATAAAAATTTCTCAAATAATGCTTTCACTGCTGGCTGAGCTTCCCAATTTTGCATGAAGCGCTTCATTTCCTGTTTATAAATTCGATTGGCCTTACTTTGTTTTTTATATTCTTTCATGCCGTCCAAGTCGATCAATACCGGCTGCTCATTTTCCACTAAAATATTGGTGGCTTTAAGATCACCATGACTCATTTTCATTTTCGCGATATTTTTAAGCAAGGTCATCACCTGTTCTGCCATTTTTTCGAATCGCACATCATCTGCTTTATAATGAGAAAAATAGTGCAGCAAGTCAGGGCCATCGACATAATCCATAACAAAATAAGATGTGCTTCTAAACCCCAAAAAACGTTTTTCAATAAAAGCGATGGGTTTGGGTGTTGAAATACCGAATAATCTTAATGTATTTGCTAACTTAAAAGATTGGCAAGCGCGAGTCGGACGCAAAGTGCGACGCAACCAATGCCAGAAACTTTTTATGTTATACCGCTTTATGATGCAAGTTTTATCATCTATTTTTGTTTTAATCAGGGTAGACGATCGACCCGCTTTTATGGTTTCCAATTTAGGATTAACAAAAGCCGTTTCTGGATGGGCCAAAAATTTTAACAAATCAGTCGAATAGTAATCTCGGTCATACATTGCAACCCAGAAAAGATGTTTCATTTTGGCGAATGCAGAA
Source organism: uncultured Coxiellaceae bacterium (assembly GCA_964612855.1). Lineage (GTDB taxonomy): Bacteria > Pseudomonadota > Gammaproteobacteria > DSM-16500 > DSM-16500 > DATIJJ01. Next base: position 6,085 of record CAZTDR010000019.1, read on the forward strand.
CAATTGCGCTGAATTTTTTTTTGGTAGTTTGTTTTACGTTTCTCATTCCATTTTTTAACAGCTCTATATAAAAATTGAACGTCCGCTCGCTTTATTATCCAGCCTCGTGCTTGCGCATAGGTTTGAAATAATGCATTTTGTAAATCTTCCGTGCCAACACCTAACTGCGAAAAAAACAAGGCGAGATGCTCAAGACTCGGTTTTTTAGGTAACAATTCACCGAAATCGTCGATGCTACCCGCATCGAGAGTATAAATTTGGTTACCTTTCAACAAAAAATTCTTGAAATGCAAATCTTGCTGCAAAATGCCCAACACATGTTGAGTAGCTAATTCAATGATCATAGCATGCAAGACCGAAACCCATTCTTCTGAGCTGGCATTTTGCTGCCACAAATCATCTAAGGTTTTTGCTTCGGTAATTTGCTCAAACACAATCACATGCGCATGTTTTTTAAAAATGGGGCCATGAAAAAGCATGCGAGGTGTAGGAATACCACACGAAACAAGGGATTCGATGCCTTCCAATTCGCATTCATAATGACGCTTTGCCTGGCGCGAATTATAAAAAATCTTAACGACAACCGCTTGTTCATTCCACGTTCCAAACACAACCAAGCGTTTTTTGGGTAGAGATCGAATGATCTTTTCGCAATAAATCGGTTGATCTTGGTCGCGTAATGGCAATAAAAAAGGCACTGGTGTCGCAAGTGTTGCGTGCGACAATTTATTCCAGGTTATTTCTTCCATTTTATTATTTGCCGTTTCGTTGATATAACTTATCACCACGTTTTTTCACCCTCTGCCAAAAAGCGCTTTCCTTGGTTAAAACCAGGTCCCATTTTTTGTTACGATATTCTTGCATAAAGCGCAATAAATCTCTTTTTGTTAGCCCAATATCTCGGCTAGAAAAATACAAACCCGCCAGATCTTTAATAATCCATCTTTCTGGAACGGTTGGCCTAAGTTGTGCGCGATGTAAATCCATCACAAACAATAAAGGACAATCTTCTTGCAAAGAACTTGGCTCTAATAACAAATGACATATATAAAAATCGCGATGGTTAATGCCGTTTTTATGTAATACACGAGCAATTCGAGCGACTTCTTTTAATAATTTTTGTTTCAATTGAAAGTCAGGTGGCGTTGTTTTCCAATTCCGACAAAAATCTTCCAACGAAATATGCGGCGGTAATTCATGAGTTAAAATAAAGGATTGCCGCGTCGCTGGATTTAAGCCCTGACAACCATAACCTGCTATTTTTGCGACTGGAATGCCCAATCGTTGCAAATGCCGCAAAGCTTGCCATTCATTTTTTGCACTGACAACGGGCAAACGTAGTTGCAGTAAATTTTTAAAAATTTCTTTCCAACCCACGCCAAAATGCTGTTTAAGAAAATAACCTTTTCCATCTAGCACAATCCGTTGGGTGCGGCGATTTTCTAATTCGCGATAAACGTCGCCAGATAAGTGCATTATGTGTTGAAATAGCGATTTTTGCGGCGGAAATAACGCTTCGACTTCAGGGGCCAGTGTTAACATTGATACGACTCAATAATGTCAACCGCTCGCTCTGGCATGCTATAGAGATCCGCTTTTTTTGCGAAAGCCATGCCGTTTTTTCGCCATTGTTCACGCTTGCCAAATGATAATAACATATCTTGTAGCGAGTAATTAAAGGCCGCTTGTTGAAAAGGAGAGGGCAGCACCACGCCCGCATCCGCTTCCACAATATAATTGGCATAACCACAAACATCGGTTGTTAACACAGGCAATCCTGAAACAAGGGCCTCCAATAATACCGTTCCTGTATTTTCATGATAAGCAGGATGGAGTAATAAATCCGCCGCTAACATGAGACGCGGGATATCATCTCGCCCCCCCAAAAAAGCAATTTGCCCTGCAATTCCTAAATGCTGCGCTTGTTGTTGATACTGTTGCGAATTATCTTTCCCGATAACCCATAATTTAGTAGCATTTTTTAATTGGGTAGGCAATACAGCAAATCCTGACAAAATGCGGTCTAGACCCTTCGTTTTAAAACCGGAACCCACCAGCAATACTAAAAATTCACTGTCATTAAGCCCCAGTTCGCGACGAATCTTTGCTCGGGTTTCTGCCGCATTTTCAGGCGCAATTCGATCTTTTGCGATACCGGGCGGCAGCAAATGGAAGCGATTGGGTTGTGTACCATAATAACGCGCAAATTCCGCTTGCTGCGCTTTTGCGATAAGTAAAATTTGGGTATTTTTTTTAGTAGAAAAAACGGCTTTTTCATAGGCTGACCAATGCCGATAACGTGGCAACCATTGATACCATATGGGGTGTTTGGCTTCCGCGCGAGATCGGAAACAAACATCAGCGGCATAATAAAAATCCAAGCCGGGCATTTTATTAAACCCAACTACCTGATCATAGTGTTCGTTAGCTAACAATTTTTGCAAGCCTTTCACAAAAGATTGGCAGCGAGTATGATTTTGAAAACCCCGCGCTGGAATAATTTTCACGTTAATATTTGCAGGATAATCTCCTTCCCATGCCATACAATACACGGTCACGCTATGGCCTCGACGAACGCATTCTTCAGCAATACGTAAAAAATCACGTTGTAAGCCGCCATAAGGAAAGTATTTAAAAAGACAAAATGCGAGTTTCATTACCTTCATTTATCCGTTATGATGAATATTCATAGTTAATTAAGAGGTGCAAGGATGCGCATATTAATTCTCTTCAGTTTGCTTATTTTACTCACCTCTTGTGCAACAACCAACTATTATAATCATACAATTAATACCTGGCGCGGCAGTAACAGCAAAAGCCTCATTGCAAGCTGGGGGCAGCCCAACCAAATTATCCAATCGGCTAGTGGAGGATCCGCACTGATTTACACCACTCAGCCGACCTCCATTGGTTACAACAATTATCAAAATGTCGTGTATGCCGCCGGTCGTAGAGGAAGAGTGATCGCAGCCCAAGTTCCGACCAATCAGCCGCAAGCTAATTTGGTGGGCTGTACTACGATATTTGAGACAAATACGCAAAGCATCATTACCGGCACCCGCTTTTTTGGGGGGGATTGTGTGGGAAATGCTAAGAAGTGACCAAGAATGTAGGGGGGATGAGATGCGCGCTTTTCGCATCGTAATCCAAGCTATGCTGCGATGGGTTATATTTGGTGGATTACGATGCGAAAAGCGCATCTAATCCACCCTACGTTTCTTGCTATAGAATTGATGCAGCTATTGACCCCCTTAAGCTCATTCTGTTATATTTTTGTGCACTTATTCTGTTATATAAGGCCCATTTATGAAAAAAATAATAGCACCGGCTCTTCTGATCACTACCTTCTTAGCAACCACGAGTTTTGCAGAACCCGTTACCGATACCGGATTTGATATATCCCCTTCCGGCACGGCAAGCGTGGTCGCTTCGCAGCCTTTACCAGAATCGGTGTCTATCGATAAAAACATGGAAATTGTAGCGACGACTAAGCATGAAGAAAATGCTGAAATGGCGTATACGATTGATGTTATTTATCCTGTTATTAGTGGTGCTAATTTATCACCCGCCGCAAAGGAATTTAATCGGTTAGTGGATGAAATGGTCACAAAAAACATGACGCAATTTAAAAATTATGTCAAAGCCGATATGCCGCACATGCAAACCCTGCCTGCAGGAACTAAGCATAATAATTTACACATCGACTATGGCATCGATGTGATTAAGCCTGTCAATCAAACCTTAATAAGTTTGCGTTTATCTATCGAGGGTATGCAAGCGGGTAGAGCACATCCTTATCATTCGCATGAAGTATTAAATTTTGATTTGACGCAAGGTAAAGCGCTTACTTTGAAAAATCTTTTCAAAACACGCGCCAATTATTTGAATGTGATAGCAAAATATTCCAGTAAATCCCTGAACGAAAAATTGAAAGATAAATGGATGATTAATGATGGTACGGCTCCACTTGCGAAAAATTATCAAACCTGGAACCTTGAAGATGATGGGATTTTAATTACCTTTAATGAATATCAAGTTGCGCCGTATTCTTACGGCGTGCAAGAAGTAGAAGTGCCCTACTATGCATTGAAAAATTTGCTAGCGGCGAATTCGCCTGTTGCATCCTGCGGGAAAGATAAAACGGGGTGTACGGTTGAAAAATAAAAGTGTAGGGCATGGCATGCCATGCCCTGGGCAGCACAAAAATTTTTGTTCTTTATGAGTCACGGCTCTTGCAGGGGCAGACCCGCGTGTCCGCCCGGACTTTACGGTTGAAGCCGCTGGGCGGACACACGGGTCCGCCCCTACAATTCTGGTAATTTATAAAGAATTAAATTATTGTCCCCTACAGAGAAAATCCACCAACTCATACTGCCTCTTAATACACATTTAAGCAAATGTGTTCTATAATTTGTACATATTTCTTACCTAGTAGTGAATCCCCTTATGCAAAGAGTTCATATTGAAAAAAAACAAGAAGATAACTCTAAAAAAGCTGAAGGAACATTGCAATCTCTGGATTTGTTGGCTATAAAACAAGAAAATTGCATACTACACTTACAAGTCGCTTGCGAAGCTTATCAAGTCGCTGATACACACAAAAAAATGAGCCTGGTTGAACGTATTTTAGACCTGGTTAAGACTCTACCCTTGGTGTTTGAATCTCACTTGCCCAATCCCTTTGATAAAGCCATTGAGCGTTGTCATAAGTTTTTACAGAGGCACACATTACCTTTAGCACAACAAAAAGCAATTCAAAAGGTTATTGATACTTTATTAGAAGCTGAGCAAGATCAATTGAGAAAAAACGACTATGTCGAAAATTTAAATAATGCGTGTTTGCTATATCAAACGGAACCTGATAATGCGCTCGGGATAATTGCTTCGTTAATGCAAAACTCGCCTTTTGCGATAGGCTCTCAAGCTATTGCCCTGGAAAATAAAATTTCATATTGCTTGGCGCATTTAAACTTAAAGGATTTATCAGCAGATCACAAAAAGGTATTTGATGCAGTAATGAAAATTTTACTTACTCAAGATTCGTTCGAAAAAACCTTGTATAGAAAAAAATTAACGGCTGCATGTAAGTCTTATCGCCTGTCTGTTAACGAAAATGATAAGCGTAAGATCATAAGTGAGCTTTGTCTTTTGCTATTAGATTCCCCTTTCGGGAAAATAAGATCAATACCAATATCTTCAAAGGAGTCACTTGAAGATACCGCAATAAAATATTGTGATGAACATTTGAAATTTCTTCATCCCTCATCCTTATACAGCCTGGCATTTAAAGAAGCAAAAAAGGTTTTAATTGCCGACATCAAAAATGAAAAAGAAAGACGCTACATTCAAGAATTGCAGGAAGCTTGTAGCACTTACTATTCATCAGATGATCCTGCTCTTAAAAGCAAAGCAATCGATGCTCTTTATCATTTAATTCAGCATTCTCCTTTTCTTGATGCGCGCTCACCAGTAGCGAAAAAAATATCGGTCGAGCAGGGCAAAAAATGTTGTCAGGCGCATTTGACGCTTTCTTTATCGCCGATACAAAAAGAAGCATTAAACCGAGCAGAAAAAATTTTTGATGAAGCAAGAATTATGGCGCAACCCTACAAACCATACCTAATATTTATGGCGTATAAACAGCAAAAATCAAAAGGCGTTCGAATAAACAAGGACAAAAACACAAAAGATGAAAGCATTGTCAGACCACACAGCCCTTCTTCTCGTGCAAGCTAAAAATCATATTTCGAGAAGACATGCAGGAAGTTCACTCGGAAGACTCTGCCTCCATTTTCTTAATCGTTCCCTCAATCCATTCTTTTACTTCGCCCAACACTTCTTCCACCTGCCTTCCTTTTGTCTCAATCAATGGCCCAATCACCATTTGAATCGTGCCCGGTTTTTTAATAAACCCTCTTTTAGGCCAAAAACGGCCCGCATTATGCGCCACAGGAATCACCGGATAGCCGGTTTCTATCGCTAACCGAACACCACCTGGCTTGTATTTACCAATCTCGCCGTAAGGAATGCGCGTACCTTCGGGAAAAACAATAATCCAGCGCCCTGCATCAAGACAGGCTTTTCCTTTGCGGATAATTTGCTCCATCGCATTGGATTTTTTTTTGCGATTGATTGCAATCGGCTCAACTGCTGCCAATCCCCACCCAAAAAAAGGCACCCATAACAATTCGCGTTTTAAAATGATCGCGGCTTGATGAAAAATGGTGGGTAAATAGAAAGTTTCCCAGGTCGATTGGTGTTTAGATAAAACAATGCCATTTCGATTGCTCGGGATATTTTCTAGTCCGGTTACTCGATAACTCACACGACATATGATTCTTAGCATATCCAAAATAAAACCAGTAAATCCTGCGATCATTGCATAGCGATAGCGGAGAGGAAAAGCAAATGCCAGAATACACAAAAAACTATAAAAGATGACAGATAGAGTCATTAAAATGGTAAAAACCAGGGAACGCAAAAACAAATTTATCCATTGCAATACATTAATCATTTATTTTCTCCTTTAATAATGGAGCGTGCGCCTTGTATTTTTTGCGCCATCATCACAAAATCAAATTGGCTTTTACAGCACTGTCGTGATGTGAGTGGTAGGTTGGTGGCATGGGTTTTCCTAACGGGTTAAGTTGGTGGATTACGACGCAAAAAACGCGTCTAATCCACCCTACCATGGGACTGTTGTTTCAAAAGCACGTACTCAACAGCTTCTGCCAAATTTGCAAATTGCGGGACATTTTCCATTTCGACTTTTGCCAATCCGGTCGCCACTAACAAGGGTTTGCAACCAGCTGCTCTTGCCGCTTGCACATCGGAAACTTTGTCTCCTATTAAAAACACTTCTGCTAAATTGACTGCGTACTTTTTTTGAATATCCAATAACAAACCCGGTTTGGGCTTACGGCAACGGCAATGTTCTTCTGGATGGTGCGGACAAAAAAGTACTTCTTTGATATGACCGTCGACTTGGGCCAATTCTGCAAACATTTTTTCGTGAATCAAATCCAATATATTCGCGTCATAATAACCACGCGCAATACCGGATTGATTCGTGACAACCAAGACACTAAAACCGGCGTGATTAAGATCAGCAATGGCTTCCAGACTGCCTGGAATGGCATGCCATTCATCGGGCGATTTAATATAGTCGACTGAGTCGTAGTTAATCACACCATCACGATCTAAAATAATAAATTTTTTCATTGTAATAAGGCAATGTCCGCTACATTTAAAAAAAGTTCACGTAATTGTTTTAACATTAATAATCTATTTTCGCGCCGCTCTTGATCTTCTGCCATCACCATCACGTTATCAAAAAAATTATCGACAGGCTCACGCAAGCCAGCAAGCTCGGCAAGCACCTCGGTATAATTGTGATTTGCAGAAAAAGTCGAAACGGTTTTTTGTTTTTCAGCCAACTTCGCCACTAACGCACGCTCAGCATCATGTTCAAATAATTGCGCGTTGATTTGCTGGGCCTGGATCGCTTTATCCGATTTCGCTAAAATATTGCTGACGCGCTTATTTGCTACGCTGAGAGAGGCGGCCTCAGGTAAATTTTTAAAATGTTGGACCGCCTGAATACGCATATGAATATCGTAAGGATTGAAAATATTTAATGCAGCAACCGAGGCAAGCACATCCAGGGAAACGCCCTGATCTTGGTACCAAGGCTTTAATCTTTCAAAAATAAATTCTAAAACCTGACAAATAACGTCCCGGTTTTCCAACTTTTCCGCATACTGCTTTGTGGTAAATTCAATTAATTCCCGCAAATCCAGATTCAAGTTTTTCTCGATTAAAATACGCAAGATACCTAGCGCAGCACGGCGTAACGCAAAAGGGTCTTTATCACCGGTTGGGATTTGATGAATACCAAAAATTCCAACGAGCGTATCCAAGCGATCAGCTAAGGCAACGGCTTGTCCCAACACGGTGCTAGGCAATTGATCACCGGAAAAGCGCGGCATGTATTGCTCATTTAACGCCTGGGCGACAGCTTCCGTTTCGCCCTCTTGTTTAGCATAATAATATCCCATGACTCCTTGCAACTCGGGAAACTCCCCTACCATTTGCGTGGTTAAATCGGCTTTCGCTAAAAATCCGGCTCGTGCTGCTTGCTTTTCATCGGCTTGCAATTGTTGGCCAATATGAGCGGCAAGGGCGGAAATGCGCTGAGATTTTTCATGTAGCGTGCCTAATTTGGCTTGAAATAAACTGTGTTTTAAATCTTCCACCCGATCAATTAACTTGCGTTTTTTGTCGGTTGAAAAAAAGAAAGCAGCATCGGCTAAACGTGCACGCAAAACGCGTTCATTTCCCGCAATCACGCTTTGTTTATCTCGACTTTCAATGTTGCTGATCGCAACAAAAAAAGGTTTGAGTTTTTGTGCTTGATCGGTGACGGGAAAATAACGTTGATGATCTTGCATAGCAGCAATGAGAGCTTCAGCAGGCACGTCTAAAAATGCAGGATCAAAACTGCCGCAAAAAGCCACGGGCCATTCGACGAGCCCCGTCACTTCATCCAATAAATCTTCGTTAATCAATACGTGTTCTTGCACAGCTTGCTTTGCGATAGCGCGAATTTTTTCTTTACGCTCGGCAAAGTCAACCATCACATATTTTTTTTCTAAGGTTTTTGCATAACGTGCAGGGTTCGCAATTGAAATCCAGCCTTTACTATGAAAACGATGTCCTTCTGTTAAACGATTCGTACGACAACCGAGAATGGTTGCGTCAATCACGTCATCACCATACAGCAAAATGACTGAACGCACCGGCCGGGTAAATTCAACTGTACCCTGACCCCAGCGCATTCGCTTTGGAATAGGCAGCGCCGCTACCGCCTGCCCTATGATATCAGGCAAGAGTTCTTGCACTGTTTTTCCTAATACGGATTGTTGATAACCGACCCATGTGCCTTGAGGTGTTTTCAAGGCAATAAGTTGCTCCGGTGTGACGCCGCAAGATTTTGCAAACCCCATACAAGCAGGTGTGGGCTTACCTTCTTTATCAAATGCCGCCTCCCATGCAGGACCTTTTTTTTCTACGGTGGTATCGGGTTGTTTGGCGGTAAGTTTTTTTACGATGACAGCTAATCGACGAGGTGTCGCGAAATAATGCGCTTCTCGATAACGCAATTCCATCTTATCAAATCGTGTTTTAATTTCTGCTAAAAAACTTTCCCCCAAACGACGTAATGCTTTAGGGGGTAATTCTTCAGTGTGGATTTCAACTAAAAAATCCTTCTGCTCAACGGCTTGCCGCATGCTTTTTATCCTGTAATAAAGGAAAATTTAACGCTGCTCGTACATTAAAATAACTTTCCGCCACCAATTTGGTTAAGCGACGAATTTTTAAAATGTAATGTTGTCGCTCAGTTACCGAAATTGCACGGCGCGCATCCAATAAATTAAATGTGTGTGACGCTTTTAATGCCATTTCATAGGCGGGCAAGGGTAATCCTGCTTCAATCAAGCGAATACTTTCTTGCTCTAAGGTGTGAAACTGGTTGAACAACATTTCTGTATTGGCGATTTCAAAATTATATTTGGACATTTCTACTTCATTTTGATGAAACACATCACCATAAGTCACGATGCCCGTCGGCGTTTTACTCCACACTAAATCGTAAAAAGTATCGATGCCTTGTAAGGGCAAAGCTAATCGTTCAAGGCCATACGTAATTTCACCTGTCACGGGCTTACACTCCAAGCCACCCACTTGCTGAAAATAGGTAAACTGGGTGACTTCCATACCATTCAACCAAACTTCCCAACCCAAACCCCATGCGCCTAGAGTGGGCGATTCCCAATTGTCTTCAACAAACCGTACATCGTCGATGAGGGGGTCAATGCCTAATGCACGCAGCGAATCGAGATACAATTCTTGAATATTGTCGGGAGACGGTTTTAAAACCACTTGAAACTGATAGTAATGTTGCACCCGATTCGGATTTTCGCCATAACGACCATCCGCAGGACGACGACTCGGCTGCACATAAGCTGCGCGCCACGGCTCAGGACCAATTGCGCGTAAAAAAGTGGCTGGATGAAAGGTGCCCGCGCCCACTTCCATATCAAACGGTTGTACAAGAACGCAGCCCTGCTCAGCCCAAAAAGCTTGAAGCGTGGCAATCATCCCTTGTAATGTTTTGACGTCATGGGTGATTTTTTTCATGTGTGGCTCGCTTAAATTATTAATTTGCCCCTACAAGCCGCGTTGTGTTAAGAGGGACTTTAATTTAGAGCTGAAAAGTATACCTTTTAACGATGATAATTTTAATGCTTTTTTGGTATGCTAACGATTTAATCATAAGCAGTGTACCTCACTATGAAAAATACCGCATACAATCAAGCGCCTTTGCCTGTTTTTAGCACTCTCTTACCTCAAGAAATTGAGCCCACATTGAAAGAAGTGTTAGCTGAAAACCGCGCTGAGTTTAACAAGTTATTACAAAATACCTCACCACTGACATGGGAAAATTTGCTGCTGCCCTTAGAACACCTCCATAATCGTCTGAATAAAATGTGGGCGCCCGTTTCGCATTTACATGCCGTCAAAGAATCAGAAGAATTACGTGCGGTTTATAACGCCTGCCTGCCTTTACTCACTGAATACCATACTGAAATGATGCAAAATGAAACGCTTTATCAAGCGATCAACTCCATCAAGGAAAGTGCAGCCTTTACCGATTTTACGCCGACTCAGCGTAAAGCCATTGAAAATGAATTACGTGACTTTCGCCTTGCCGGTGTTAATTTGTCACCTGATGCAAAAGTACGCTTTTTAGAACTCCAAAAAAAATTAACGGCGCTCTCCACTCAATTTGGCGAAAACTTATTAGATGCGACCCAAAGTTGGACGCTCGTCATCACCGACATCGATGCGCTTAAAGGATTGCCTCAACCCGTCTTGGAAATTGCCCGACAAACTGCTCTGCAGCATGGTAAAGAAGGTTTTGAATTGACATTGGATTATCCTTGTTATTCCATGGTAATTAAATATGCGGAAAATCGCGAATTACGTCGAAAAATGTATGAAGCCTATGTCACGCGCGCATCTGATCAAGGCCCAGAAGCAAAACGTTTTGATAATAGTCAAATCATGGAAGACATCGTGAAAACACGACACGACTTGGCCAACTTACTGGGCTTTCCTAATTTTGCTGAATATTCCCTTGCCACTAAAATGGCTAAAACACCGCAACAAGTTTTAACTTTTTTGCAAGATTTAGTCATTAAATCCAAACCCTTCGCTGAAAAAGACATGCGTGAGTTAGCGCAATTTGCGCAAGAAGAAGATGGCATTGAGCAATTGGAAGCGTGGGATATGGGGTACTACACTGAGAAATTGCGCGTGGCTAAGTATGCTGTTTCCCAAGAAGAATTACGTGCTTATTTTCCTGCTGATAAAGTATTGGCAGGCATGTTCGCTGTCATGGGACGATTATTTGGCATCCGCATGATTGAGCGAACGGATGTCGATACCTGGCATCCAGACGTACAATTTTTTGAAGTCTATGACAGTGACAATCAATTACGTGGTTATTTTTATACAGATCTTTACGCGCGAAAACATAAACGCGATGGCGCATGGATGGATGAATGTCGAATTCGGCAAAAATTAGCTGACGGCACATTGCAATACCCGGTTGCATTTTTAACCTGTAATTTTACTCCGCCCATTGGTAATAAACCTGCCCGCTTAACTTATGATGAAGTGCAAACCGTGTTTCATGAATTTGGCCACTGTCTACATCATCTTCTGACGCAAGTGGATTTTGCTTCTTTGTCGGGCATCAATGGTGTGCCCTGGGATGCGGTTGAATTCCCCAGCCAATTTTTTGAATTTTGGTGTTGGGATAAAGAAACGCTTGCACTGCTCACATCGCATGAAACAACAGGCGAACCGCTGCCAGATGCGTTATATGAAAAATTACTGGCTGCAAAAAATTTTCAATCCGGTATGCATATGTTGCGGCAGTTGGAATTTGCGTTATTTGATTTTCGTTTACATTTAGAATTTGATCCGACCCACGGCGCGCAGGTTCAACGTATCTTAGATCAAGTACGCACAGAAGTGTCAGTGGTACCCGTACCGCTATTTAATCGTTTTCAACATAGTTTTTCGCATATTTTTGCCGGTGGCTATGCAGCAGGATATTACAGTTATAAATGGGCAGAAGTCTTATCCAGTGATGCTTTTTCTCGCTTCGAAGAAAAAGGAATTTTTGATCGAGAATCCGGGAAGGCTTATTTGCATCATATTTTAGAGCAAGGCGGCGTTTATGATCCCATGGATTTGTTTATTGCTTTCCGGGGACGAGAGCCGAAGATTGATGCATTATTGCGACACAGTGGATTGGTTTAATTCCATCTGCTTTTACCACCAAAATATATAATAGAAGCTAATAGCGAGGAGTATAGATATGCAATCCGGTAGTAAGCGAAAACTTGACAGTACAGGACAACCACAGTCCCCCTTCCTGTTTTTATCGTCTTCATCCGCACCATCATCTTGGCCGCCCTTATCATCCAGTTCAGCACTCTCTAGTTCAGCACCTTCTGCTGACGGTCATTATCTCCCCTTGCCATATCCAACTCCGCCTTCTATGACGCTATCGCCACCACACAGCTTAGCATTTACTGATGTTGAGGCCGATACCATTAAAAAAACTAAAACCAAACCTGGTCTTCCTGACTTTACGTGGAAAGGTCACACCATAGGCAGAACATTTAAGCAGATAGATAAAGCCATTCAGACTTACACAACTTCAGAAGAAGAAGCTGCTCAGTTTATCAGGGACTGGAGCAAAGCATGTCCCAAGAATGCAGCCTGGGGACCCGCTTTAATGAAACAACATGCTCCTCACAAACTTATGGAAGAGCTAACGGCTTCGTTACCACCTTCCGTTATCATTCCTGGTGCTTCAATAAGTATGAAAAACATTACTGACGAGCAACTGTCTACGCTTATACAAGACGGCAAGGATAGCTTTGATATTGTTTTTACTTCAAAAAATGCGCCTGCTGATGGCCACAGTTTAGAAGAAGTAAAAACAGAAACATCTAAAATAACTGTTAAGGCATTAAAAAGTCTATTTCGTCTTCAATCAAATCTCGTTGCGGCGCAAGAATTAGAACCTTGGAAAGATTCTCTATCTAATAAAATTACGTTACCTGCGGAGATGGTGTTTTCAAAAAAAGCTGTAGAGGAATTTATATCGCTAGTCTATAACCAGCACAATTTGCTGAAATTAATGAAAACAAATCTGGAATTGGTAGCCGAGATAGCAGCGCTCTGTGAGTATTTTCAATGTTCTGATCTAACAAAGCTAATATGTCAGACTATAGAGACTGATTTTGATGATTCTAAACCCAGTTTTTTGGTAGAAATCATTGGCTTAGAAAAGATGTTTAAGGAATATAAAAAATTACTTGCTACCCCTTATTTAAATTTAGAAGTAGAAAAAGCTTTTTTAAATAGCATTAAAAAAATGGCCATTAGATTCGTGAAAGAAGACTCCATTGTTGATTTAGATGAAGAGCCACTGACTCGCTTACTTTCCGCTGTTGTTCTTAGCGAGGAACGTAAACTGCAATTGATTAAACACTGGTGTGATCAACATCAAAAAACCAATGCCGATAGAATTAGGTTGGCCCGCACTCTCACTCAGCCTGCGGCCTATATGCCTCTACGAAGCGCGGCTGGTAATTTAGCTTTCTTAATTAAACACTTAGGTGTTGTTGATGACGACGCTACAAAAACGTTTATGAAAGACACCCTATTTTTACCTTTGCTTTCTTTAAACTATAGCGCGTGGCCTTATGGTGATGAAATACAACATAGCAGCATACTCGATGATCAAGGTTTTTTTAATTTAAAGATAAAATTAACTGGAGATAACCCGGATTATACTAAATTAAAAAAAAATCAGTATTGTTGGGTAACTCCCTATCCTACATTTGAAATACAAACAGACACCTTCTATTTTCAAGCTACTCTTACAAGACAAGACCCAACAGAATCTAAACCCACTATTGATAAGGCTGGCATTTATTTATGTTATGCTGCACCTAATCCTATCCGTTTTTTCAGAACCCCTAAGGTGACGGCTACCTTTTCAATTATAACAAAACAGGGCGAAAAGGAGACGCTAGGTAATTTAGACTACACATTCTATGCTAATCTAAGCTCTAACGATACCAATCAAGGTTATAACACCATCAGCAAAAACAGTAAGTATATTCATGAAGAAGAGAGCGCCAAAGATGCTTATCTTTGGGTACAGGTGAGCATGAAAAAGAGTTAATCTTTACTTTAACGCTGGGGCATCTAAAACTGATAAAATGGGATGTAGAGGTGTGAGGGATATCATCCTTTACTCCATTTAAAGAAGCGCAAGGAGGTCACTGTGTTTGACGCGGATCGACCTATTCGCACCATTCAACAAGATCGCCTTGGGCGTTCTCAGTTTGCGACTTATCTTGCGCGCTGTATTCTCGACCATCAAAATCCGGAAAGTTTTGTGATTGGTTTATACGGCGCTTGGGGCAGCGGTAAAACTTCCATTATCAATATGACCTTGGAAGAACTGCATTCAGCTGCAAGCAATATGCTAGACGAAGAAAAACCCATTATTTTAAATTTTAGCCCGTGGAGTTACTCTGGCCAGCAACAATTGATTTACAGTTTTTTTCGTCGTTTATCCTCTGAAATTCAACGTTCTCCCTTCGTGGAAAACTCAGCTAAAATGATTGAATTGTTAGAGCTTTATGTTTCTTTTTTTACGCATCAACCCATACCTCGCCTATTCCGTCCTAAACACCATGTGATGACAAAAATTACAAAACCCCGCATCACCAAAGAAGAGGCGTTGGGCTGGGAATCCGGGCGTGACTTGACTCAAGTCAAAGCAGAATTAAATGAATTACTTTCTAGGCAAAAACACAAGATCATAATTTTCATCGATAATATCGCCCGCATTGAAGATCATGAAATTAAGCAAATTTTTCAAATCGTCAAGTCCATGGGCGATTATGTGAATACGGTGTATGTTCTTGCCATGGATAAAGAATATATTACTCAAGCTCTAAATCCTATTTATGGTGAGGATGGTGGTGTAGCTTATTTAGAAAAAGTAGTGCAATTGCCTTTTGAAATTCCTGCTATTGCACAACGAGATTTGGAAAATATTTTATTTGATCGTTTAGAGCAAATTGTTAAAACATTGCCAGTCAATAGTTGGGATCGTCATTATTGGACAGATATTTATGTCTCCTCTTTGAAGTATTTTTTTCACAATTGTCGCGAAATCACGCGCTATGTGAATACATTGAGCTTCAGTTTTTCTCGTGTGAGGGAATTGGTCAATCCGGTCGATTTTTTTGCTATTACCGCTCTGGGAATTTTTTGTCCTGCTGTTTATGACGGCATTCGTGACAATAAAGATTTATTCACTGACTTTGTCAGCCATGTTTTTGAAAATGATGCGGAAAAATTAATTGAAGATAAGTTACGTTGCGATGAAATCATGCATCGCGGCACGCCTAGCAAACCTATTTCGATAGAGTGCTTGTTACAACTTTTATTGCATTTATTTCCACAATTACATCGCATCTACCCAACTAATCAGCCTTTTTATTATTCGGAAGAATTGTCTCGTCAAGAACGGCGGATTTGCAGTGCAGACGTATTTGATCTTTATTTTAAATTGTCTTTTCCCACAAACTCGATGCCGGAAGCTGAAATGCGGGTTTTATTGTCTCTCGCTCGGGATAAATCCGCTTTTTCTCAAGCCGTTTTGCGTCTGAATAAAGATGAACGTATTGGTTCGTTCTTAAGTGCTTTAGACGGTACAGCCGTCAATAAAATTTTGGTCGCGGACATTCCCAATGTGATTGAAACCCTCTTGGATTGCGCCGATTTATTTCCAGAAGGGAGTCAAAGCCCTCTCAGCTTTAACAACTTACTGCGCGCTCATCGTATTATTCATCAATTGCTTTCTCGTTACGAATCACCTGATGAACGTTTTGTCATTTTTCGGGAAGCTATCAAAAAAGCCAGCATGAGTTTATATTTTTTAATTTATGAACTGCAGTTACAAGACACTAATTATTTAGGTGAAATTCGGGTTGCTCCTGAAAATCAGCGCGACTTTTCTTTCGAACAAATCGAGATACTGAAAAATTTAGTCGTGGCCAAAATAATTTATTGGGCAGAAATAGGAAGATTAGTTGAGCATCCTAAATTAATCGACATCTTGTATGCCTGGAAAAAATGGGGCAATGAAGAAGAATGCAAACGGTTTGTCGGCTTTATGTTGCAAGAAGACCGAGGCTTAATCGCGTTTTTATTAAGTGTATTAAATAAGCCCATTGACCAAGCCATGACCAAATTAACGAAAAATCCCGAATGGGAAAATGCGTTGAAAACCATCGAAGATTTTGTTCACATCAGTATTCTGGAGCCACATGCTAAAATGATTTTTGAAGATGCCTCATTTGAAAAATTACGCGAGCGTGAGCAATTGGCTATTTTGATCTTTTTGGATTTGATTCATGCGGAGACGGTGAAGATTATTCTTAAAGTGTAGGGCACTAAACATTAGTCGCCGCTGGGCACGGCACGCCGTGCCCCTACAAAAAACAACCAATAGTCCAGAGTTTTTTCATTATATAGACGCCACAATACTAAATTGACCGCGTGGAGAACGACCTTCGCCTACTAAATCCAATGAGGCTATGCTTTTCGTTAAAGGCTGCGATAACATTAAATTACCTGATAAGTTCTTTGTTAACACAAAACGGGTTCCGATACCGGTCGAAGTAGCGCTCTGTTTGCTCTGGACACCAACTACATTTTTAAGGTTCCAAATAATACCCGCATCATAAAAAATATACGGCTCAATGGAATTGAGATACGCCCAGCCCGGCGCGCTATCCCAGCGTAATTCGAGGGTGCCTGACGCACCTTTGTCGCCAATAATTTCTGCCGGATCATAACCGCGACCCAATTGAGCGCCACCGAAACCGAATTGCTCCGCAGCCAATAAGGGCTGAAAAGAATATTGCCCATTCACCAAAAAGAAGGCGGAAAACTTTCCATATAAAGGCTGAATTCTCGCATATTGCGCCACGAACTTGGTAAAAATACCATCCGCACCAAATCGCGAAGTCGTCGTTGAATTTGGGTTATTGGAAGCACCAAAAAGATTCAACCCTTGCTCTATATGCAGACCCATTAAGTTGGAGCCATTAAACCGATCGGCAAAATCGAGGTTGCTGCCAAATTTGAGCGTGCGTAAATGGTCGGTATACAAAGGGAAAGTAAAAGACTTAACCTGGCTGTCTAAATAATTAAAGCCCCCATCCACTGTCATGTTTTGCGCACGCGTTCGCATAATGGGATATTGAAATAAGCCGTAATAAGTCGATGATGTTCCATTAATATCAATGGTTGCGAGCTCCATTCCTGGAAGCGTGCTTGAATAGTTTTTGCCTACAGAACCCGTTAAGCCATTAGACCCGATCGGTATTTGATAAGAAACATCATAAAACTTAAGTTGTTGTGGACGCGTTGTTGTCGCATAGGTCGCACGGGTAGAATCGCCCGATAAGAATATGGAATTGAGTGCCGCATTTAGCGTATCTTGATTGGGACCAATGTAGCGCGTTCCGTAATTATCATAAGAGAACGAACCTGTTAATGTTTGCTCATTTGCAGAAAGATTTAAGTCGGATGCGCCTGTCTCGGTTTTAGAGGGTTCTAAAATAGCTTTGACTTGCATGCCCGGAATTTCATTTGCCAACCGTAAATAATGCTCCATGACTTTGAGCTGCAAGGGTCTCGATTGAGAAATTTTATCGCCATATTTTACCAATAATGCTTTAGCGCCCTTAGGCGCTCCAATCACTCGAACGTCACTAATATAACCTTCTAGGATTTGAATACGAACAATCCCATTTTGCACGTGCTGCGGCGGTAAAACCGCACGGGATAAAATATAGCCATTATTACGATAATAGTTTGTGATATCTTGGACAAGATTTTGTAATTGTGCGACTGAAATTTCTTTATTTATTTTATCTTGATAGATGGCCGAGAGTTGTTTATCTGAATAAACATGGTTCCCTTCTAAAATGACTTGGGTCAATTTAAATTTAATCTGACTCGCTTGTGGCCCGAGCGAACTGGGTTCTTCTTGCGCTGTTTTAATAGCAGGCAAAGCGGTGGGCCTAGCCGGTTCTTGTTCAGATAAATAATTACTCAAAACGCCGGGCTGCGTGCTGCCAGGTAATTGGCTTTTGATCGCTTGAGAAACATCAGCTGGAGTAATCGCAAAAGCACTGGGATATAAACAAAAGAAAAAGCAAAAAATAAATAATGCCGAAAGCAGTTGACCTGTTTTTTTCTTCTGTCTCATCATAACTTCCTTGTTATTTGGTTACTATTTTAGCTTGAGGCATTACTCTGCAGGGGGCAAATTTTTTTGCAATGCCCCGGGCATGGCACGCCATGCCCCTACACCTTTATCTTTGCCCTTGCGATATTGCGAGGAATTTTTGTCCCCTGCAAAGGAGGCATTATAACTAGAAGTCTTTGTCAATTACTATCCCTCATGCAATACTGAAAAAGAGGGCACTCAAGGAATGAACGTATGGATAAACGAATTCCATTTATTTTAGGTTTTGTCCTACTTGCTATTGCCCTATGGCTGCAAGTTACATCGATTTATCCTGTGAAACATTTTATCTTACGGCTAGAAAACTTAGTTTATGATTTGCAATTGCGAGCCAATTTATTAACTCATCCGCACAAATGGCAAAGCAGTGTCGCAATCGTCGACATTGATGATAAAAGCTTAAGAAAAGAAGGCCGCTGGCCTTGGCCGCGGGCAAAGATGGCGGAACTCATGGACCACTTGCAAACTGCAGGTGCAGTCGTGGTTGCTTTCGATATTTTATTTCCTGAAAAACAAAATAATGTGGCTGATGATGTCTTAAGCGCATTACAGAAAGAAAAACTCATCACGCCGCAGATTGATTCCTTATTAAAAAATTTGATTCCTACTTTTGATGATGATGCAAAATTCGCTGCCAGTTTAGCACGAATGGATGTCGTACTCGGTACCAGTTTTTTACCCCGCCCCCAAGAGCAAGGCTTATTACCCCCGCCTTTACTGGAATTAAAGACAGCTAGCGCAAAACAATTAGGTTTTATTACGGCACCCGGCTACATCGGCAATATTCCTTTATTACAACATGCAGCAAAAAATGGCGGCTTTATTAATGTTTTCCCCGATGATGACGGTATCGTGCGACGCGTGCCTATCTTGATTCGCTATCAAGATAACTTGTATCCTTCCTTAGCATTAGAGGCCGTGCGTTTATATTTGTTAAATCACATTCAATTAATCTCGGCAAATTATAATAATCAACCTCGCTTAGAAGCCATTAAAGTCGGCGATCACATCATTCCAACCGATGCTGCCGCGAAAGTCATTATTCCTTTTCGTGGAAAAAGTTTTACGTTTTCTTATTTTTCTGCGACAGACATTTTGAATAATCAATTTGCTCCCGGCATTCTTTCGGGAAAAATTATTTTTGTCGGTACATCTGCTACTGGTTTAGGTGATTTGAAAGCCACCGCCGTGCAAAGTATTTTTCCAGGCGTTGAAATTCAAGCATCTATTGCGGATGGCATTCTCACCGATAATTTTTCTTATAAACCCGCTTGGGCTTACGGCGCAGAAACTTCACTGACGATTTTTTTAGGGCTAATTCTGATTTTTTTGTTTCCTCATCTCGGTCCCCGATTTTTAATTTTTTTTGGCATAGGCATCCCGCTTTTATTGATTTTTTCCAATAGCTTTTTATGGCAAAAAACCGGACTCATTATTTCTATTTTTATTCCTATTTCTTTTTGTATCACACTGGCATTGCTCGATTTAATTTATGGTTACCTTTTTGAAACTCGCAAACGGGAAAAATTAAAAGAAATATTCGGCCAATATGTACCAGAAAAGCATATTGATGAAATGTTAGAGAAATCCAGTGAATTTAGCTTATATGGCGAAGATCGCGAACTCACCGTATTATTTGCCGACATTCGTAATTTCACCGCACTTTCCGAACCATTAAATGCAGCACAATTAAAAGAAATGCTGAATGCTTTTTTCACGCCCATGACTGAAATCATTTTTAAGTTTCGCGGAACGATTGATAAATATGTCGGTGATATGATTATGGCATTTTGGGGCGCGCCATTGAAAGATAAGCGACACGCAAAACACGCTATACGTGCTGCATTGCATATGCAAAAAGCGGTTGAAAAGTTAAACAGTGAATTTGCAAAAAAAGGGTGGGCAGAAATTTCGATTGGTATCGGCCTTAACACCGGTATCATGAGTATTGGTGATATGGGTTCCAAATTCCGGCGTAATTATACGGTTCTGGGTGATTCTGTTAACTTAGCTTCACGTGTAGAAAGCTTAACAAAATATTATGATGTGAAAATTATCGTAACCGAATTTACTCGCACTCATCAAAAAATATTTATTTTTCGTAAATTAGATCGTGTCCGGGTCAAAGGCAAGACAAGTAGCATCGATATTTATGAACCGCTTGATTATATCAAAACTTTTCCTTTGGAAGCTGGCAAAGAATTAAAAATATATCATGCAGCATTAGAATATTACTTTTCAAAAGCATGGGAAAAAGCGCTCGCCTTATTCACGGAACTTAAACAAAAAAATCCAGAAGTAAAACTGTATTCAATCTATATGATACGCATCGAAGAATTTATGAAAAACCCGCCGCCTGAAGATTGGGATGGCGTGTACGTGCATGTAGAAAAATAACCACGAGAAGAAAACCATTTTGCGTGACACGCTAACTTCGTCATCCCCGAATGCTTCTGTCGGGGATGACGAAGTTCGTATTAAGCAAATAGCACCTGTAAAATTTCTAAAATTTTTCGTTGGGTAGTTAACGACGAAATGGATCCTATTTGTTTGACAATTCGTGCTCGATCAATGGCTCGGAGTTGATCCAATGCAATTTGTCCTTTTTTGTTTTGAAATTCAAGTTCAATACGCGTAGGAAAGTGTTCGCGAATAACTGTCGTCATTGGCGCGACAATAATCGTTTTCAAACGGCTAAGATTCATGCTATCTGGCGAAATAATTAAGCATGGGCGGGTTTTTTGCAATTCTGAACCCACTACAGGATCTAACTGAATAAGGCATACATCAAATCGTTTAATTTCTACCACTGCCATTCATCCTTATCAAAGTCATTCTCCAACTGATTGACCAATAAATTATCATGCTCTTTATCGGCAATCTCATTAAAAAGCGCTAGCCATTTCTTCTGGGGGTTTTTGACTGGAGTCAGAGTAAAGCCACCATCTGCATTAGTTGTTACGGTAAATTCTTCGCCGACGTAAGCTTTCGCCTGTTTAATATCTTGCGCGGGAATACGGATACCCAAGGAATTTCCCCATTTAATTAATTTTGCAGTATTCATAAACATCTCTTAATTAATTATACTAAGTATAATTATACATTATATAACTCTAAAAGCCTAAGCTATCGCCAGATATTTTTTAAACATCAATAAATTGCTATAATTAGTACGAATACGGTACTATATGCGGCCTTTCGGTATTGTTAAAATAATCAACAACTAGGCTTATTATGCTGCGAATTAGCAAATTAACCGATTATGCGACGGTGATTTTAAGCTTTCTGGCGCTCGACGCAGCGCGAATCGCGAGTGCAACGGCGATTGCAGAAGCAGTGCATTTATCCGTCCCGACTGTCAGCAAGTTGTTGAAAATATTGCTAGAAGCTCGGTTGGTACACTCATTTCGCGGCACAGGTGGCGGCTATCAACTGGCTAAACCAGCTGAACACATCACGATTGCAGAAATCGTGACAGCCGTTGAAGGTCATTTAGCGATGACGGAGTGTTGCGCACCTGCGGGGGCTTGCGCTATTCATTCGCTCTGCGGCATTAAAGAAAATTGGCAAATTATTAATAAAATTATTTTAACCGCACTGGCAGGTTTGACATTACAGGATATGATCCGCCCTTTGAGTAAACACCCGCTCACGTTAAAAGGTATTCCAGTTAAAGTTGTAGGATTAGAACATGGCAAATAATTATATTAAACAAGTTGTTAACCAAAATTATCAATACGGCTTTGTCACTGCTATTGAAACGGATACATTTGCGCCTGGGTTATCAGAAGAAGTTATTCGCGCACTTTCGCAGCGAAAAAATGAGCCCGACTTTATGCTGCAATGGCGTTTGCGTGCTTACCGACATTGGTTAACACTCACCCCGCCTCACTGGGCGCATGTGAATTACCCCGAAATTGATTATCAAAACATTATTTATTATTCGGCGCCTAAAATTCAAAAAGAAGGGCCTAAAAGTTTAGAAGAAGTGGATCCCAAATTATTGGAAACCTATAAAAAATTAGGTATTCCCTTGCATGAGCAAGGTCGCTTGGCCGGTGTTGCAGTCGATGCCGTATTTGATAGCGTATCTGTTGCCACGACATTTAAAACAAAATTAGCGGAAGTCGGCGTTATTTTTTGTTCGTTTTCAGAAGCCGTGCAAAAATATCCTGAATTAGTTGAAAAATATTTAGGCACTGTCGTGCCCTATCGCGATAATTTTTTCGCCACCCTCAATTCAGCCGTATTTAGCGATGGTTCTTTTGTCTATATTCCTAAGGGTGTACGTTGTCCCATGGAATTGTCTACCTATTTTCGGATTAATGCAGCCAATACGGGACAATTTGAACGGACATTAATTATCGCGGACGAAGGCAGCCATGTCAGTTACCTAGAAGGTTGTACGGCGCCCATGCGCGATGAAAATCAATTGCATGCCGCAGTCGTTGAGCTGGTCGCGCTAGATAGCGCAGAAATAAAATATTCGACTGTGCAAAACTGGTATCCTGGGGATGAAAATGGGGTCGGCGGTATTTTTAATTTTGTGACCAAACGCGGTGCATGTCGCGGCGCCCACTCCAAAATTTCTTGGACGCAGATTGAAACAGGTTCGGCGATTACCTGGAAATATCCGAGTGTGATTCTTCAAGGCGACCATTCCATTGGCGAATTTTACTCCGTCGCTTTAACCAATCATCATCAACAAGCCGACACCGGCACCAAAATGATTCATATCGGGAAAAATACGCGCAGCACCATTATTTCAAAAGGTATCGCGGCAGGACACGGTCAAAATACTTACCGTGGTTTAGTGCGCGTTTTGCCCACTGCGATCAACGCACGAAATTATACACAATGTGATTCCTTACTACTGGGTGATCAGTGCGGTGCGCATACATTTCCTTACATCGAAGCTAAAAATCCCACGGCGCACATTGAGCATGAAGCCTGCACATCAAAAATTGGTGATGACCAACTTTTTTATTGTCGTCAACGCGGTTTGCGTGAAGAAGATGCAGTATCGCTTATCGTAAACGGTTTTTGTAAAAAAGTGTTTAATGAATTACCGATGGAATTTGCGGTGGAAGCGCAGAAATTATTAGAAGTGAGTTTGGAAGGGAGTGTCGGGTAGAGGCATGGCGTGCCATGCTCGGCGGCTTTGGCGAGATATGCAGCACGAGCACGGCACGCCGTGCCCCTACAAAAATAGATTTACGCAAAAACACTAACAACACAAATTGGATTAAACAAAGAGGCAATCATGTTACGCATTCAAGATCTACACGCATCCATTCAAGATGAAAAGCAAAAAACCAAGCATATTTTGCGTGGCGTCAATCTTGTTGTTAATCCAGGCGAAGTTCACGCTATCATGGGACCCAATGGCTCAGGCAAAAGTACATTTGCGAATGTTTTGGCAGGTCGCGAAGGTTATTTCGTTACCGAAGGTCGCGCCCTGCTAGATGAACAAGATTTATTAGCGCTTGAACCCGAACAACGTGCGGCTAACGGGTTGTTTTTAGCCTTTCAATATCCAGTCGAAATTCCTGGCGTCAACAATATGTATTTTCTAAAAGCGGCCGTCAATAGTATTCGCAAGCACCGACAGTTGCCGCCATTAGATGCGATGGATTTCTTGAACTTAATCAAAGAAAAAATGAAAGAAGTCAGCATGGATGAAAAATTTTTACATCGCGCAGTGAATGAAGGTTTTTCTGGCGGTGAAAAAAAGCGTAATGAAGTGTTGCAAATGTTAATGTTAGAACCCCGTCTTGCCATTTTGGATGAAACCGATTCGGGTCTCGATGTCGATGCATTACAAGCCGTGGCAAAAGGGGTCAATAGCCTGCGCAACGCTGAACGCAGCTTTATCGTGGTGACTCACTATCAACGTTTATTAAATTACATTGTGCCCGATGTCGTACACGTGATGATACGCGGTCAAATCATTAAATCAGGCGGCAAAGAGTTAGCGTTAGAAATCGAGGAACGAGGTTACAGCTGGTTAGAAAAAGAGGCGCAACTATGAGCGAATTAGCCTCCTCACAAACAGCCTTAGAGACTTTTTTTGCGCGACACAAACCTACTTGGTTTGGGGATTTTCACGTGCAACAATTTAATCAGTTTTTAAAACACGGATTGCCCACGCGAAAAGAAGAATTATGGAAATATACTGAAATTAAAGTGCATGATATTCCAACCCATTCGGGTGTAGCAAAAACAGGGCTGCAAATCGAGCATAACAAGCCATTTGCAGTGACGCTGGTTTTTGTTAATGGTCATTTTTCTGAAACCCTGTCTACCACAACGGCTTTGCCAAAAGAAGTTACGCTCTGTTCATTAAGCCAAGCCATGGTATCGCAGCCGGACAGAATAAAATCGATTTTATTACAGGAATTTTCGGTCAAAAAATTTCCTTTTGCGAAATTAAATTCTGCCCTCATGACGGATGGTTTTTTCCTCGACATTCCCAAACACTGCGTGATAACGACACCCATTCATATTCAGTTTATCAATACAGAACAAAACGAATTCATGTCACATCCCCGTAACGTAATTTTGGCCAGCCCGCACAGCCAAGTCACGCTGATCGAGGATCATTTATCAGAAAATGCGACACGTTATTTCACCAACGTTGTCACTCATATTCATTCCGCAGAAAATGCACATGTCAATTATTATAAAATGCAAGAAGATGATTTGACCGCCCTGCATATTGCTAATATTTTTATTGAACAACTGCAAGATAGTTGCGTTAACACTTTTTCTCTTGCCAAAGGCGCGCGACTCGCACGCGAAGATATCAGTGTTTGGCAAAGAGCCAAAGGGGCTGAAACACATTTGCACGGTCTTTATTTATTGCATGCAGACAATCAACATATGGACAACCATCTTCACGTCGATCACTTGTCTGAACATGGCACCAGCTCCATGCTATACAAAGGAATTTTAGATAAAAAGTCACGTGCGGTTTTCAATGGCAAAGTGTACGTGCATTCAAAGACAAAACAAATCCATGCACATCAAGCGAATCATAATTTATTGTTGTCGCCGGATGCTGAAGTGAATACTAAACCTGAATTAGAAATCTATGCCGAAGATGTGAAATGCACGCATGGCGCGACAATAGGGCAATTGGACGATGCCGCTTTATTTTATTTATTGTCACGTGGCATTGCTAAAAATGAAGCACACCAATTATTGCTGTATGCTTTTGCGGATGAAATTTACAGTAAAATAACCGATGCATCCCTCAAAGAATATTTCCGCAATCGGATGAGCCGCCATGATTAACGACACTCTTACGCAAAACAACGCATTTGCCAAAGGCGATGATGCAGGGCATAAACAAGATTTTCCTATCTTGCGTCAAACTATTCATGGCAAGCCGTTAATTTTTTTAGATAGTGCAGCCAGCAGTCAAAAACCGCAGTGTGTTATCGATGCATTGGTACATTATTATCAACAGGATCATGCCAATATTCATCGTGGCGTCTATCAGTTAAGCGAGCGTGCAACAAAATTGTATGAAGAAGCACGCACTAAAATACAACATTTTATTCATGCCGCTTATGCACATGAAATTATTTTTGTGCGTGGTACGACAGAAGCCATCAATCTCGTTGCCGAAAGCTATGGACGCTCCGAGTTCAAGGCGGGTGATGAAATTATTCTCAGTGAAATGGAGCATCACTCCAATATTGTGCCTTGGCAATTATTAGCTGAACAAATAGGTGTCGTGTTGCGCGTGATTCCGGTGCTGAATTCCGGTGAATTAGATCTTACACAGTATGAAACCTTATTTTCACCCCGTACAAAAATGGTTGCTCTCACGCATGCATCCAATGTATTAGGCACGATTAACCCCATTAAAGAAATGATTGCGACGGCTCACAAACACAATGTGCCAGCATTGATTGATGGCGCACAGGCGTTTCCTCACATGCCGGTGGACGTTTCCGATTTAGATTGTGATTTTTATACCTTTTCTTCGCATAAAGCCTATGGACCGACAGGTATTGGCGTGCTGTATGGGAAAACTGCATTATTGGAGAAAATGCCTCCTTATCAAGGCGGTGGCAGCATGATTGAACAAGTTAGCTTTAACAAAACCACTTACGCAAAATTACCTTATAAATTTGAAGCGGGTACGCCTAACATTGCTGATACCATTGCTTTTGGAGCAGCCATCGATTATTTAACTCAGATTGGTATGCAGGCTGTTTTTGAACACGAGCAAGCTTTATTAAAAGAAACTGAAAAAAAATTAGCGTTGCTTCCAGGACTTCATATTCTGGGACAAGCAAAAAATAAAGTCGGTGTAGTTTCATTTGTACTCGATAACATTCATCCCCATGATGTTGGCACCATCTTAGATCACCAAGGTATTGCTGTCCGTGCAGGGCATCATTGTGCTCAGCCCTTAATGGCACGTTTTGCTATTCCAGCCTGTGTGCGCGCTTCGTTCGGTATCTATAATACACATCAAGATGTCGATGCGTTAATAGCAGGGTTGCTTGAAGTAAAGAGGATATTTGCATAATGACCGCAGAATTACGTGAACTGTATCAAGAGGTGATTATTGACCACGGCCGTCATCCCCGTAACTTTGGTGCTCTGCCGGAAGCGAATCATCACAAAGAAGGATTTAATCCTCTCTGCGGCGATAAAATTTTAATGCATATCCAAGAAAAAAATGGAGTACTGGAAAAAATTCAATTTGAAGGTTGCGGTTGTGCCATTTCCATGGCGTCCGCCTCGTTATTATCGGAAGTGCTGCGCGGTAAGACCACGACTGAAATGGAAATATTATTTAATGCGTTTCATGAATTAGTGACGGTGGGTGATCTTTCAGACAAATTAGGCAAGCTCGCGGTATTAGGTGGTGTACGTGATTTCCCTGCGCGGGTAAAATGCGCAACACTCGCTTGGCACACCTTGAAAGCCGCATTGATTGATGATGGTAACGCCGTCACGACGGAGGAAGTATTATGAATCTCATCACGTTAACCGATGCCGCCATAGTGCATATTAAAACCCTATTAGATAAACAACCCAATGGAGCGGGTTTTCGTTTATCCATTAAAAAAACGGGGTGTTCGGGTTATGCTTACGTACCCCACATTATTGAAGAAGTTAACACCAATGATTTGCATTTTGTGCAAGATAACTTGGCTATTTATGTTGATCCTGCCTGTGAAGATTTCGTCAAAGGGATCGTGATTGATTATGTAGTTGATACGGATTCATTAGGGTTAAAACAGAAACGATTAATTTTCATTAATCCCAACGAAAAAAACCGTTGTGGTTGCGGTGAAAGTTTTACGATTGAGTAAATATATGTTTAAACAAGATACGATAGAAGTCTTACGTGATTGCGATGCGATGCTCATTCCTTCCGGAGTGAAAGTATCGCTGCAAAAAGGCTCGTTAGTTTATATTACACAAGCTTTAGGCAATTCCTACACGGTGTATGTCAACGGCAATCTAGCGCGTGTGGCGGGCGTGGATGGTGACGCACTAGGCATGATTATCATGGAAGATCCTGATGTGAATGCCATGACTGGGTCGCTCGAAGATAAAATATGGGAATTAATGAAAACGTGTTTTGATCCCGAAATTCCCGTGAACATTGTCGATTTAGGTTTGATTTACGAATGTAAAATCGATGGCGGGAGTGTCGCAATCAAAATGACACTGACAGCCCCGGGTTGTGGGATGGGGCCTGTTTTAGTGGCGGAAGTAGAACAAAAAATTCGAACCATTAAAGAAGTGACCGACATTAAAGTCGAATTGGTCTTTGATCCCCCCTGGGATCGAAACATGATGACGGATGTCGCAAAATTACAATTAGGTATGTTGTAGAGGAAAAAACTATGTCTATCCATGAAATGATCCAAAAACAAATCGCAGAAAATGCTGTCGTTTTATATATGAAAGGGACCGCTCAGTTTCCTCAATGCGGTTTTTCTTCACGTGCTATTAGTATTTTGAAAGCCTGTGGTGTAGAAACATTTGCTGCAGTCAATGTGCTTGAGAGTCCTGAAATTCGCCAAGGCATCAAAGAATTTTCTAACTGGCCAACCATTCCGCAGCTTTACATCCAAGGTGAATTTATTGGCGGAAGTGACATTATGGGTGAAATGTATGAAAGCGGGGAGTTGCAAGCGTTGTTGAAAAAATAATTCGTTTTAATTATATATTGGTGGATTACGATGCGAAAAGCGCATCTAATCCACCAATTTAATTAAATTTTCCAATTTTTTCCCAAAAGTGTTTGAATTTTAAATTCTTATTCTCTTTGTGCCTTTTTTTAACCCAATTTTTGGCGGGTTTTTTAAGGCAAAACTTCTCTTTTTAGTATAAAATAAAACCATTTTTTATTTATTCTTTTTGAGAGATTCACCACATGGAATCACGTTTTCAAGACTTTCAAACACTCGCCCATTTTCAAGCGTGCATAGATAATTCTTATTCAACATCCAGTCGAAATATCCTCTCTCGCGCAGAAAAAGAAAAAATAAAAAAACATTTAAGTTTTATTGAAAAAGCGTTAAAAGAAAAAAAATACGAAGAAGTTAAAAGCCAACTGACTCTTTTAAATCAATTCCTAAATGATATCGCCAGAAAAATCGCATCAAATCGAATAAGAGATGATAAAACCGATAAAACGGTATTAGATTTGTTAGTAAAATATAGAGATCAAATTTTAAATCATATTACCAATTATTTGATAGAACGCACCCCTGACATACTTCCACAAGTTGAAGTATTTATACCAAAAGACATTGTGGATGCAAGAAAACAGATAAAAGAAAGCGATAACGATCATGCGCTCAACTTTGATCCGCTCCAAAAAATGAGTGAACGCTATAAGGCGCTTGAAGTCGGTCACTCTCTTTCTTTAGATTCAGTCAAATTGCACGGTTTATCCATTGCAGAAGGAGAAAGTTTATTCGACTATTTACACAAAAAAAGTGGTTATGATATTAAGGCCCAGCGAGACTCGTCTGACGATTTTACTTGGAAAGGGAAGATAACACTTAAAAAAAATACCCTAGCTACTTTCGATTTACCTTTGCATTATAACGGCATTTTAACGGATTTTTGCACTCATGATACGACAACGCCTCCTTCTTCCGTCGTGCAATATACGCCAAATCTTACCTTGTTAAAATTTCAAGCTCATATTCCCGCCAGCGGAAAAGTATTATCGTGTAAGCGATTTAACGATATTCTTAAGAAACATCAAACAACAGCCTCCATCTTTAAATTTTTGGACTCTACTCTCCGCAATTTATATCAACTGACTGAAAAACACGTCATCACCGAAATGGATATTCAAAATGCGCTTCGTTGGGGTAGTGCTCATCGATTTAACTTATTCGTGACAGAGAATGAAAAACCCAATAACTCGGCTACGGATCGTATTATTTGTGAATTTAGAAGAGCATTTCATTAATTTTAATTTGAACCATGATCGCCGAAGCATAACTCACTGATACATCACAAAACGTAGGGTGGATTAGATGCGTTTTTTGCATCGTAATCCACCAAAATATAATTAGGGTCTGTTGACAATTGGTTTGGCCGGTTTAAAAAGCGGTAGAATCGGCTAAAATTTCCGCAAATGTTCGTTAAATAGCGGTGCTATTCGCCTCACATTTGCGAAAATTTTATCTCGATTCCCCGCTTTTTAAACCGGCCAAACCAATTGCCAACAGACCCTAAATTGCAGCATATTTGGTACAGTGAGGTTTTTAGAGAAAAATCCTTAACTTTAGCGTAAAATACGAGCAAACTCCTTTATATCTTCTTTTTTTTGAGAGGCTTCATTTCCATGGAAACACGTTTTTATAACCTTAAAAACTTAGCGAATTTACAAGCTTATATCGACAAAGCCTCTTCGACATCCGCTGGCGAAACCCTTTCCCAACAACAAAAAGGGTCCATAAAAAAATATTTAAATGGCATTGAAAGCGTGTTAAAAGAAAAAAAATATGAAGAAACCAAGAGAAGACTTGATATTTTAAATAAATATTTTCATACGTTTATAAACAAAGCAGCAGCAAGCAATGCAGGCGAAGGTACTCTCGGTGTACTCGAGTATTTCATAAACTATAGAGATAACGTTTTAAACTATATTACCCCTCACCTCCTTGCATGCACTCAGACCATGCTCCCACAACTTGATTCACTCGCTCCGTTAGACATCCGAGCTGGAAGGCTGCTCGCCTATAAAGCAGCCTGTGCATTTCAGCATGAGGACTTTATATCACGTGGTAACAACCCAGATGAACCCTATGATCTCGGACCTGATAAATCGGACAGTTTCGTTAAGCAGCTTCAACAAACATTTCCTCAGGATCTTTGTGTTGTTGATTTAGGAACAGGTCTCGGCGGAATTATCGATAGGTATAATAATGTTGAGGGTGATACTAAACCCTTTATGTGGGGAGTCGAATCAGAAAATGATCTTAAGCTTGATAATTCTAGGATAATTAGAGGCGATATCGGAAATATACCTGAACTTAAAGACCAGCTTCCAAAAAAAATTCATGCCTTTATTTCTTGCTATACATTCAATTTTCTTTTTGATCCGCTAAAAACTCTCTGTGACGCTTATGATAGGGTTGAAGTGGGTGGCTATGTTTCTATTAACCCTATCAAATTACACGGCCTGTCTATTGAAGACGGCGACAGTTTATTCGCTTATTTACGCAAGCACGGCTATGACATCCAAGCAAAAAAAGATACTTCAGTCAATTCTTGCTGGAGCGGATGGATAAGAATCAAAAAAAATAGCCTTTCTTCTTTAAACTTACCTTTACACTACAATGGCACATTAAGTGATTTTTGTACTTTACGGACGACGACTTCTCTTTTAGTCGCTCAATATGCCCCCAATATTTCATTGTTAAAATTCAAAGCCGAAGCACCTGGAAATGGAATATCAGAAAAAACCAAAGCGATATCAGGCAAACAGTTTAACGATATTCTTAAGACTTATAAGACAAGCTCTTTTTTCTTTAAATCAATAGCTCATAGTAAAGCCATCAGACAACTGCGCAAACTATCCAGTAAAAACTTAATCACCGAAATTGATATTCAAAATGCACTGCGCACTTGCAGCACTCATCGATTTAACTTATTTGTGACTGCTAATGAAAACACCAATAAAACAGACACGGATCGCATTATTAGTGCTTACAGAACCGCTTTTCATTTGTCTCTTAAATAGGGCGTGTCCTCATTCTATTTGTGAAAACAAAAATGCTTGGCCAGGGACAGGCCGCCGTTCTATTTTGTAGTGTAATGGGAAGATATTACTTGCCCGTAATCTTCTTCCACCACGGCAATCTCGGCAAATACAACAACAAATACAATAAAATCGCCGTTAAAAAGCTTATTAAATACAGGCCAAATGAAACCGCTAATCCAACTGCCGCGGTTGCCCATAATGTGGCGGCCGTTGTTAAACCACTCACATAA
Source organism: uncultured Coxiellaceae bacterium (assembly GCA_964612855.1). GTDB lineage: Bacteria > Pseudomonadota > Gammaproteobacteria > DSM-16500 > DSM-16500 > DATIJJ01. Next base: position 38,066 of record CAZTDR010000019.1, read on the forward strand.
TCCCCTTGCCGAAAAATCACGCCACCGCCTAAAAAACCGATGCCGGTTACAATTTGCGCCGCAATGCGAGATGGATCGGAGTTGACTAGGCTGATAGATAATACACCGAATACACACGCGCCTAGGGAAATGGCACCATAAGTGCGAATTCCGGCCGAAATACCGTGGCGTTCTCGCTCCCAACCGATTAATGCACCTAGTAAAAATGCGATAACAATACGTGTAAAAATTTCTAAATCGGGTTGTAATTCCGTGATGGTCATATCAAGTCCTTTTCTTCTTTCATCATCAAATTTCGCATTCGAGTACACACTTCATTCATGACATGAACATTATGAATACAGGCTAAATTACTATAAATCAATGCTTGTTGCTTAAATAAAAAATGCAAATAAGATCGTGTGAAGTGCTGACAAGTATAACACGTACAATCTTCCATAATAGGTCGATTATCTTTCGCATAAATAGCTTTTTTAATGAGAATTTTGCCATTTTCTTGATCGGTAGCAAAACGCAGCCAATTATTTTCTTCGACGATAGTACCGCAATACAATGAACCATGCCGCGCGTTACGGGTGGGGGCAACGCAATCAAAAATATCAATTCCTCTTTCTACCACATCAATTAAATCTTGTGGATTCAATCCGACACCCATGGTGTAACGTGTTTTATTGTCGGGTAATAAAGGGCGTACCCAGTCGATCACTTCTGCCGTTTTTTGCATGTCAAAACCGATGACTTCGCCGCCAATAGCAATCCCATCAAGATCCGCTTCTAAAATAAAACGCGCGCTTTGTTCACGCAAATCACGAAAACTGCCACCCTGAATGATACCAAATAGCGCTTGTCGATAACCGTAGACAGAATTAGGATTTTGCAAATGTTCAGCAATCGATTCATGCAACCAGCGATGAGTACGCTCCATTGCTTTTAGCGCCGCATCACGGCCCCCATTTTCCGGCGTGCATTCATCAAAAGCCATGATGATATCTGCGCCAATGATTTTTTGGGTTTGAATGGAAGATTGCGGGGTTAGGTGAATGACTTGTCCTGAAATCGGGTGTTTAAAGTGCGCGCCTTTAGCATCGATTTTACAAATTTTGCCATTTTGGGACAGACTAAAGACTTGAAATCCGCCGCTATCGGTAAGCATGGGTTGATGCCAATCCATCATTTTATGCATCCCACCCGCATGTTGAATCTTATCGGTGCCCGGTGCACAAAGCATATGATAGGTATTACCACCTAGAATAATTTGACTGCCCGCATTCCGCAAATCGACTGGCGTCATGCAATTCACAAAGGCACGGGTGCCTACCGCCATAAAAGCAGGGGTTTGGAGCGTACCATGCGGCGTTGTAATTTGTGTAACGCGCGCAGGCAAGGTGGGATGCTGTTTAATGAGCTCAGTTTTAAATATATTTTGCATAATGTATCGATTATCCTATCACAATGCGATTCTTACGAGGCCACACATCAAAATGCGCAATTATACGTTGCTAGATCAAATCTGTCTTGGTGTTGATCAAGTTTTGCGTGCTGTTGCGGGTCAAGCGCAAACATCTGGACGAGCCTACCCGGCTGAGCGGGAAACAATGTCTGAATTATCGCCTACTCAACAAAAGCATGCGGCTGGGTTAATGCGTGTGAACCATGCCGGTGAAGTTTGTGCGCAAGCGCTATATCATGGCCAAAGTCTGGTATCCCGCCAACCCAAGGTCAAAGAAAAAATGCAGCAAGCCGCACTGGAAGAAGGCGATCATTTGACATGGTGTCAAACGCGACTGTTTGAATTAGGCAGTCACACCAGTTATTTGAATCCGTTTTGGTACATGGGATCGTTTGTCATTGGATTGACGGCAGGACTGATCGGCGATCAGTGGAGTTTAGGTTTTTTGGCAGAAACAGAACAACAAGTGGTGAACCATTTGGAAAAGCAGTTACAGTTATTGCCAAAAGAAGATAAACGAAGTTATCGCATTCTTTCTCAAATGCAACAGGATGAAGCGCAGCATCGCGATGATGCCTTGCAATCCGGCGCGGCCGTGCTTCCCCAATGGATTAAAAAAATAATGGAGGTTACATCCAAAGTTTTAGTCAAAACGGCCTATTGGATCTAAACTTGAACTTCGTCATCCCCGAATGCTTCTATCGAGGATCTCCTTATTAGCATATCATTACCCATAAGTCATAAAAGCGCTGCGACTGTAGGCTTTAATGA
>CAZTDR010000020.1:0-40051 GCA_964612855.1 uncultured Coxiellaceae bacterium
CGCGCCCGTCTTTTCTTTTTGGATGTTTAGTTTGTAGAGGAAAAGACGGGCGCGGGCACGCACACGGGCTCGGGCACGAAAAAGCAGTGAATTGCGAAACAACGCCATGAGGAAATCTTAAGGCGAGTGATATAAACAAAAATTTTTTAACGATCTACTGGCTGGGGCTTGCTGTTTTCATCAATTGCAACAAAGGTAAAAATGCCGGCGGCGACTTTTTTGCGATCTTTTTGTTCGAGCGCTAAGGTCCAGACTTCCATATTGAATTGCATAGAGGTGCGGCCGACTTTGAGTAGATCTGCGTAGCAGCAAACGGTGTCGCCTACGTTGACGGGTTTGATAAAAACAATTTGGTCTATTGCGGCAGTTACCACACGGCTTTTTGCGCGACGCTGAGCTTCGATTTGCGCACCCATGTCCATGAGACAAACTAACCAGCCGCCGAAAATGTCGCCGTTTGCGTTGGTATTGGCGGGCATGGCGATGGTTCGGATAGAGAGGATGCCGCGAGGATCAGACATGATTTCATCTTTCCTTTCAGAAGCGAAAAGAAAAGGTGGATTACAGCGCAAAAAACGCGCTTAATCCACCCTACACTCGAACAACAGATTAATTGGTTTCTAATTCTTTCATACTTAAACGAATACGACCTTGTTTGTCAATTTCAAGAACCTTAACTTTGACAACTTGGCCTTCCGCGAGCTTATCTGTTACTTTTTCAACACGTTCTTTAGCAATTTGTGAAATATGCACTAATCCTTGTTTGCCAGGTAAAATGGCAACAAATGCACCGAAATCGGCAAGCTTAACCACGGTACCTTCATAAATTTCACCCACTGCCACTTCGGCTGTCAAAAGCTCAATGCGTCGAACCGCTTCTTCACACGCTGCCAAATCAGCAGAAGATACGCGTACTTCGCCATCATCGCTGATATCGACTACAGTGCCGGTCTCTTCGGTTAGCGAACGGATAGTAACGCCGCCTTTGCCGATAACATCGCGGATTTTATCCGTTGGAATGCGGATGTTTAAAATGCGAGGTGCATAAGCGGACATTTCAGTACGCGCTTGCTGCATGGTGCGGTTCATAATTTCTAAAATATGGATACGGCCCGCATGCGCTTGGTCTAATGCTTGGCGCATAATTTCTTCGGTGATGCCATTAATCTTAATATCCATTTGTAAAGCGGTGACGCCTTGTGCCGTACCTGCCACTTTAAAATCCATATCGCCCAGATGATCTTCATCACCTAAAATATCGGTCAATACAGCGAAACGATCGCCTTCTTTAACAAGCCCCATCGCAATACCCGCTACATGTGCGCGAATGGGTACGCCTGCATCCATTAACGCTAAACTACTGCCGCAAACACTTGCCATTGAGCTCGAGCCGTTGGATTCGGTAATTTCAGAGACAACACGGATTACATAGGGAAATTCTTTGGGTAAAACCGGTTTCACACCGCGTTTAGCCAAATTGCCATGACCAATTTCGCGACGCTTAGGGCTGCCAACAAAACCGACTTCGCCCACCGAATAAGGAGGGAAGTTGTAATGCAGCATGAAATTATCTTTATATTCGCCTTCGAGCGCATCGATCACTTGGGAATCACGCTCTGTGCCTAAGGTCGCGACAACCAAAGCCTGGGTTTCGCCACGCGTAAATAAGGCAGAACCGTGGGTACGAGGTAATACACCCACTTGAACTGAAATCGGGCGCACTGTTTTCGTATCACGACCATCAATACGAGGTTTGCCAGCAAGAATTTGACCACGAACGGTGGTGCTTTCTAAGTTTTTGAAAACAGCTTTGATCTCGTCTGCTAAAACTGCTTCGTCTTCTTTTTCTGCGTTTTCTTGTAACATCACATCGAGCAAACGTTCACGTGCAAAAGCCAACGCTTCTTGGCGTTCTTGTTTATTACGAATTTGATACGCTTTTTCAATGTCTGCACTGATTATATCAGCAACCCGCTTCTCAATCGCGGAATCAACCGCAGGCGCCTGCCAATCCCACGCAGGTTTTGCAGCTTCGTCAGCCAATTCTTTAATGGTCTTAATGGCCGCTTGCATTTGTTGGTGGCCATAAACGACTGCACCTAACATAACGGATTCCGGTAACTCTTTCGCTTCGGATTCCACCATTAACACGGCTTCACTCGTGCCAGCCACGACCATATCTAAATCAGAAGATTCCAATTGAGCATAGGTTGGGTTTAATAAATATTCGCCATTTTGATAACCGACTCGCGCAGCGCCTAATGGGCCCATAAAAGGCATCCCAGAAAGCGTTAATGCGGCTGAAGCACCCAACAACGCTGGAATATCCGGATTAACTTCTGGATTCATTGAAAGTACGGTCGCAATGACTTGTACTTCAGAATTAAATCCTTTGGGAAACAAGGGACGAACAGGTCGATCGATAAGGCGAGAAGTTAATGTTTCTTTTTCGCTGGGCTTTGCTTCACGTTTAAAATAACCGCCAGGAATGCGGCCTGCCGCATAAGTACGCTCTTGATAATTGACGGTCAAAGGGAAAAAATCGCGATCGTCGCTGCCACTTTCTTGCCCCACTACCGTTACCAACACGGTGGTATCATCCATATCAACTAACACAGCAGCCGTAGCTTGCCGTGCCATCACGCCGGTTTCCATGGTTACGGTATGGTTGCCGTAGCGAAAAGTTTTCTTTACTGCTGTCAAGGGATGCATCCTATAAATTTATTCATTAAAGACGTCATCCTCGAAGGCTTGCTCTATCGTCATCTTCGAATGCGCTTATCGGGGATCTGTCTACTCACAGGAAGATCTCAGATAAAGGCGTTCGAGGATGACGATAAAAAGGATGACAGGAATTGAGTTACCCGCGGATATCCAATTTTTGGATCAAATCACGATAAGAAGCTGGATTAACACGCTTCAAATAAGTCATCAACTTACGACGCTGACTTACCAATTTGGTTAAGCCATGGCGTGTGTGGCAATCATGTGGATTGGCTTTCATATGCTGCGTTAAGTAGCTAATACGCGCGGTCAATAAAGCAATCTGTACTTCCGATGAACCGGTATCGGTCTTTCCGCGCTGATGCGCTTTAACAATATCTGCTGTTGCGGCAGTGGTTAATGCCATGTAGAAAACTCCCAAATTACTATTATTTATAAAACTGAGGGGCGTATTGTAGCGGGGAGATAGCGTTTGGACAAGGGCTTTGTGGGACAAGAACTCCTAAATACTTATATAGCGCCCTGAACAGAATGTTTATTGATTAAACGTCGTGGTGCGAGGCGTCCATCGTCTAATACTTCACCTACACCCATAAACCGACTGTCGTCAAAAATTCTCACCCAGCCCGTTGTGGGTAAATGAGGAACCATGACAGGTTGGCCTGTACGAATGTAAAAAGCACCAGAAGAAGATAATTTAATGGCAGGCAAGTGTTGTACCGAAGTATCAATAGGCAATAAACAACGCATTAATCCACCGAAATCGCCTTGTTGCTGCAATGCTTCCAATTCCTCTAATTGATACATTTTATCTGGAGGATAAGGCGCAACTGCTGTTCGATGCAAAGCGGTGACATAGGCACCACATCCTAATATCTCGCCTAAATCTTCCGCGAGGGTACGGATGTAAGTCCCTTTACTGCAATGCACGGTAAAAGTCATTTTTTCTTGTTCATACGAAATCAAGTTTGATGCGTGAATAGTCACTTCTCGAGATTTTCTTTCAATTTCAATCCCTTGTCGTGCTAATTCATACAAAGGCTTGCCTTGATGTTTGATAGCAGAAAACATTGGAGGAATTTGCTGAATTTTGCCCGTGAACTGTTTTAATACTGTTAGCAATTTTTCTGTGGTGACATCAACCACGGGTCTCGTCTCGAGAATTTCGCCTTCCGCATCACCTGTTGTGGTTTTGATGCCGAGCTTAACTTCTACTTGATAATGCTTGTCTGAATCTAATAAAAACTGCGAAACTTTGGTCGCTTCGCCAAAGCAAATCGGGAGCATCCCAGTTGCTAAAGGATCGAGACTACCCGTGTGGCCCGCTTTTTTTGCGCCAAATAAGCGCTTGATGCGCTGTAGAGCACCGTTTGATGTCATGTGTAGAGGTTTGTTAAGCAATAAAATGCCGTCAATTTTTTTTAAAACAGGTTTCATTTATTTATCTTTTTTTAAGGCATTATTAATCAACGAAGAAATACGACTGCCGCGCACTGTTGAATCGTCATAAATAAACTTCAATTCAGGCGTGACGCGAAGCTCGATGGCATTGGCGAGAGAATAACGCAGATACTTTGCTGCATTGTTTAATGCAGCAACCGTTTCAACAGCTTTATCTTCTTCTAATACACTGACAAACACTTTTGCGTAAGCTAAATCATGCGACACGCTCACCCCAGTTAGCGTGATCATCCCGAACCGAAAATCTTTCGCTTCGCGTTGGATAATTTCCGCCAACGTGGTTTGAATCAAGTCGTTGATCCGCTGCTCGCGCTTAAAGCCCTTTGCCGTCATTGCAATGCTCTTTTAACTTCGATTTTTTCAAAAACTTCGATTTGGTCACCTGGCTTGATGTCATTATAACTTTTCACGCCAATACCACATTCCATCCCATTACGTACTTCAGAGATGTCTTCTTTAAAGCGACGCAAGGATTCGAGCGCGCCCTCAAAGACCACCACATTATCACGCAATACACGAATCGGATTATTGCGGCGCACCATCCCTTCTAACACCATACAACCTGCGATAGCGCCCAACTTGGAAGAACGGAATACTTCGCGCACTTCAGCAAGCCCAACGATTTTTTCTTGGATTTCGGGTGCCATGAAACCGCTAATCGCACGTTTTACTTCATTAATCACATCATAAATAATACTGTGATAATGCAAATCAACACCTTCCGATTCGATTAATTTACGCGCTTCGTTATTCGCACGCACGTTAAAACCAATCATAATGGCATTCGATGCCAGCGCCAAATTCACATCGGATTCACTGATACCACCGACTGCACTCGACACAATTTTGACCTTAACTTCGGGCGTAGATAACTCTGATAACGCTTGCGCTAAGGCTTCTGCGGAACCTTGTACATCGGCTTTTAAAACAATATGCAACGTGCGCTCTGTCTTTTCATCGCCCATACGCTGCAAGATATTTTCCAATTTTGCTGCGTTTTGTTTCGCTAATTTCACTTCGCGGAATTTACCTTGACGGAACAAAGCCACTTCACGTGCACGGCGCTCGTCTTCTACCACCATAAATTCGTCGCCTGCGTTTGGCGTGCTGGACAATCCCAAAATTTCAACCGGAATGGAAGGGCCCGCGCTGTCGACTTGTTTGCCGGTTTCATCCGATAACATACGCACGCGACCATATTCAAAACCCGCTAGCACTAAATCGCCTTTGCGCAAGGTGCCTTGCTGTACTAATAAACTAGCGACAGCACCGCGGCCTTTATCTAAGCGTGACTCAATGACAACACCGCGAGCCGGGGTATCCACGATGGCTTTTAAATCTAAAACTTCGGCTTGCACTAAAATAGAATCGATTAATTGATCAATATTTTGGCCGGTTTTTGCTGAGATCGGCACGAACATGGTGTCGCCGCCCCATTCTTCAGGAATTAAATTATGTTTGGATAAATCATTCCGCACACGATCTAAGTCCGCTTCCGGTTTATCTATTTTATTGACAGCCACAATCATCGGCACTTCAGCCGCTTTCGCATGATTAATAGCCTCAGCCGTTTGTGGCATCACACCGTCATCAGCCGCGACCACCAAAATAACGATGTCGGTCAATTTTGCACCGCGCGCCCGCATGGCTGTGAAGGCTGCGTGGCCAGGAGTATCTAAAAACGTAACCACCCCTTTCGGTGTTTCAACGTGATACGCACCAATATGCTGGGTAATTCCACCGGCTTCCGAGGAAGTCACTTTGGTACGACGAATATAATCTAGTAACGATGTTTTACCATGATCGACGTGACCCATGATGGTAACCACCGGTGCACGCGGCAACAGCACGCCCTGTGGATTAGTTGAATCTTTTGAAAGCGACTCTTCCAATGCGTAAGAGCTAATTAACTTATATTTGTGGCCCATTTCTTCGACCACTAATATAGCCGTTTCTTGATCGATAACTTGGTTAATTGTGACCATCGCCCCCATTTTTATCATCACTTTGATAACTTCAGCGGCTTTGACTGTCATTTTTTGCGCTAAGTCAGCAACGGTAATGGTTTCGGGTAACGCGACTTCATGAATAATAGGCGCGGTTGGACGAGTAAATGCTTGTACTTGAACTTGTTGTGCCACTCTACGCGAACGACTTCGACCACGACGTCTTCGATCTCCGTCATATTCACCGCCTTCATCATCACGCAATAAACTGATCGGCGCGACTTTTTTGCCGATAAGCGCTTCATATTGACGCCCAGGTTCGCGATCGTTGCGACCTCTTTTTTTCTTCTTATGTCGCTCATCTTCTGACTCAGGACGAACTTCGTGGGGACGTTTAGGAGGGCTAACAGGACGCTTGGCCGCTGTTTCCGAAGCCGTTTTTTCTTTAGTTGCCGCTGGGGTCGTTTCTGATGGTTGGGTAATAATAACCGGTTCAGTAGGCGCTTCGCTTGCTACAGACCCAACAGGAGGTGCAGAAGAAATAACGGGTTGCGCTTCTTCTTTCACCGATTCGCCAGAAACTATCGCTTCGATAATAGGCTGGGGCACTTCTTGTGCTACACTCGCTTCTTGTTCTACTTTAATCGGTTCATCCGCGGGGCGTTTAATGAAAGTGCGTTTTTTACGCACTTGGACACTAATGGTTTTACGTGCACCCTGAGAACCTGCCACCTTGATTTCACTGGTCTTAGCTCGACGTAAAATAATTTTTTCTGGGGCAGCCGATTTTGCGCCGTGATGCTGCTGCAAATAGCGAAGTAATTTCTGCTTTTCTTCTTCGCTCACAGTATCATCTACGCCAGAAATTTTGATCTGCGCATCATTGAATTGCATCAACAATCGTTCAACAGAAACGCCAATATCCACAGCCAGCTGCTTAACTGACACGCCTTGTTTTTTTACGTTTGTCACTGAACCCGGTCTTTCAGCTACAGCGGATACCTGGTTTTTTGGCATCGAGCCTCCTCAATCAATCAAGCATGGTCTGTTTCATCAAACCATGGTTTACGAGCTGTCATTATTAACTTAGCAGCTTTCTCTTCGTCAATTTCAATTTCCAACAAATCATCCACCGACTGCTCGGCAAGATCTTCGCGGGTAATAATACCATGATTTGCAAGTGTGTAAGCGAGATGACGATCCATCCCTTCCATTTCTAACAAATCTTCAGCAGGTTCCGTCATTTCCAGCTCCTGTTCTTCGGCAATGGCTTTCGTCAACAATACCGCTTTCGCACGTTCACGCAATGCCTCTATTAACTCTTCATCAAATCCCTCGATTTCCAGCATTTCTTGCAGCGGAACATAAGCTATCTCTTCCAGAGAGGTAAACCCTTCTTCCGCTAGAACAAGGGCGACATCATCATCTACCCCTAATTTATCTTTAAATAATTGTAATATATTTTCTTCTTCAGCAGCGGATTTCGCTTTCGCCTGATCTTCCGTCATGACATTTAACCGCCAGCCAGTTAGCTCACTCGCTAAACGGACATTTTGTCCATTACGACCGATAGCTTGAGACAATTGATCTTCTTTGACAGCGATATCCATGGTGTGACTATCTTCATCAACCACAATCGATGCCACTTCAGCGGGTGCCATGGCATTGATAACTAATTGCGCCGGATTATCATCCCATAAAACAATATCAACACGCTCACCGCCCAATTCACTTGAAACAGCCTGCACACGCGCCCCGCGCATCCCGACACAAGCCCCAATGGGATCAATACGTCCATCATTGGTTTTAACAGCAATTTTAGCACGCGACCCTGGATCACGAGCAGCGCCTTTAATTTCAATTAACTCTTCGCCAATTTCCGGCACTTCAATTTTAAATAATTCAACCAACATCTCAGGGCGCGTACGGCTAACTGCCATTTGTGGGCCTTTAATATCGGAGCGAAGCTCAAATAAATAAGCACGCAAACGATCATTTACTCGCACCGCTTCATGAGGAATCATTTCAGAACGCTGTAAAACAGCTTCCGCGTTATTGCCTAAATCTAATAAAATATACTCGCGCGTCACTTTTTTGACGACGCCATTAATTAATGAACCCAGGCGTTCTTTAAACGCGCTCACTAATTGCGCTCTCTCAGCTTCCATCACTTTTTGCACGATAACTTGCTTGGCTTTTTGTGCAGCGATACGACCAAATTCGACGGATTCCATCGATTCTTCGATATAATCGCCCACTTGAATTTTAGGATCGCGATTCCGTGCTTCTGTCAGCGTTAAGCGAGCAACGCCATCATCGCCCTCTTCATCAAGCAGCGCATCGTCTATCACTAACCAACGGCGGACAGTTTGATACTCGCCTGTTTTTTTGTTAATGGTGACTTTAACATCAATATCTTCGCCTGCGCGCTTTTTGGTTGCCATTTCCAATGCAGCTTCAATGGCTTGAAAAATAACGTCTGCTTCTACACCTTTTTCGTTAGATACTGCTTCAACTACTAATAAAATTTCTTTGCTCATAGCGCCAGCCTCTTCGAAATTCACTCACATAATAACTTTGCTTTTTCGATGATAGAAAAAGGTAAAATCACTTCTCCTGTCTCAGTCTGCAGATGAATGTCGTTTGTTTCATCTACTTGCTGCAAAACTCCCACAAAATTCCGTCGATTATCGAGCGGATGATGCGTGCGGACTTTGATGCGACTGCCAATAAATTTTTTATATTGCGCAATCTCAAACAAAGGACGATCTAACCCAGGGGATGAAATCTCCAGGTTATATTCTCCTTGAATGGGATCTTCTACATCGAGCATGGCACTCACTTGACGGCTTACCGTCGTGCAATCATCCAGCGTAATGCCCTTCTCTTTATCAATGTAAATACGCAACACGGAGCCACGCCCTTGCCGCTGCAACTCGCAACCAACAAACTCGTAGCCCATAGCAGTGATCAACGCGGCTAAGCGATCTCGGAAGGTGTTTTCCGTTGCTGTCAAATTTACATCCCCCACAAAACAAAAAACCCCAATCGGGGCTTCTTATTTTTTTCATCTATTGGTAGCGGGGGCTGGATTTGAACCAACGACCTTCGGGTTATGAGCCCGACGAGCTACCAGGCTGCTCCACCCCGCAATAAAGGCGCATTCTATAGAAAAGCGCGCGCACATTCAAGCGCAATAATAAGTTAATTTCAAACAACACGCAGACTTGGCGCTTCTTTGCTTTCTAGCCAAACAGAATACTCATAATTCATGCATTCATTCATCAACCCTATCGCCCGATCATTCTCAAGTACGGCTAATGAAAATTCTGCTTTAGCGTGATTTTTTTCAGCTTGTGAAATAGCCATTTCTACGGGCTGCTCTAATGCTAAAAACAGCACTTGGTCATTCATCATCGCTGCTGCTAACCGTACTTTGGCTAGTTCCAAGGCGAGATAATGAGGCGCATCCTTACCTAATTGTCGCGCCAATACTTTTTCGATCGGAGCTACCTTGCCCGCAGGCCCAATTTGTAAATAGCGTTTGATTTTTTCATACAAGTCTAAATCATTGGCACGGGCCGCAGCTTGGATAGCCATGACCCATCCCCTATATTCATTGGCGGAAGACGAAGAATTCAAATTAAGATCTCCGTCTTGAGATTGCTGCGCCAACTCTTTTACATTGTCTAGCATACCCTTCTTTGCCAATTGGTATGCTTTGTCGCTATAGGATGCAAAATAAGCCCATGCCCATGCTGTAAATTCTTGCTTGTCATCGTCAGCAACCGGCAGCGATAATAAATTTCGTAACCGAGACAATGCGAATTCAGAACGATCCGCATCCTTTATTGTTTGTGCCGCCAATAAAATGCGCCCCCACATCCAGGCTTTAAATGAATTATTTTGCATCCATTGCCAGCTTGAATCAGAACTTTTTTCTAATTGGGTAAGGAACTCAATCATTCTTTTGATGCCGAGCTTACATTGATTCTTATATCCCAATTCGGCATAGATCATCATAGGCAAACTAGCCTGATAAGGATTAGTCGCATTTGCTACAAGCTCAGCGGCATGACAACTTATTTCGGAATTGAGATTTTTAACAGGTGTTAATTTGGCGTCAGTAGCTTGAAAAAACTTAAAACAACTCAACATAAAAATTTTCTCGTCCTTTTTTTAGTGGGTCGCGTTTATAAAGCCGGTAGTGAGAAAATAGCTTTCCTGCACTGTTGCGTATTAATTTTTCACGCCTGTTTTCTAGCCACGTCGCCCCGCGGCTTGTCCGGCGTTGTTGCTTAAATCTATTTTTTTGTAGGGGCGCGGCGTGCCGTGCCCCGACAAGCCGCAACGAACTGTGTTTTGGATCCTGTTTTTATTGAACCAAGAAGCTGACTTTATTTTATCAAAAACTCGTCGCTAGAGCAATTTTTGAGCCTCTCCAGAATGGGGGGCGTATTCGGTCGCACCTTCCGCCATAAAAAAAATGCCTCTGCTGCTTGCTCGATCAACATTCCCAAGCCATCGCTGACTTTTGCTGCCCGATTGTGAGTCGCCCATGCCATGAAAGGCGTGATTCCTTTGCCATACACCATATCGTAGCAAAATGCTTGATCGCTTAAGATCGCTTGCGGCAAATCCAGCTCAGCTCCCGTTAAACTTGCGCTCGTTGCATTAATCACTAAATCAAATTGATATTTGGCGAGCTCAGCGACGGCACTTACCTGCAAATCAAATTCTGTTGCTAATAGTTGCGCATTTTCTTTTGTGCGATTGGCAATCAGGATGGATGCAGGGGATTCTTGTATAAGAGGCGCAAGAATACCGCGCACTGCGCCGCCCGCGCCTAAAATTAAAATGCGTGCGTTTTTTAGGGAAAATTGATGATGATCTATTACGTCACGCACAAAACCGATGCCATCCGTGTTATCGCCGAAAGAACTGCCATCAGGATTAAAACTAATCGTATTTACGGCTTGTGCGATTTTCGCGCGCTCGCTCAATTGATCGACCTGTTGGTAAGCTTGCTGCTTAAAAGGAAGAGTAATATTCAAGCCCTTGCCGCCTTGTGCTTTAAAATCGCTGATAGATTGGCTAAAAGCATCAAGCGGCACGAGGATGGGTCGATAAGAAAGAGATTGCTGGGTTTGTTTGGCAAAAAACTGATGGATACGCGGAGACCAACTGTGTTGAATGGGATTACCCATGACAGCGTATTGATCCATAAGGATCCTCTCTTAACCTGTAGGGTGGATTAGAGGCGTTTTCTGCATCGTAATCCACCAAACAATGCGGCAATTTGATTATATTTGGTGGATTACGGCAAAAAGCGCCTAATCCACCCTACGTTTACTTGGAAATTTTACTGATAGCCAGATTCATTTGAGCCATATCAACTTGGCCTGGAATGAATAATATTGCCGTTGATGGAGCGCCTTTGTTCACATCTGATTTTGCGATAAAAAATGCGGGCGTGCCCAACAATTGCAATTGTTGCGCTAATTTGTAATTGGCTTTCACTTGCTGGGTAACAGCCTCGGATTTCATTGCTGCTTTCAATTTCTCTACATCTAATCCCACTGTTTGCGCCATTTGATAAATTGCATCTTCCGTTAAGGGTTGTACTTTGGTTTCCATGATGGCTTTATGAAGTTCGAAATATTTACCTTGCTGATTAGCCGCTAATGCAGCACGTGAAGCAATATCGGAAACGGGGCCACGGATGGGGAATTCTTTAAAGATCACCTTAACTTCTGGATTGGTTTTAATTAATTCTTCCAAAACCGGGGTCATTTCAATGCAGTGCGGGCATTGATAATCAAAAAATTCCACGACAGAGATTTTACCATTGGGGTTACCAATGACAGGATCACTGGCTTGGTGAAACAAAGCATCCACATATTGAGGTGAACTATCTTGCGTTTTTTGTATGGTTTTTTTTGCTTGGTCCATTTCTTTTTGTTGATACGCTTGCAATGCTTGGACCACTACATCAGGATTTTGTACCAAATAATCACGAACCACTTCTTGTATTTGCTTTTTTTGTCCGACCGACAGATCAGCCGCTTGCGCGGTTACATTAACCACAACCAAACCTGCTACAGCCAAACTCGCAACCAGTTGTTTTAATTTCATGACGTATTCTCCCTGAGTGTAGTGTCAAAGCGAGTAGAATAGCAGATTGGTTATGATTGTCACGTCATGCCAATCTGGCGGAATCTAATATCCGCCGCCTCCGGCAGATTTTTTTCGCGACGGCGACGACTCTACTCCACCCTGACTCTTATCATTGCGAGTGAAAAGATTAGACAAGTGAAATGAAAACTTTGAATGGGATGATGATCGCGTAGGTGGCTTGGGAGCATTTCTTGGTTGGGGCGCTGGCGATTGCGAGCGCAATGGCTCTGCAGGTTTGGCTGGACTATTGTGCTTTACTTCAGGTAATTTTACTAGTTTAAGGGTTACATGCATTTCTTCGTCTGGCGTGGACGTAACAATCATCTTTTCTTTTTGATCAACTGAATTTATTTTTAAATTCATCGTTGCCCATATTGTTTTAGAGTGGGCATCGCAAATAACCATTTTATAATTGGTCAACTCCGCGATGAAGACATCAATTTTCTCAATGCCTCGGTCATTTATGCTTTTATTCAAATTATCGGCCAGTGTAGGAACTAAATGCTCATGCCTAGGAGTCTTTCTTTGCAGTAAAAAGACCTTTTCTCCTCTTTTTTTAACTTCCTGACAAAAAATGAGATATGGATGCTTTAAGCCCTTTTTATCAACGTCATTCGATGTATAACTATAAGGCATACTGGCATGGTACGTAATAAATGTGCCGTCGTTTAAGTAAGCGATTGCCAACATAGCGCCTGGACCACAATCCATAGCCATCAAAAATGATTTTTTTTTAGTTTCCCCGAATGCCACATCGAACTCAGCAGGGTAAGGGAGCACATTATCGTTTTTTTCTTTTTCATCGGAAAGTCTTGCAGGCAAGTCTAGAGCAATAGATTTAAAGCTGCGAACACAGTTACGTGTGTCTGACATATAAATTAACCCCTCGTTTAGGTTATCTAACGTAATTTTATATTATTATTTTTTCTATTTCTTTAACGCGCGCGAAATCAAGTTGTTCTGCAATTTCTTTACCTTTAAATTCCGTCGCGATTTTTTTCGCATCAATTTTTTCTGCGGCGCTAAGATAATCGTAAAACAATTTTTCTAACTGATTGCCTTGCAAAATTGCTTCGCACGCGAGTAAAAACTTTTCAGCACGCTCTCGACGTCGATAAACATCCAGTTCGCGAAAAAATTTCACCACATCTTCTGCCGTGAGTCTAGCTAAATCTGCATAGCGTTGAAAATATTTTTTAACTAACATTGCCAATTCACGAAATTGATTAGGAATACGATAGTGTTCACTTATTTTTTCAATAGCTGATAATGTAACGTCATGCAATAACACAGCAAAACGAACGTCAGAATACAATGTCAAATCGACAGAACGCTGCAAAGCTTTAATACCTGGACTCGAAATAACAATAGCTGGAAATAAATGATTGAGTGCCGTGCACTCGTCCAACACGATAAAAAATTGTTCTGGATTTTTTTCACCGAGCGCGCGTTCGAATTCTTTCCATACACGCTCAGGCACCAATGCATCAACTTCTCCATTATCGACCATTTGTTTCATCAACAAATTGGTTTCGTGTGCAACACGAAAACCCAATTCTGCAAAACGTGCAGCAAAACGCGCAACGCGTAACACGCGAACAGGATCTTCAACAAAGGCAGGAGAAACATGACGCAGTAATTTATTTTTTAAATCCTCGCGACCATGATAGGGATCGATGAATTCACCTTGCGCATTTTTAGCGATGGCATTGATAGTCAAATCCCGGCGCATCAAATCTTCTTTTAAAGATACATCTGGCGATGCATCAAATTCGAATGCCGTATAACCACGGCCGATTTTACGTTCGGTGCGCGCCAATGCATATTCTTCTTGGGTTTTAGGATGCAAAAAAACGGGAAAATCTTTGCCGACTTGGCGATAACCTAAACGTAACATTTCTGCTGACGTGGCGCCGACGACCACCCAATCTTTTTCTTGAATGGGTCGCTGTAATAATTCATCGCGTACGGCACCACCGACTAAATAAATTTCCATGCTGTTTTTTCTATTTGCCAATAATCCCCGATGATACCATAATGCTCCCCATGAAAAATAAAAAAGAATTTCGGCATAAAGTCATTAAACTCGACGGCACAGAGCGAGAAGGCTTGCTCGTCACGACATTTGGCGCAAATGCTGAAATAGAAGATGAGCAAGGCAACTTAATTCGCTGCCATATTCGCAAAAATGCCGATTCTGTCATTACTGGTGATCGTGTTTATTGGCAACCGGAACAAGAAGCCGGAACGGGCGTTATTCTGGGGCATTTGCCGCGAAAATCCTTGCTTTGCAGGCCGGAAAATGCGCATAAAATTAAATTGATTGCGGCAAATGTCGATGCCATTCTCATCGTTTCAGCGCCGCCGCCTGTGTTATCAGAAGATATGATTGATCGTTATTTAGTTGCGGCAGAAGCATTAAACATTCAGCCCGTTATTTTATTAAATAAAATTGATTTGCCGAGTGAGCCGCAAAAAGAAGATATCATTTCTCGTCTCCGTGCTTATCAAAAAATAGGGTATCCCGTTATTTATTCCAGCACCGTCGCACCCGATGGTTTGGCACAATTACATGATTTTTTGCCTAATAAAACCTGCGTATTAGTGGGGGCATCTGGGGTTGGGAAATCATCGATTATTGCTGAATTAACGGAGCAAGCCTCTATTCGCATTGGCGAGGTTTCTGCGAACGGACTGGGAAAACATACTACCACCACAACGCATTTATATCACTTGCCCAATGGTGGAAACTTAATTGATTCGCCCGGTGTGCGCGAATTTGGTTTGTGGAATATGGATAAAAATGCAGTATTGGCCGGGTTTGTTGAATTTAAAAATTTATTGAGCCAATGTAAATTTCGTAATTGTCAGCATCAGCAAGAACCGGATTGCGCGGTACAACAAGCATTGGCAGATGAGAAGGTGGATGCACGAAGGTATGCGAGTTATTTGAAGATCTTGGATGGGTTGTTGTTAAAGCAGAAAAATCATCGAGGGTCATTTTGATACGCATTCTCCACTTTCTCTATACACTCTCGCAAATGCGTTGGATTTAACGTTCCTATAATTACACTGCTAACTCCGGGTTCGGAAAAAATAAAATTCATGGCTGCTTGGACAGGATCTTGTGCAGAAAATTGATCAACATGGCCACTCGCCAACGCTTTTTTAATTAATACCCCTTTATTTTTTTGTTGCGCATAAACAATCACCGGACGTTCTGCTATTTCTACTGGGTTGTAAGCTACCATTACCACATCGGATTGATCAACCGCCAACATGCCGCCGGCGATAGTTTTTGTAGACATACCAAAGGCTCGAATCAAGCCCTTTTTTTTCAACCCGGATAAAGTTTCAAAAACAGTAAATTCTTCAATGAGCCTAACATCTTCACCGTTTGAATGAACGAGAACAATATCTAAATAATCCGTCTGGAGACGCTTGAGACTGCGCTCTACACTGTTGCAAATAGCGTCTTTCGTAAAATTAAATTCCGACTGCCCATCCACAAATTCTTCACCTACTTTGGTGCATAATACCCAATCTTCACGCGCACCTATTAATAATTTCCCAAGACGCTCTTCACTTGAACCATAAGCAGGCGCCGTATCGAGCAAGTTAATTCCTAATTCCTGAGCACAAGCTAATAAAGTTTGAATTTCTTGATCCGATGGCAACTGAAATGCAACAGGATATTTTACGCCTTGATTACGGCCTAATTTTACGGTGCCCAATCCTACTCGACTGACTTGTAATGATGAATTACCGAGAAAAATTTTTTGCATCAGGCTTTATCCCACATGGGTCGAGCAAAGGCGGGCATGGGCCAAGCCCGCATTTCACGAATATCCGCTTTACCCGTTTTATCCTGTTCTTTTTGCAGATGCTGAATTACCTGCTCTGCCAACAAAGGAGCAAATGCTAATTTGGTCGGCCATATAACCAATGCGTTATTTATTTCTTCCATAAAGCAGGAATCGGGGCGCTTCCCATTGGGTTGCGAAGCTTCTGCACGATCAATTCGAAAAGTCGAAAATTCTACATTACTAAAATCCAACCAGGGAAATAATTCTTGTAACTCTTGGCGTGCTACCGCAATTTGCTCTTCCGTATTTCGCTTAACGCCTTCTTCTGCAATTTGTCCGCCAATATACCAAACGATGCGGCCATCGTGCGCTCGATGGGTGGTAATAGTGACGCGCGGTGTTGCGCCTAGCCCTAAGCAATGCGCATAAATATCATAAGGAAAATGATGTTTGGCGATTATCATATGCAACGGACGCAATTGCATGGCAACTTTGTAATCGGGAAATTTTTCTAATAAAACTTGATTGCCTGCGCCGGCCGCAAAAATATATTTTTTTGCTTTGAGATGGAGGGGCTGCAGGGGGGCTGCATGAATTTCAATGGAAGCAAGATGATTATTTTCATCCACTTCTAAGTTTTCTTTTTTCAAGGGGTCAATTTTAAAAATGACATCTTGATTAGGCTTGACTAATTCTCGAATCAACCCGTGCACATCGATCACCATTTCATCCAGTGAATACAACTGGCCTTTAAATTGGGGATGTTGAAAAAGGGCGGGAAATTCACGGTGCGGCAATGCTTTTACATTTCCTTTTAGTGCAACACTCGCAAAAAAACCGGCTAATTTTGAGGTTAAGGCATTTGTCGTCCACAAATATTGCTGCCTCGATAATACGGGCACGTCATGTAAATCAATCACGCCTTCGCCGCGTAAACAAGCATCCCAAATCTCGGGCATGGTTGAGATGGTTTCGGTGGCTGTCGTGATCGTTCCTTGCAAAGCATATTTCATGCCGCCATGAATAATGCCCTGTGCTTTATGGGTTTGCTCACCACCCAAGGTGGCCGATTCTAGCAATACCGCAGAAAAACCTTGTTGCCGCAATTGGTTTAACAACCATAAACCGGCTATTCCCCCTCCGATAATGGCGATATCGGTTTCAACTGTTTTTTTCATTTTGGTTAATACCTTGCCGTGGGTAGGAATAGTGGGTAAAGCGCAGCGTGCCCGCCATCCACCCCTAAAAATGAGAAAGTATACCCCCACTCCCCCCATTTTTGTTGTTTTTTTTAGATAGTGATAAGATGCCCCTCACTTTAGCTCTTATTATGGAATTACATCATGATCATTCAACCAAAAATCCGTGGCTTTATTTGTACAACCGCGCACCCTGCCGGTTGCTTTAAAGTGGTCGAAGAACAAGTTAATTATGTGAAATCTCAAGGCAATCTAGCAGCAGGCCCCAAAAATGTCTTAGTTATTGGCGCCTCAACCGGTTATGGTTTAGCTAGCCGAATTGTCGCCACGTTTGGTGCGGGCGCAAAAACCATTGGGGTATTTTTTGAAAAAGAACCCGATGAAAAGCGCACCGCCACAGCCGGTTGGTACAATACTGCCGCTTTTGAAAAAATAGCACACCGAGAAGGACATTACGCAAAAAGTATTAATGGCGACGCCTTTTCCAATGACATCAAACAGCGTACGGCCGATTTAATTCGTCAAGATTTGAAACAAGTGGATCTCATCATTTACAGCCTCGCTTCTCCGCGCCGTATTCATCCGGACACAGGGCACATATTTTCATCCGTGCTAAAACCGATTGGCCGCAATTATACGAGCAAAACAGTAGATGCATTTCGAGGGGAAGTGAAAGACATTACATTAGAGGCTGCCACTGAAGAAGAAATTCAAAATACAGTCGCCGTCATGGGTGGTGAAGATTGGGAAATGTGGTTAGATTTTCTTGCGAAAGAAAATTTGTTAGCAGAAGGCGTAAAAACAGTTGCTTATTCTTATATTGGCCCTGAGCTCACCCATCCCATTTACAAAGAAGGCACGATAGGAATCGCGAAAAATGATTTATTAAATTCCGCACAAAAACTCGCTGCAAAACTTAAAAACCTTAACGGTGATGCTGTCATTTCTGTTAATAAAGCGGTTGTTACGCAAGCAAGCGCTGCCATTCCTGTGGTACCGCTTTATATTTCGCTACTGTTTAAATTGATGAAAGAAAAAGGCACGCATGAAGGTTGCATTGAACAAATTGAGCGATTGTTTAAAGATCATTTATATTCGTCTCAAGCTACTCGCGATGCAGAAGGCTATATCCGAATTGACGATTTAGAAATGCAAGCTGATATTCAGCAAAAAATCGCTTCGCTGTGGCCGCAAATTACCACGGAAAACTTAGAACAATTAACAGACATCGTAGGTTATCGTGAAGAATTTTATCGGTTGTTTGGATTTCATGCGGCGGACGTTGATTATGATGCGGAAACAGATCCGAACGTAAGAGTTGAGTCGGTGGAAACGCATAGCGTTAATTAAGGTTGAAGTTGGGTGGGCAAAGCGCAGCGTGCCCACCAACGGCCTATTTAAACGCCTGCACCCCCGTCATCGCATGCCCTAAAATCAACGTATGAATATCCACCGTCCCTTCATACGTCTTAACCGTCTCCAAATTCAACAAATGGCGAATCACATTAAACTCTTCCATGATGCCATTCGCACCGTGCATATCGCGTGCTTCACGCGCAATGTCTAATGCAATCACGGTGGAATTTCTTTTGATGAGAGAAATCATCGGCGTTGTCACCTTGCCTTCATCTTTTAACCGCCCAACACGCAAGCAAGCTTGTAACGCTAAACTGATTTGCGTCTGCATATTGACTAATTTGGCTTGGATAAGCTGATTCGCCGCAAGTGGTCGATCAAACTGCTCGCGCTCTAGTACATAACGTCGTGCAGCGTGCCAACAAAACTCTGCAGCCCCTAACACACCCCACGCAATGCCATAACGCGCATTGTCCAAACAACCGAGCGGGCCTGACAATCCATCCGCGTGCGGTAATGCATTTTCATCAGGAACAAATACATCCTCCATCACAATTTCGCCTGTGACAGAGGCACGCATGCTCATTTTGCCATGCATGATTGGCGCGGATAATCCCGGCATATTTTTTTCTAAAATAAAACCGCGAATACGTCCCGCCTCATTTTTTGCCCAGACGATAAAGACATCGGCAATCGGCGAATTGGTGATCCACATTTTTGTGCCTTTAAGAATGAACCCGTTTTCTACTTTTTTTGCACGCGTTTCCATGCCACTCGGATCTGAACCATGATTGGGCTCTGTTAATCCGAAACAACCCACCCATTCGCCACTCGCCAACTTAGGTAAAAATTTTTCGCGCTGCTCTTCACTCCCATAAGCAAAAATCGGATACATCACTAAACTGGATTGCACGCTCATGGCTGAGCGATAACCCGAATCCACGCGCTCAATTTCTCGCGCGAGCAACCCATAAGACACCGCATTAATACCTGCACAACCATAACCATGAATCGTTGCGCCTAAAAAACCTTGCTCACCCATTTCACGTAAAATAGCGCGATCAAATTGCTCATTGTGAAAAGCCGATTGTATGCGCGGCTGTAATTTTTCTTGCGCATAAGCATAGGCCGCATCACGCACCAGACGCTCTTCTTCTGTCAATTGTTCCGTAAATAATAAGGGATCGTCCCATTGAAAATTTTGCATTGTTTTATCTATCCTTTTTAATCCAATTTATCAAACCGCCTTCCAATAGCATTTCAACTTGACGATGCGACAATGAGTGTCGTAACGGAATCGAGATATTTTTACCTTGAATGGTTGCCGTGATTTCATCGTCTTTTTTAATTTCTTCACGTAAATTATGCATGACAATAATATCCCCCATGTAAATTTTGTCATAATCTTCTGGGTGAGAAAAAGTCAGCGGCAAAACGCCGAAATTCGCTAAATTTTGCCAGTGAATGCGCGCGAAACTTTTGGTGATAACAAGTTGTAAGCCTAAATAACGTGGCGCTAATGCAGCATGTTCACGACTTGAGCCTTGTCCATAATTTTCACCCGCAATGATCGCATGCCCGCCTTGGTGACGCATGGCTTCTGCACGGCGAGCATACGTGTCATCAATCACATCAAAAGAAAATTCGCTGATTTTTGGAATATTGCTGCGATACGGGAGCACTCGCGCACCGGCCGGCATGATTTCATCCGTGGATACGTTATCGCCTAATTTTAATAACACAGGCAATCGCAATGTATCCGATAAGGGTTGAATATGCGGCAAAGAAGCAATATTAGGTCCTTTCACTAATTTCATTTGACGCGCTTCTTCGAGTGGCAGAGGAGCTTCAAGCATGCTTTTATTGATCACAGGTTGTTTAGGTAATTTAATTTTAGGATACGGTATGCCGAGTGTTCGAGGATCCGTAATTTTTCCCGTGATCGCCGCAGCCGTCGCCGTTTCTGGGCTGCATAAATAAACACTGTCTTCTAATGTCCCAGAACGTCCCGGAAAATTTCGCGGCACCGTACGTAAACTATTACGCCCTGTTGCAGGCGCTTGTCCCATACCAATACAACCATTGCAACCCGCTTGATGAATGCGTCCACCCGCGTGAATTAAATCGGCGAGCAATCCACTTTTTGCCAAATCTTCTAATTGATTGCGAGAAGAGGGATTAATATCAAACGATACATTGACACTTGCATGGGCTTTTTTCATCATGAAAGCGCTAATAGCAAAATCGCGATAGCCAGGATTTGCGGATGAGCCAATATAACTTTGATATACATCGCGGCCTGCTACTTCACGTACTGGGACGACTTTGCCGGGACTCGAGGGCAAAGCAATCAGCGGTTCCAATGTAGATAAATCAATCTTATCATTCATGTCATATTTTGCGCCTTTGTCTGCGACTAACTCGATCCAATCAGACTCTCGACCTTGGGCGCGCAAAAACTTTAAGGTTTCTTTATCGGAAGGGAAAACGGTGGCTGTGGCACCTAATTCAGCGCCCATATTGGCAATCACGTGACGATCCATCGCGGTGAGGGTTTTCAAACCCGGGCCGTAATACTCGATGATTTTATCAACCCCGCCTCTCACATCATGCCGTCGCAGCATTTCAAGAATAATATCTTTTGCACTGACCCACTCTGGCAAGTTACCTACTAGTTTTACGCCAAAAATTTTGGGCATTTTGACATGCAGAGGCTGACCTGCCATGCAGAACGCGACCTCTAACCCACCTGCACCCATGGCTAACATGCCTAAGCAACCGGCAGCGCAGGTATGGCTATCAGAACCGAGCAAGGTTTTACCGGGTTTACCGAAATTTTCCATATGGACTGGATGACTAACGCCATTGCCAGGTCGACTAAACCAAACCCCAAAGCGGCGTGCGGCGCTTTGTAAAAATAAATGATCATCCGCATTTTTAAAATCTTCTTGGATGAGATTATGGTCAACGTACTGTGCCGATAATTCTGTTTTGACGCGATCGAGCCCCATGGCTTCCAACTCGAGCATGACCAGCGTGCCGGTTGCATCTTGGCAAAGGGTTTGATCGATTTTAAGTCCGATTTCTTGACCGGGGATCATATCTCCTTCGAGGAGATGAGATTGGATGAGCTTTTGCGCGACATTCATAGGCATACGAGTCCCTCCTCTTCGTGAGCAATTACTCCACCTCATTTACCTATTTTATCATACTGAAGGGTCGCGATTCTTAATTAGATTATCAACTACCTGCGGCTCTGCTAACGTAGACGTATCGCCTAACTCCTTTATTTCATTATTGGCAATTTTTCGCAAAATACGCCGCATAATTTTACCTGAGCGGGTTTTGGGTAACGCCTCGGCCCATTGAATAAATTTAGGTGCAGCAAACGCACCAATAGAATGACGCACTTGCTCGATCAATTCTTTTTTTAATTCATCATTCGGTGTCACACCTTCTTTCAACGTAACAAATGCGTAAATTCCTTCGCCTTTGATTTCATCTGGCACTGCAACTACACCGACTTCGGATACAGCAGGGGATTCGATAAATGCACTTTCCACTTCCCCCGTCCCAATGCGATGTCCGGAAATTTTGATCACATCATCGTTGCGTCCGGTTATCCAAAAATAACCGTCTTCATCGCATTTGGCATTATCGCCAGTTAAATAACAGCCAGGCACTTCTTTAAAATACGTGGCGACAAAACGCGGGTGATCACCGTAAACCGTCTGCATCATACCCGGCCAAGGTTGTTTGATAACCAGTTTACCCATTTGACCCGCTGGCACTTTTTTGCCGAGGTCATCGACGACTTCGGGCACAATACCAAAAAAAGGTTTGGTAGCTGAGCCAGGTTTCAGCGTGGTCGCGCCCGATAAAGGACTAATTAAAATGCCGCCTGTTTCGGTTTGCCACCATGTATCTACAATAGGACAACGTCCATCACCAATCACCTCGTGATACCATTGCCAAACATCCGGATTAATCGGTTCACCCACTGTGCCGAGTAGTTTTAAACTTTTACGGCTGGTCTGGTTAACCCATTTATCACCTTCGCGACGCAAAGCACGAATCGCAGTGGGTGCGGTATAAAAAATAGTAACGTGATGTTTGTCGATCACTTCCCAAAAGCGTGCCGGTGTTGGATAGTTAGGAACACCTTCAAATACAAGACTGGTCGCGCCATTGCATAAGGGACCATAAACTAAATATGAATGCCCTGTAATCCAGCCCACATCGGCGGTGCACCAATACACATCGTTTGGGTGATAATCAAAAATAAAGTGGAATGTCATCGCGACATACACTAAATAACCACCCGTAGTATGCAAGATGCCTTTCGGTTTTCCAGTAGAACCCGATGTATACAAAATAAATAAAGGATCTTCGGCAGCCATTGTTTCACAAGGACACGTGCTTGCGACTGTTGATACCGCCTCATGATACCAGCTATCCCGCCCTTCTTGCCAAGCAACTTCTTCGTTTGTATGGTTTACGACAATGACATGACGTACGTTCGGACAGTGGTTGAGCGCCTCATCCACATTTTTTTTAAGTGGTATAATTTTTCCGCCACGTCGACCCGCACTCGCTGTGACCACGATTTGACAATCCGAATCAAGAATACGTGTGCGCAATGCTTCGGGAGAAAAGCCACCGAACACGACAGAATGCACAGCGCCGATGCGCGCACAAGCGAGCATGGCGACAACAGCTTCTGGAATCATAGGCAAATAAATACAAACACGATCGCCTTTTTTTACGTTTAATCTTTTTAATACATTGGCAAACCGGCATACACGTTCATACAATGCTTGGTAGGTGATGGTTTGAGTTTGCTTAGGATCATCTCCTTCCCAAATCAATGCCACTTGGTCTGCTTTCGTTTCTAAATGACGATCCAATGCATTATAACAAGCATTTAATTGCCCTCCCTGAAACCATCGCACATCTTGGTTGCTAAAATTGCCGCTGACGACCTCATCGAAAGATTTAATCCAGGTAATAAATTTTTCTGCTTGCTCACCCCAAAATTGTTTTGGATCCAGTAATGAGCGGGCATACATCTCATCGTATTGGGCTTCATTAATGTAAGCAGAATTAGCTAACTTAAGCGCGACGGGATAAGATAAGATATCGCTCATTTTTATTTCCTTATTGAATAATTATGCGTCCTAACAACATTCCAATTTTTGTATTAGCAGCGCTAATTGTGGTTATGGCTGCGCTCGTTTTTAAACGTTCCCATCACCCCCCTTCGTTTCTGACAGGGTCTTCAATGAGCGGAGCCCCACTCCCAAAATTTCAATTGCCTGAGCTTACCAACTCAGCGCAACGGGTCTCTTCAGAAACCTTGCGCGGTCACGTTTTTTTATTAAATTTTTGGGCATCCTGGTGCAGCGCTTGCGCCGCAGAACATGCCACTTTAATGTTAGCTGCCAAGCAATATCATGTGCCGATCTTTGGCATAGCTTATAAAGATGATACGGAAAATGCAAAAAATTGGCTTCAGGATTTTGGCAATCCCTTTGCTGTCACTGCCATTGATGCAGAGGGCAGTTTGCAGCAAAAATTTGAACTCTATGGACTGCCGCTCACCTATGTTATAGATAAAAAAGGTCTTATCCGGTTTGAGTTTATGGGAGTCATCGATGAAACTCTCTGGGAAAAAATGATTTGGCCAAAAGTTCAAGCGTATGAGCTGGAAGAGTAATGACTTTATCGACTTTTCCGTGGCCCTTCTTTCCTCTGCCGCTCTTCCTCAATTTTTTCATCACCCTGCTTAAACATCGAGCTGACTGATTTTTTAACAGATAAGCTCCGAGCATCTTTGGTTTGTGTCGGGCTTCGTTTACGGGCACATTGGAGAATGTGCTCAAAATGATTTAGCACCTCGCTATCTTGTAACAATCTTAATGAAATACGGATCTCTTTCCCTTTATGTTCGGCACATTTAGCCGTTATCGCATTTAATAGCTCAACTACTCGGATTATATAATATTTTTTCGATGCTGAAGCCGTCATCTTATCCGTATTGAGTATTAAAATCTGTCCCTGCTTTGTCTCTTCAATCATTGAGTCTACGTCTAAATTAGGGTTATCCTGCATAAACTCCCCCACCACTCGTCGTATACCTTCTAATGATTCTCCTCCATGAGTACTTTTAGCCATACCAAACCTCTTTGAATGAAATAACGCAGGGTGGCACGGCGTTTTTTGCCGTAATCCACCAAATAAAAAGCGGTCATTTTCTTATTTGGATTACGACGCAAAAAACGCGTCTAATCCACCCCATGTTACAAAAATTCTTTCATGCGTAGGCCCTGACAGACCCTAGATGCGCTTTTCACATCGTAATCCATCCTATATCAAATTGCAGTATTGTTTGGTGGATACGATGCGAAAAGCGCATCAAATCCACCCCACGTTTTTCTCTAAAGATTCTCCTGCAGAGCTAAGATTAAGATAAGATCATTTCAAAAGGTAATTTATTCTATAACTGTGCTAAAATCCCTCTATGGACCATACCTTGACCGACAAAAAAATTTTAAAAAAACGCATACTTAAGCCTATTGGCTGGCGTGAATGGATAACCTTACCTGAATTAGGCTTGGAAGATATCAAGGCAAAAATTGATACGGGGGCGAGAACATCTGCTCTGCACGCCTTTTCGCTTCGGACTTTTAAAGACGGTCACCAAGATAAAATTACCTTTGATATCCATCCAGTACAAAATAACATAGATATTGTGGCTACTTGCACCGCGGATATCATTGATCAACGATGGATAACCGATTCGGGCGGCCACCGAGAAGAACGTTTTGTGATTCGCACCCCGATCACCCTAGGTAATCAAACCTGGCCCATTGAGATAACACTCACAGAACGTGATACGATGCTCTTTCGCATGCTCTTGGGCAGAAGTGCGATACGCAAACGCTTTGTGGTCAATCCAGCAAGATCATTTATTAAGAAGAAAAAAATAATATTATTATAGGACAGTATGAAAATTGCTATTTTATCCAGAAGGCAGGATTTATATTCAACGCGTCGCTTGATTGAAGCAGCGCATGCGCGTGGCCACCATGCGGATGTCATTGACACCTTGCGCTGCTATATGAATATCACTTCTGCCGAACCTTCTATTCATTTCAAAGGCAAAGAATTGCCGAGTTATGATGCGGTTATTCCACGCATCGGTGCATCTGTTACGTTTTATGGTGCAGCTGTTGTGCGCCAACTCAAGATGATGGGGGTTTTTTGTGTTAACGATTCGATTGCCATCACACGCTCACGTGACAAGTTACGCTGTTTGCAATTACTTTCTAAGAAAGGCATTGGCTTACCCATCACCGGTTTTGCGCACTCGCTGGATGAAATTAGCGACTTAATCAAAATGGTAGGCGGCCCACCCCTGGTCATTAAATTTTTAGAAGGCACACAAGGCATTGGTGTCATTCTCGTAGAAACAGCGAAAGCCGCGCGCAGTATGATTGAGGCTTTTTTAGGCTTAAAGGTCAATATTTTGGTGCAAGAATATATTAAAGAAGCAGGCGGCGCGGACATTCGTTGTTTTGTGGTAGGCCATGAAGTAGTGGCTGCGATGAAACGCCAAGCCAAATCTTCCGACGAATTTCGCTCCAACTTACATCGAGGCGGCACGGCAACCGCAGTTGAAATTACGGAAGAAGAGCGCGAAATGGCCATTAATGCTGCGCGTATTATTGGTTTAAATGTCGCCGGTGTTGATATTGTGCGCTCGGATCGAGGGCCGCTCATTATTGAAGTCAATGCCTCGCCTGGGCTGGAAGGGATTGAGCATACAACTGGGATTGATGTAGCCAGCAAAATTATTGAGCTAATTGAAGAAAGCGTTAAATCCGATAAAAGTCATTTACGGAATAGGGAGTAATTTTTTACTGGGTGCTTTTTAAGGCGCACTCCGTCTTTATAGAAAGAGCAACAAACCCTACAACAAAATAGCTTTGAAATCTGTTGCCAAACGCTGCAAGTCCAATTTATTGAGAAACAAGGAATAACACATCCATGCGCTTAATGCGGCAATATCTTGAAATTGCGGTGGAATATAGCGAGGGGGCACGATGATTTTTTCTTCTACCAAATCGCCAATGATGTGAATATCTTCGAGTGTCGCTTTGCCGACAAAAAGCAATGGAATATTGGACACTAAACCGCGTTGCACAGCGAGGCGCACGTAATTGTAAATCAAAATAAATCCTTTACTGTACGATAAATCTTTGGTGAAAGGACCACCATCGGGTGTGCTGCCGCGGAAAACGCGGGTCGTGGAGTGAAAACTGTCGAGATCTTCCATACCTTGTTCACGATAAAAATTAAAAACATCGAGAAAGTCAGCCCCTTCCTCTGCCATACTCACCGCGGTGATGCGATTGGTTAACCGTTTTACGCGACCGGGATAAGAGGAAAAAGTAAAAACTTCGGTGATAATAGCCAACCCTTCTTGGGTAATTGTCGAAGAAGGCGGGCCCTTGCTGAGAAAGGTACAGGTAGGCTGCATCATTCCATTCAACGTCGTGCCTAAATGCACCCAACCTTCGTGAATTTCAAATGTGCGGATTTCACGTTCACTAAACATATAACCAGCGTGAATTTTGATGCGATCAGCACCCGCTGCGGCATCCGCCAAAATGCCGTCGCTTAATTCAACACGAGGTGTGCGATCTGCGTCGATAAAATAGCCTGCGAGTCGCTCACCTAAAATGGCAACAGTTTCTTCGCTGGTAAAAATTTTTTCATCCGCTTTAGTTGCAACGCGATCTTTAATATTTGCCAGTGTATTGGTCACTACCGTGGCCAAGTCTTTTAAAGTAGGCGCACCAATATGAAAAGCATCTTCTGAACTGCCATATAATTCTTGAGAAATTTCGGTAAATTTTGGTGTGCCGCGCGCCATTAACATTTGCACGACACGGGTATACTCGCGGCACATACGCTGCATGATGCTGCCCACACCGCTATATTGGCCTAATTTACGGCGAATACTGCGCTCAATTTCATGAAACTCTTCGATTTTGGCGACGGGATCAAACTGCAGTGGATTTTTTTCATGATAATAATGTGGCGTGACGTGCGGTAATTTTTTGCATTTTGTTTTAAAAAACTGGTGCTGAATTTCACCATCCCATTTGATAGCGTCTAATATTCGGATAGGTTTTTGCGCGGCGACAATCAACTCAGAGAGTTCACGAATTACTTTTTGATATTCATCATCGCCTAGCATAACGTTTTCCCACTATTTTGGATGGAAACGTATTATAACATACCAAATTTTTTCAATTTAGCGCGCAGCGTTCCGCGCGACAAACCTAAAATGCGCGCTGTTTCTGATTGATTATCATTAGTATATTTCATAACGGCTGCAATCAAGGGCTCTTCGATTTCATCCAGGAAAAAATCATGCACATGACGCGGCTCTTCGCCTTTCAAATTGACAAAATAATGACGCATGACTTCCGTTACATTTTCCCGTAAAGAGACAACAGTAGGATCGGTATAGGGATTATGTTTATTATTTTCCATGACAAATGTCCTTAAGGCAGATTAACTTGCAAATAACGATTTTCGACGCTCTGATTCGGATGCGCATTCCACACACAATTTAAATCCTAAACGACGACGCTCCATTGGAACAGGTTCTTCACACTCCACACAATACTCAGGGCCCATTTTAACCGTAGCATCCTGACGCATCTTGCTTAATACGCTCATGACCTCATTCGCAATAAGATCATTTGCCCTATCCGCTTCATCAGCCATAACCCAACACTCCGTATAAAAAAGGATCGCAATTATACGAGAATCATGCTGAATGTCAAAAATCGTTCTGTTTTTGGGCCTGGTAGTTAAGCCATGTCCCCATAATAACATTGTAAGGCTGTAATAGCTGCTATCGCCGCCGTTTCTGTGCGCAATATCCGCGGCCCTAAATTCAACGGGGAAAAATGATGAAGACGGGCTTGCTCTACTTCCCGTTCGCTCAATCCCCCTTCCGGGCCAATCAATATAAATACGGGGGAAGATAAATTAACTTCTTGTTTTTTTAGCGACTTATTCGCATAAGGCGACAAAACAAACCCTTGGCTGACTTCCGCACGCGGCAACCATTGCTCGAGAGACTGCGGGGGAACAATTTCAGGAATCCGATTACGCCCCGATTGCTCGCAGGCACTTACCATCACCGAACGCCAATGCTGCAGCCGTTTTTCACTACGCTCCGCATCGAGCTTTACATTGCATCGTTCCGTAAAGAGCGGAACAACTCCCATCACGCCCAATTCCACTGCTTTTTGGATGGTATAATCCATTTTTTCACCGCGTGAAATACCTTGGACCAGCCAAATAGAGAGCGTACTTTCCGCTTCTCGGGCCAGATAGTTTTTTAGCGCGACAATGACGGTTTTTTTGGTCATTTGCTCGATAACGCCGTGATATTCACCCCCGTGTCCATTAAATAAAACAACCGCATCCCCTACCATCACGCGTAAAACACGCGCCAGATGATGACTGGCCTGTATATCCAATTCAATAGACGTGTTTTCAGTCAAGATAACATTTTGATAAATGCGGGTAGTCATGGAGTAATGATATAGTCAGCGACTGGAACGCCGCCAATTAAATGCTCCTGAATAATACGCTCTAATACGGGAGGATGGCAGGAATGATACCAAACACCTTCTGGATAAACGACAGCAATAGGGCCTTGACGACAAACTCGCAAACAATTGGCTTTGCTGCGAAAAATTCCGATTTCATCTAACCTAAGCTCACTGATACGCGATTTTAGGTAATCCCATGCCAGCAAACCTGTTGCTAAATCACAACATTTTGGTTTTGCTTGGTCGCAGCATAAAAAAATATGACGCTTGATACGTCCAATCCCTAATTTTTTTGCGCGCTGGGTTAATTCATCGGTCATAGGGTAGAAGTATATACCCATTGCCTTGCAAGATGACAGTTTAAAGTTCGGATCAATGGGTATAGCAAAAAAATTTACAATCTAATATCATAAGCGGCCTTATTTGGCGGGGCTTGGTGGGCCATCTCCAGCAACAACGCAAGGCTTAAAGAGGTAATTATGGGCAAATTTTACATCCAAACACATGGCTGTCAGATGAATGAATATGATTCTTCTAAGATGGCGGATGTATTAATGGCATCACATCAGTTGGAAAAAACCACCAACCCTGATGAAGCGGACGTCGTATTACTCAATACTTGCTCTATTCGTGAGAAAGCCGAGGAAAAAGTCTTTTCAGAATTAGGTCGCTTTCGCGTGTTAAAAGAACTTAATCCCAATCTCATTATTGGTGTAGGCGGCTGTGTCGCTAGCCAAGAAGGTGCCACTATTCTTAAACGCGCACCCTTTGTTGATATGGTTTTTGGACCGCAAACATTGCATCGCTTAGGCGAAATGGTTAACGAAGTAAAAACCCAACGCAAATCCGTTGTGGATATTAGCTTCCCTGAAATCGAAAAATTTGATCGCCTTCCTGCCCCGCACGCCGAGGGACCGAGTGCCTTAGTATCCATTATGGAAGGTTGCAGCAAATATTGTAGTTTTTGCATCGTTCCCTACACGCGCGGAGAAGAAATCAGCCGTCCTTTGGATGATGTGCTCGCAGAAATTGCTGCTTTAGCTGCTCAAGGGGTTCGAGAAGTGACATTGCTTGGGCAAAATGTGAATGACTACCGGGGCGCACAATTTGAAGGTGGCCTAGCTGATTTAGGGCAGCTCATCCATTACACCGCAGCCATTGATGGTATTGTCCGTATTCGTTTTACAACCTCGCATCCACTGGCTTTTTCGGCCTCATTGATTCAAGCTTATGCCGAAGTGCCCGAACTCGCCAATCATTTACATCTTCCTGTACAAAGCGGCTCCGATCGTATTTTAGCTGCGATGAAACGCGGCTATACCATTCTGGAATTTAAGTCGAAAATTCGCAGACTTCGTAAAGTTCGACCCGACATCAGCATCTCTTCGGATTTTATTATTGGCTTCCCAGGTGAAACGGAAGCGGATTTTGAAGATACGATGAACCTCATTCACGACATCGGCTTTGATAATTCGTTTAGTTTTATCTACAGTCCACGCCCGGGGACACCCGCCGCCAAACTGCCCGATACTGTTTCCATGGATGTGAAAAAACAACGCTTGGCGCTGTTACAAAATCGTATTCTCTTAAATGCAAAACGCATCAGCGATAGTATGGTAGGCAGCATGCAAACTATTTTAGTGAATGGGCCGTCTAAAAAAGACCCTAATCAAATTTCGGGGCGCACTGAAAATAATCGCGTCGTTAATTTGGCTGGTGATAAGGCGCATATTGGCCAGTTAATTCAAGTGCGGATTACCGATAGTTTACCGAACTCGTTACGCGGAGAAATTGTCTAAAACCGTTCTTTCGACACCCCTGATAATTTCCGCTATACTTTAGATATAAAATCTATCTATCAGAGAGGATTAATTTAAGCCTTGGAAACTACACACTATTCAAAAGTCATTGTCTTAAGTCCTGAAGATAATCGACGTCTGGTCAACCTTTGCGGTCATTGTGATGAGCATGTTCGTTTAATCGAAGGCCGATTAAAAGTTTCAATAAAACAACGCGGTTACACTTTTTCCATTAAAGGAGAATGTGACGCCGTCGAGAAGGCGGGCAAAGCCCTCATCGAGCTTTACCATGAAGCAGAAAAACAAACCCATCTTGCCGCACATGAAGTTCATCTTTATTTACAAACCCTTCAAACAGAAATAGATGCGCCACAGGGCCCACGTATGGAAATTCGAATTAAGCGTGAGAGCATCACTGCTCGCGGTGACAATCAGGTGCATTATCTTAAAAGCATCTTAAACCACGATATCAGTTTTGGTATTGGGCCTGCGGGAACAGGCAAAACCTATCTCGCTGTCGCCTGTGCTGTTTCTGCGTGGGAAACGGAGCGTGTCAGCCGCATTATTTTAGTGCGTCCCATTGTTGAAGCGGGCGAAAAACTAGGCTTTTTGCCAGGCGATCTTGCACAAAAAGTACATCCTTATTTACGTCCACTGTATGATGCCTTGTATGAAATGCTGGGGGTTGACCAAGTTACTCAATTAATTGAACGAAACATTATTGAGCTAGCACCGCTTGCTTACATGCGTGGCCGCTCTTTAAATGATTCTTTTATCATTTTAGATGAAGGTCAAAATACGACGGCCGAGCAAATGAAAATGTTTCTCACTCGCGTGGGTTACAATTCAAAGGCCGTTATCACTGGCGATGTGACCCAAATTGATTTAAGCAATCGTCGTGATTCGGGTTTAATTCATGCGATGGAAGTATTAAAAAATGTCAGCGGCATCAGTTTTACGCAGTTTGAGCCTCGGGACGTCGTTCGCCATCCTCTCGTGCAACGCATTGTGGAAGCTTACGAAGAATACCATAAAGGCAAATGAGGTCATGTACGATATTACAGTCCAGCGTGTGGTTGCAGGGCCATCCTTGCCCACTACGGCAAAATTAAAATTATGGGCCACCACCGCGTTAACAAATAAAATACCTGCGGCTGAATTAACCATTCGAATTGTCGATAAAGCGGAAATAACCACACTCAATTCCACTTATCGACACAAGCATACACCAACCAATGTGCTGTCCTTTCCGTTCGATATGCCGGAAGAGTGCGCAGATGAATGCTTCACGTTAGGTGACATTATCATTTGTGCTGACGTAATTTTTGAAGAAGCTCTCTTGCAACAAAAAACGCTGGAAGCACATTGGGCACACATGGTCGTTCATGGCATTCTGCATTTATTGGGTTATGACCATGAAAATGAAACCGATGCGGAAAAAATGGAATCCGAAGAAATAAATATCTTACGTAAGCTAGGCTTTAGTAATCCCTATCAAGTCAGTGAAAAAGGTGATGAGTCATGAACGGAGAGTCTGAGGAAAAAGAACGCTCGTGGTTTGAACGTTTAAGTGATTTATTGATTCGCGAACCCAAAGATCGCGAACAATTAATGAGTGTCTTGCGTGATGCAGAAGAACGGGACATATTGAGTGCGGAAATGCTCAGCATGATCGAAAGCGTGCTGCAAGTCTCTGAAATGCAAGTACGTGAAGTCATGGTCCCTAAATCACAAATGATCACCGTTGAAAAAAATAGCACGCTAGAAGAAATCTTACCGCTCATCATTGAGTCCGCTCACTCTCGCTTTCCCATTGTCGAAAATGAAGATGTCGTGGGTATTTTATTGGCGAAAGATTTGCTCAAATATGGTTTTGAAAAAGAAAAGCGCCAATTCGTCATTGGCGAAAATTTACGTCCAGCCGTTTTCGTTCCGCAAAGCAAGCGCTTAGATATCTTATTACGCGAATTTCGTGTCAATCGAAATCATATTGCCATCGTCATTGATGAATACGGTCAAGTGGCGGGCTTAGTCACGATTGAAGACGTGCTGGAACAAATCGTAGGTGATATCGAAGATGAATACGATATTGATGAAGATGATGATATTAAAAATCACGAAGAGGGTTATTACACAGTAAAAGCCTCCACCATAATTGATGATTTCAATGAATACTTCAATACTCATTTAAGCGATGATGAGTTTGATACGATTGGTGGCTTAGTCGTCAAAGGTTTTGGCCATTTACCCAAGCGCGGTGAAACCCTTCAGATTGAAAATTATTGGTTTAAGGTTTTGCACAGTGATAATCGACGCATTCATTTGTTAGAAGTGCGGAAAGAAAAATCGGAAGTAAGCCATGAACATGATTGATTCAATTAATAGATAAGTTAATTTCCCTCAAGCTAAAATACGGCCCGGCTGTCTGGATGTTTTAATAATAATGCGTGGGCTTTGCTTGAGACTTTGGTCTAAAGTTGGGTAGTTAAGTCGTGTAACTTTAGTTGACTCAATCATTGGAATTTTTTCATGTATTTTTTTTGTTAATTTTTCTCTTAGTTCTTTTGGCAATAGGCACGATTCTACTTTGCAATAGCTGTCTACCACCTGCAATAAGCAGGTTATCATACAAGCTTCGTGATATTGGCTGAAACGGTCTTTTAATTGTTGATTCTTAATGTTAGAAAAAAATTTGTTGCTTTTAATATCCTGTTGCCAATTCGTCACGCGAAAATTCGATAAGAATGTTTGTATCGCATTTTCTATTTTAGCTTCATTTGTATAACTTTGATCGCTTAAAATAGCATTAACTTGGCCAACCACTCCTACATTGGGATTAAGACCATTTTCTTTGATATATGCGCTCATAGCACTCAATTGTATTCTTAACCAATTAAGAAATTCACTGACATTAGCGTTTTCTACTGCCTGAAGTTTATTCTCAGACTGAACAGGGGATGGCCTCTGTAGATCTTGCCCACAAATAGCATTTCTCCTGACTAACTCCACTTGCATATCTTGCCAATCATGATCAGTCATCATGTTCATTGAATTTGAAGACAAAGATACTCTCTCTGGCATAACAGGGGCAGGAGTCACGTTTGCAAAATCAACAACCGGTGATGAATCTTTTTTTTCGGGAATAACACTCGTGCTCTCAACTTGATTTTCTAATGCTGTGTTTATTGTCACTTTATCCAGATTAGAACTTCTCTCCGCATCGCAAGAAGAAAGGTGTGCTTTCAAATTGAGCGTATTCACTTGCGGTTTTTTCTTTGCACTCCGCGGTGTGTTGCGTGTCAAAATTTC
The DNA here is from genome assembly GCA_964612855.1 of uncultured Coxiellaceae bacterium. GTDB lineage: Bacteria > Pseudomonadota > Gammaproteobacteria > DSM-16500 > DSM-16500 > DATIJJ01. Next base: position 34,418 of record CAZTDR010000020.1, read on the forward strand.
TTGGATTTGAAAAGAGGAAGTTGCAGCAGAGATATTCGCCCAGATAGGCATATCCCCGTTAAAAAAAAGAGCATAGACATCGTTTTTATTAATCTGCCTTATATCCTGTTTTGTAAGGCCCTCATCATTTTCGTCATGAAAAGTGGTTTCCACCCAAATTGTACTTGGTTTTTCGTCCGGTACAGGAATGGTTATTTGAGGCTTTATCTGGGGAACGACTGCCTGGCGAGCAGGCTCTTCTGTTTGGCTTGTCGTCGATTTATTTTCAGGCAGCGCAGGCGATAAGTCTTGCCCTTGCATAGCGCGCCAAAATATTTCCATCTCTTTAGGTGTGATTTTTATATCGGTATTTTCGATTAAGAGATAAAATTTATCTTTTTTTTTGATAATTTTCGCTGAATTTCCGCTGGCATTGAATACTGGCATATCTTCTGAAGTGAGCTTCTCCAAAAGAATCGCTCTGACCACATTATCTTTTTTTTGTATATTCTTGAATTCTTGCCATATGTAATTCATTAATTCCAACAAACGAGCGGGCTCTTCGAAGAGATTGGAATTAAAATTTTCCGCTTGTGTGGACGTAACTATTCTGGCATCACTCATGTCAGCACTCTCGTTGTTGTATGATTTTGCGTAACTCTAACACGAATTAACTGTGATGAGTCAACCACAAAAATGCGCGAGGATGGAAAAATTTTGCATAAAATCCGCATGTTAGGAGTATTTTTGCGCGTTGTTGCGTGAATCTAAAATAAAAATGTAGGGTGGATTAGACGCGTTTTTTGCGTCGTAATCCACCGATTCGGCGCCAAAATGGTGGATTACGGTGCAAAAAACGCACCGTGCCACCCTACATTTTCTATTTGCCATTTGCAAAAAAAGTAAGACCACCCTTCACTTCTATACACGCTCCTTTCCCAATACTAACCCTGCTTTCTTGGCATCTTCAAAAAATATATTGACCGTCTCCAGCGAAAAACTTTCTAAATCTTTTCCTACGCCGTCTAATTTTTTTAATAAATCATGCCCGACGGTAATAATATGACACCCCACTTCTTCTGCTTGAAAAATATTGAATACTTCACGTGAGCTCGCCCACAATAATTCCAATTGCTGAAAAGGTTGTATGATTGCCAACGCCTCACGCATGGTAGGCATAGGGTCGCGTCCTGTATCTGCAATACGTCCTGCAAATACAGAAACAATGGCGGAAGGACCGTTAGACAAAGCTTTCGTTGCTGCACGCACTTGATTCAATGTCATCACAGCCGTTACGTTTTGTTTAATGCCTTCTTGCGCCAAACGTTCGATTAAAGGAATGGTGGATTGTCCTATTGTATTGACGATAGGAATTTTCACATAGACATTTTTACCCCAGCTTGCAATGCGATGCGCTTGTTGATGCATTTCTAAAAAATCATCGGATAATACTTCGAAAGAAATGGGTTTATCTTGAATAAAGCTCAATATATCTTGTGCAAACGCTTCATAGTTTTTGATACCGGCTTTGTACAATAAAGAAGGATTGGTCGTGAATCCTTTTATCACAGGATCGTGATACAATTCCAACATCGTTTTTTTATCTGCGCCATCCGCGCAAATTTTAATATTCAATTCAGAAAGTTTTTTCATTTTAAATGCTCCCTATTTTTTTGCTAATCCATTGCGCCGCTTCACTCATCGAAGAGACGGTCACGCTCGGTGGCGACTGAGGATTTTTTTCCTGATAATCCTGCTGCTGCAGCCAAATTGTTTCACACCCCGCTTGCTGGCCTGCTTCTACATCTTTCCAGCGATCACCGATCATGATGCTATTTGCCAAATCAATGTCATATTCTCGCGCTGCTTGTAATAAAAGACCGGGCAAGGGTTTACGACAAGCACACATTTCTGCCTCGTCATGGTAGCACACTTTAATTTCTGTTAAGGGTAATTTCTGCATGAGTAACGCATTAATTGCTTCTACTACTTCCCGTGTCGTGGTACCACGCACAACGTCAGGTTGATTCGTCGCGCCAATTAATAAAAATCCCCATTTTTTTAATTTTATTAATGCGGGCAACACATCCATCGGAATCACGACTTCGGCAACAGAGGCTGGTGGATAGGGTTTTCCATTACGTAACACAACAGCATTTAGCACACCATCTCGATCAAGGAAAATCGCTTTTTGTTGAGTCACACGAGAGACTCCCATTTTGTTTGCGTCAGTTTTAACTTAGGGTGTGAAACGAATAAATGCCAAATAATGGATTGAAAGGCTTCGGTATGTGGTGTGATATTTTCTGGCGTGCAGGTTGGAATTAAAATGCACGCATGCGCCACTTTGGCTGTGTAACCGCCGTCACGCCCGACAATACCAATAATTTTTGCATTCTTTTCGTTTGCATACTGCAAAGCGGCCACTAAATTCGGACTCACATTTTTTTCTACATTGCCGCCGCCGACCGATAAAATTAAAATCACATCGTTTGACGTTAAACGACTGACTTCCAACCAACGGACAAAAACACTATTCCATCCCTCATCGTTGGTTCGCGCCGTTAATTCCGCTACATTATCGGTCGGTGCATACGCCTCCATACCCACAATTTTTCGAAAATCATTCACCGCATGCGAGGCATTGGCGGCGCTTCCACCGACACCTAAAATAAAAAGACGGCCCTGTTTTTCACGCGCGACCGACAATAAATCGACGGCTTTTTCAATTTCTTTCACATTTAAATTTTCAATAATCGTATTACTTTCGGCTAAAAACCGTTTGATGAATTGCATAATAGCGTCTCCAATTCTTTAAGACCCGCAAACGAACCTATTTCGTAAAACCGTTCGTTGACCTCATAGGCGGCTAACTCTTGACGAGCAAGCAATTGCTGATAAAACACCGCCAAATCCTGTACGACATTCTCTTCCATAAAAGCACTTTGATGAAACAGACCCAAACCATAATCAATATACTGCATGCGTGAACTGGGATTTTTTTTATCGTAAGCCATGATTTTTTTACCATCAAATTCAACATTGCTTTTGTCCCACGCATTTTGATTATGAAAAAGCGTCATTAACGCTTTTTTTTCGCTGCGCAAAAAAGCGTGTTGCGCAGCTAAAAAATCACAAGTCAAATAAGAATCGCCATATAATACAAAAAAATGTTCCGATACGAGAGAAAGCGCTTTTTTAAGTGCGCCTGCCGTTCCTAATAGTTGCTCACCATCAAATGAATAACTTACGCTAAGCTGAAAAGCGCTGCCATTGCCCACAAAATCTTGCAACAAGTTCCCAAAGTGTCCGACACAGAGAACAACATGCGCGGCACCTTGCTTTTTTAATAAACGTAATTGATGTGCGATAAAAGGTTCACCATTTATGGGTATTAATGCTTTTGGCATGGTATCTGTCAAAGGATGCAATCTTGTTCCCAAGCCGCCTGCCAAAATAACCACATCAAATAATGGCTTTTTCACTGTGTAATCACCTGTGTGCCCATAAAATCAAAACGAAAACGTACTTCGGGTAATGCGATTTTTTTCATTGCATTGCGTAACTTTACTTTATCTTCGGCATAAAACATAAGAAAACCACCGCCTCCTGCGCCAATCATTTTGCCACCTACTGCACCATTTTCACGGGCGATTTGATACCAATGATCGATTTCTTCATTACTCATTTTTGTCGAACGTCGTTTTTTATGCTCCCAATGCACATTCATCAATTCCGCAAACTCGTTTAAATTATTTTTTTCCAATGCTGCCTGGCTTTTTATTCCTAGTTCTTTAATAAAGTGTAAGTTTTCTATCATTGCTGTCTCTTTTTCTTGGCTCTTTTTGTCTTGTTCTTGCAAAATAGACGACGCAGCGCGTGAATAGCCAGTAAAAAATAACATTAAATTATCTTCCAAATTATAGAGCGTTTCTTGCGGAAGTTTCAGTGGCACGATTTCAACACGATGATCCGGCAAAAAATGAAAGGCATTAATTCCACCATAGGCTGCAATATATTGATCTTGTTTTCCGATCGGTTCTCGCAACAAATTAATTTCAATATGACAAGCTTTTTCTGCCAATTCGCGTGGATGGAGGGGATTTTTTTGTAACGTGTGTATGGCCTTAATTAAGGCGGTGGTAAAACTTCCGGATGAACCTAAACCCGTGCCGGCTGGAATGTCTGCCATGCTAGCGATTTCCAAACGGGTAGAAGGGAGTAGACTATTTTTTAAAACTTCGCGCACGATGGGGTGTTCAATTTTGTCGATGGCATCTACCCGTTCTAATTTAGAATATTTCACAATAATTTCTTCGGCGAAGGTTTGATGCAATGTGATATAGACATATTTATCAATGGCGGCTGCGATAAGAAAACCGCCGTGGTCTTGGTAATAAGAGGGTAAATCTGTTCCACCACCGCCTAGGGAAATGCGTAAGGGGCTGCGTACTACGATCATAGACTATATCTCTCTAAATAAGATGGATTGGGCGCTGCAATTGGTGGATTACGACGCGAAAAACGCGTCTAATCCACCCTACTTTTTTTATAAATTTTCTCGACAATGTCTAACGCGGCATAAGCTTCTTTTAATCCCGCGGCGGGTTGTCGATTTTGTGCAATATCGTCTAAAAATTCGGTTAGCTCAACCGACCAAGAATTATCTTCCATCGGATATTCCCAACTGGTCGTTTCGGGTGGGCCCATTTCAGGCAGCATTTTGTAATAGGTTAAACGCTCAACACCATAGCTACCGCCCAAACCTTGAATATCAATCTTGCCTGTACGGCCATAAATTTCAAATGAGAAAAGATTTTTCCATTCGGTACAACTTGCGTGTAAAAACGCAATCTGCTGAGTAGGCGTTTTTAATAGCATAAATCCATTATCATCCACGGGCATATCCCAAAAGTAAGTTTGTGCATGACCTTCAATTTGGGAAAAATCGCCGAGAAACCAGCGCGCTAAATCAATCAAGTGAATACCTTGATCTAACAATTCGCCGCCGCCTGATAAAAGAGGATCTGCACGCCATTCGCGATCGTATCCCAATCGTCCGCCATGACCATAGCGTCCGCGAATAAAGAAGATGTCGCCGATGGCATTGGCATCGATTAAGGTGCGTGCTTTCTGCAGGGCGCGATGATAACGATGATTAAATCCGACACGAACCAGGACTTGATTTTTTTCGGCAGCGTGAAGCAGATCGGCTATTTCTGTTGATGTTTTGGCGGCGGGTTTTTCTATTAAAATATGTTTGCCTAAGTTGATAGCGGCTAATGCAATTTCTGCAAGGGCTGCATGTAAGGTGGCAATGATAATAATGTGTATGTCTTCTCGATGCAGGACATCACGCCAATCTTGATAGGGTGTACAACCAGGATGTATTTCAGCAAGAGCGGTTGCTTTTTCAAATTGAATATCGGCACACGCCATTAATTTTGTGGACTGCAAATGTTTCGCTCTTTTTTGGCCGATTAAGCCACAGCCAATGATGCCTATGTTTTGCATGGTTTTTGCTCTCTGCTAGTTGTTAAGCATTATGGGGGATACAGTGGATGGCACGCGTTGTTGCGTAATCTATTTTTGTAGGGGCGCGGCGTGCCGTGCCCGTGCTGCATATCTCGCTGAAGCCGCCGGGCATGGCACGCC
>CAZTDR010000021.1:0-19584 GCA_964612855.1 uncultured Coxiellaceae bacterium
AGAAAGGGCATTGCACTTCGCATTTGAATTCGTGGGGTGGATTAGATGCGTTTTTCGCATCGTAATCCACCATATCAAAATAAAGCCGTTATATTTGGTGGATTACGATGCGAAAAACGCATCTAATCCACCCTACGTTTTTATTTTTACATTTTTCCGGGTATGCAAATTAATGCAACCGCGAGCGAAAGGTTGTAATGACTCCCTCGGGTGAGGTCAATACAAATTTTGGGATTTGCACATCGAATGCCTTTTCTTCCAATGTCTGAAACCCATAATGGCCTTCCATTAAACCTTGAGGGGTAGTGAGCTGGCAATAACTGCTATAAACAAACTGTTTGCCCGGTTTGATAAGCGGCTGTAAACCGACGACGCCTGGGCCACGGATTTCTTCGATATGACCGGTCATATCGGTGATACGCCAATAACGACTGAGCAACTGAACAACTTCATCACTTTGATTTGTGATCGTAATTTCATAGGACCATAAAAAGCGTTGGGTTGTTTGGGATGATTGCTCAGGCAAATAAGTTGACTTAACATCCACATGAATAACTATTTTTTTCATGTTACTTCACACAAAAACCGCTGCGATAATCAAACCTAAAATAAAATATGCAGCCAGTCCTAACAGTGCGCCTCGTGTTGTAAAAATTAAATCATTTTGTTGTTGTGTTTGCTCATCCATATTATGCCTTCATTTGGATCGTTTCCAATGCTTTTAATAGCTTCTGATGAATGCCGCCAAATCCAGAGTTACTCATGACAATCACATGATCTCCTGATTCTAACTCAACAGAGAGCCGATCGACTAATGATTCTACATCATTAAACAATAAAGACGGTTGTTTAAATTTAGCCAAAATGGCTTCTAAATTCCACTCTATTCCCTCAGGACGTTTACAAACGATGACATCCGCGTCATTTAATGACGCTTTTATTGTGTCTTTATGCACTCCAGAACGCATGGTATAAGAACCAAATTCTAAAATAGCGACAATACGTGCTTGTTTGCCTACTCGAGCGCGTAATCCCGCAAGCGTAGTTGCAATAGCAGTTGGATGATGTGCAAAATCATCATACAAGGTCACGCCATTAACCTGCCCTTTGACTTCCAGCCGACGCTTCACATTTTTAAATGTACTCAATGCTTCAATGGCACGGGCAGTCGAAACACCGGCGTGTTCGGCCGCGGCTAGCGCTGCCAATGCGTTAGCCACATTATGCTGCCCTAGCAAACTCCAGTTTACTCGACCAACAGGGACTTGATTTTGCAATACTTCAAAACAACTCCCATCTTCTGCAATCAAACGCGCTTGCCATTGGCCCTTTTTACCGCTGAAGGTGGTAATCGGTGTCCAACAGCCTTTTTGGATCACATCCACTAAATTAGCATCTTCTGCATGTTGAATAATCAGACCGTTGCCGGGAACAGTACGCACCAAATAATGAAATTGTTGTTTAATCGCATCTAAGTCAGGAAAAATATCGGCATGATCAAATTCAAGATTATTTAAAATTAAGGTTTTTGGGCGATAATGAATAAACTTAGAGCGTTTATCAAAAAAAGCGCTGTCATATTCATCCGCTTCAATCACAAAAAAAGGATCTTGGCCCATGCGCGCCGATACGCCAAAATTTTCAGGCACACCACCAATTAAAAAACCGGGATTTAACCCCCCTGCTTCTAATAGCCACGCTAATATGCTGGTCGTAGTGGTTTTGCCATGCGTACCGGAAACCGCCATGACAAAACGGTTTTTCAATAAATGCTCTGCTAACCATTGCGGGCCCGAGGTATAAGGAATATTCCGTTCTAACACCGATTCCATTGCTTTATTGCCCCGACGAATGACATTTCCCACAATCACATAATCAATCGTCGAATCAATGTGGTCAGGCTCATAGCCATTTAACAAGGTAATCCCTTGTGACTCGAGTTGAGTGCTCATCGGCGGGTAAACTTGCTGATCACTGCCGGAGACAGTATGCCCTGCTTGCTTAGCTAGAACCGCGATACCTGCCATAAAAGTTCCGCAAATACCTAAAATATGAATATGCATAACTACTCCTAACTCTATTGCAATGCCGCTCTGCAGGGGCGTACCCATGTGCCCGCCCAGCGGCTTCAACTAAAAGTCAGGGCGGACACATAGGTCCGCCCCTACAACATTACTTCTTCGCGCGATTATACCATTGAGGTGGGTGAATAATATGATATTATTGAAAAATTGGTAACAGGGATGAGCAATGATAACGGATGATATGCGCTCTTTATTCGATGCAATTGCCGACAGCGCGGTGCTGTTAGACAAGTCAGGTCGTATTGTCGATTGGAATCAAGGCGCTGCCGCCCTCTTTGGCTATCCAAAAAAAGAAGTCGTTGGCCGTTCACTCAATTTAGTTTATCAACAAAACTATCCCTTCCCTAAAATTATTCTTGAAACGTCTTCGACTTCTCCCGTAAAAAAATGGATAGCAGAAACACCTTTTTATCGAAAAAATGGTTCTTTGGGTATGTGTAAAACAACGGTCTCGCTACTTAACCACCCTCAGCAATCGACAAAATTATTAGCATTAGTCATGCATCATAATATTTCGGTTCATAAAGAACTTGAAATAGAATTAAAGAATGCGCAACAAAAAATGTTATATGATTTACATGATTCTCTCGAATTATTTAATCTAACGAATGCTTTATTTCTTAAAAACTTAGCGGCTGGGGAGCAACTGGAAAAAAATCTGCGAGAAAGTGAATTGCGTTTTCACCTGCTAGCAGAAAACGCGACAGATATTATTTCCCGACACGCACCCAATGGTACCTATTTATATGTGTCTCCTTCCTGCAAAACACTACTGGGTTACTCGCCAGAAGAATTTGTGGGTAAAAATATCAATAAATTTGTGCATTATGATGATTTAGGCAAATTAAAAAAAGCGTTTAATCGACGCAAAGAATATTCGGGTTACCATATTATTAACTATCGCATTCGGCGCAAAGATGGCGAATATCGTTGGTTTGAAAGCAATTTACGCATGATTCGTGATGAGTCAAATCACGCGATTCGCGAAATTCAATCTGCTTCTCGTGATATTACTGATCATATGTTAGATAAAAAAGCACGTTTACGCGGGCAACAATTAGCTCATGTGTTTCGTTTAAGTACCATGGAAGAAATGGCGTCCGGCATGGCACATGAAATCAGCCAACCCTTAGCCGCTGTTGTAAATTACACGCAAGGTTGCGTGCGTTATTTACAAAAAGACACGCATGACCCTACCCAGCTAGTAGAAATTATGAACAAAGCTGTCGCACAAGCTGAACGTGCTGGTGAAGTGATTCATCGCCTCAAGAATTTTTTCTGTAAAGGGCAGTTAGTCAAAACCCCTTGCAAAATAAACAGCTTAATCCGTGAAACAGTCACCTTAATTCGTAACGAATTAAATCGCACGAAAACCAAAATTGAATTTGGATTAGCGAAAGATATTCAACTTATTTCTGCTGATCGCATTCAATTGCAACAAGTTTTGCTGAATTTAATCCAAAATGCGATGGAAGCCATGCAGGAAATCAAAACAGGATCGCGTAAAATTCAAATTCAAACCCGGACACTCAATCAAAAAAACATCGAAGTGACTGTCTACGATAGCGGGCCTGGTTTTAGCAAAGAAGTGATACACAAAGTATTTCAACCTTTTTTTACTACAAAAGCCAATGGACGCGGCATGGGATTAGCTATTTGCCGTTCCATTATTGAAGCGCATGGAGGACAGTTTTTAATTCATGCGAACACAAACAATAATAGCTGGATAAGATTCGTCTTACCACTTAAATAAAATAGGAGAAAAGAATTATGGATCCAATTGTATATGTTGTGGATGACGATCAAGCAATGGTTGAATCTCTTTCTTGGATTATTGAATCGGTGGGATTGAAAGTAAAAACATTTGTGAGAGCCCAAGAATTTCTCGACGATTATAATCCTCTGCAGCACGGCTGTGTGTTACTTGATGTGCGCATGCCCGGCATGAGCGGACCCGAATTACAATTACGCCTCAATGAAAAAAATGCCACCTTACCAATCATTTTTATCAGTGGCCATGGTGATGTTCCTCTCGCTGTACGTGTCATGAAAGCTGGCGCGGTGGATTTTCTGACTAAACCGTTTAACGACCAACTTTTGTTGGAAAGCATTAACAAAGCTCTACGCCTTGACAAAACTAATCGCGAAAAACAACAAGTAAACGCACAAGCAGAAGCAAAATTCGCGCTGCTTTCTCCACGTGAAATTCAAGTATTGCAAGGTATAGTTGCTGGCAAACAAAATAAAGTCATTTCATCTGAATTAAATATTTCGCTGAAAACGGTAGAAGCACATCGCGCCAGTGTGATGAAAAAAATGGGTGTAAAATCAGTGCCTGAACTCGTTAAACTTGTGCTCACTAACACTGTGCAAGAACCATTAATTGAGGACTAATCTGTACTGAATTCACCTCAGTATTGATTAAATACGTTTTTTTTACGCCGCTGCTTCCTATTTTAAAGATAACTTATCAGTAAAAACCCTAGTTTTGCTAAGGAACTGCAAGCATTTCTCTCTTGGTTTTTGCCAATTTCATCCAGCCAATAATAGTGAGATCATGAGCGTTCCCCCGTGAAAACGTGAGCAAACGGAGCAAAGGACCCAGGAATTTATTACCTATATATGTACATGGAGAAGCAGTCATGGTTGAGTCAAAAAACGTATTAATCGTCACAAATTCCGCCACTGATGGCGAAGTATATTTAATTAAAGAAGCCTTAGCGCAGGCAAAAGAAAAGAACATTAAAATCAGATTAAATCTGGTTCATGTTATCCCTCACTTACCTACTTGCTACTTTAATATTCCGTCAATGGTGCTATTAGCTGAAAGTTATTATGAAGAAGCAGGTGGCACTCTAACATCGATTGGCGAATCCTTAGAGGTCCATAAAAAAAGCCAATGGTTGATGACGGGTAAAATTAAAACGGAAGTTTTGCGCTTAGCAAATAAATTAGATACTCACTTCATTCTTGCTAGCAGCGCCAGCATTCAAGAATTGCATAAGTCATTTTTGTTTAGGAAAAAAGATCAACGTTCCACCCCCATTCGTAGTATCAATAGCTTAGTCAGCATTTAACACCTATCCGAGAAGGAGGGGCAAGCCCCCTCTTTTACTCGAGATACACGCTTGTCTCCTGCAAAAATCCAGTATATAGTCAGCCGATTTCATTCATTTGGAAACGGAAAACATGCCAAAATATAACGCGCTTTATGCCCAATCCGGCGGGGTTACCTCTGTCATTAATGCAACAGCCTGCGGCGTCATTCAAACGGCCAGACAACATGCTGATCAAATTGGCAAAATGTACGCGGCACATAATGGAATTATTGGTGCTTTGACTGAAGATTTAATTGATACATCTCACGAATCCGATGCAGATATTGCAGCACTCCATCATACACCTTCGGGCGCATTTGGTTCATGTCGCCACAAGCTAGGCTCATTAGAAAAAAATCGTGCGCAATACGAAAGATTAATTGAGGTTTTTTCTGCGCATCATATTCGTTATTTTTTTTATAACGGTGGTGGCGATTCGCAAGATACAGCTTACAAGGTGTCACAAATCGCAGAAATTTTAGGTTATCCCATCACCTGTGTCGGCATTCCAAAAACAATTGATAATGATTTACCTCTCACAGACAATTCGCCAGGATTTGGATCGGTTGCAAAATATGTTGCGGTTTCCATTCGAGAAGCCGGTTTAGATGTGGCATCCATGGCACTTACCTCCACAAAAGTATTCATTATGGAAGTCATGGGACGGCATACCGGATGGATTGCGGCCGCAGGTGGTTTAGCAGCCGAACAAGAAGGCGATGCACCGCATATTATTTTAGTGCCTGAGATTCCTTTTGCTCCTGACGCTTTTCTGCAACGCGTGCAGCATTGTGTCAAAAAATTTGGTCATTGCGCTATCGTTGTTTCTGAAGGTTTACGCAACCAAGATGGTACCTTTATTTCTGAATCCGGCCTGGTTGATGCTTTTGGTCATAAACAATTAGGCGGCGTCGCCCCTGTTTTGGCAAAACTTGTCAAAGAAAAATTAGGTTATAAATACCACTGGGCACTTGCAGATTACTTACAACGTGCAGCGCGTCATATCGCTTCTAAAACAGACGTTGAGCAAGCTTATGCACTCGGTAAAAAAGCCGTGGAATTAGCACTGATGGGTAAAAATGCGGTGATGCCCATTATCGTACGAGAATCCAGCCAACCGTATCGCTGGTCTATTGGTGAAGCATTATTAGAACATGTTGCGAATGTGGAGAAAGGCATGCCCCGCGATTTCATGACGGCAGATGGCTTTAGCATTAGCGAAAAATGCAGGGAATATTTAGAACCGCTCATTCAGGGAGAAGATTACCCGCCGTATCACAATGGGTTGCCGCAATACGTAAAATTAAAAAATAAAATAGTGGAAAAAAAGTTGGAGAAGAGTTTTCAAGTGTGATTTTGTGATTGGAATTCGTGGGATGGATTAGATGCGTTTTTTGCATCATAATCCACCAAATCAAAAACTAAAGAGCAGCTACACATTGCACATCAAAATGCGAATTTTGTCATCCCCGAATGTCTTGTCGGGGACAGATCCCCGACAAAAGCATTCGGGGATGACGAAGGGGTAATAGGTAGAGTGCCGGGGATTACGGCAAAAAACGGCGTCCCGCCCCGCCCATTTTTCTAGCCGTCGCTATCAATTCCCTTCTTGATCATAATTTCTCGCAACACTTTTAACCCATTCATTTGGATTTGTCTTACGCGTTCACGCGTAAATCCGATCGCTTCACCGACTTCTTCCAGTGTTTGTCGATCATAACCACCCAAACCAAAACGGCGACAAATGACATCGCGTTGCTTTTCATTCAGCTGTTGCAAACATTCTTCAAGATGCTCACTTAATCGCTCATCTGCCAATAATTCGGCAGGGTCGCTTTTATGTTTATCAGCCAGCGCATCCAATAATGTTTTATTGGATGAGTTGGAATCATTACTGACACTGGTATCTAATGATAAAATATGTTCGTTTAATTCGAGCATCTCTTTAACATCCTCCACCGGTTTATTAAGGGCTTTTGCAATATCTTGATACGTGGGCTCGCGCTCTTGTGTTTTCATAAGTTCACGCGCCATACTGAGATAAGTGTTCAATTCACGCACGACATGAATCGGTAAACGTACCGTGCGGGTTTGATTCATAATGGCGCGCTCAATGGTTTGACGAATCCACCAGGTTGCATAAGTTGAAAAACGAAATCCGCGCTCCGGGTCAAATTTTTCGACCGCGCGCAACAATCCTAAATTACCTTCTTCAATTAAATCTAAAAACTCCAATCCGCGATTGTAATAACGCCGGGCGATTTTTACGACTAAACGTAAATTACTTTCAATCATTTTCTGGCGAGCTTTAGCATCCCCTTTTTGCACTAATCGAGCGTAATGCACTTCTTCTTGGGCAGTCAACAAAGGGGAGTAACCAATTTCACCTAGATAAAGTTGGGTGGGATCAGCGGCTTTGACTGTATCAGCCAGTTGACTCACAGGAAGTTCATTATCTTTTTCTTTATCTGACTCAGCGCGGGTGGAAGGCTCAGATTCTTCTTCTATTTCTTCTTCCATTTCATCTACAAAGTCATCAGAAATGGCTTCTTCATCAGACGAAAAATTCGTTTGATCTGCCTTTTTTTTAGCAGATTTTGTTTTTAAAACTTCCTGTTTTCGTTTTTTTGGCATGAATTTAACTCTAAAATCGCGGGACCTTAAGGGTTATTATACTGATTATTCGGGAAAAAAGTAGCGAGCGTGAAACCTTCAGCCATACTCTTATAATGGTCACCCTTCTGCAGGGAACAAAAACTTAATTCTTTATAACTTACTGGAATTGTAGCACTGACCCATGTGTTCCTAGCGGTCTCAACCGTAAAGTCCGGGCGGACACACGGGTCCGCCCCTACTCAAAACGTTTTTGTAAGTGTTTGGGCTTTTCCTTCGAAAGGTTTGACTGGAAGAGCTGATGCTTTCTGCCAAAAGCTATTTCGATGGTCAGCAGGATAGGTAGAAAAAGGTGTAACCGTTTCTTTTAATAAGTGGGGTTGCGGATTTTTCATCATAGAAACGTATGTCCCTTTCATCCCTTCATTCGGTAACTTCTTGCTTAACATTTTTTTTGTCGTACTATCGCTGATTTCGGCCATTTCTTGTTGAGGCCATACTTTTAATACAGGAGCACGTGGCTCCTTTATTCGCTCATTTTTGGGAACCTCATCAGTAAACATTTTTTTGAAAGAATGCTGAAAGCTGGGCGAAGAAGACAACAGATAATCCCAGCTTGCGGAAAAAACTTTTAATAAAGCCACTGTCAACGCAACCGGAAAATACAAAGCAGTTAATAAAGGTGATTCGTGTTTATGTTCATGACCACCATGATGATCGTGCGTTTTTTCATGGCTAGCTTCATCTGGCAAATAACCCCAATCCGACAACCCTTCAACGGATGCACCGACAGAACCTGCCAAAGCGGGATGAATGATAGGTCCTCCCGGGATAATTTTATCTAATTCAACTCGATCAGAGCTGACACCGATACTGGCAATATGTCCCAAAAATAAAAAAGTTTTAGCGATTCCTGAAAGAAGTTTTTCGATTGCGCGAAAAGGATTTATAAACTGAATGACATTTTCAGCTCGAGCACAATCACGCACTTTCGCCCACGTTTTAATAAAAAGACTTTTGTAATTACTTTTAAATATAGTCTCAATTGAATTGACCGAATTGTGCGAATTAAAAAGAAAATAAGGCGCGATCATCATGCTCATTGTGATGGCTTGCATGACATCGGCTGCTTTATCAATAAGGCCGACTAATTTACCGCCATCTTTAACAAAGCTCCACCAAGTAGCGGCTGTGGCAATTGTTGCACCCAACGCTAAGACAATTGCAGTCACCCCAAAAAAACAACGGAAAAAAAAGTGACTTTTGGATTCACCTTCCCGTTTACTAAAAAAACCTTTTCCATGCTGTTCATATTGCTGGATCATGTCGGACACGCCTTGGAACATGAGCAAGCCATACCCGATTCCAGCGAGGATAGAAAGTGCGACAACTCCCCCAAAAGGAATAAAACCCAAGACTGTAAACGTCGCTATACCACTTTGAATCGCACCTAGCGTCGCAAAGCCAGAACAGGCGCCCACACCAATAGAGAAAAATCCGGCAACCCGTATCCCAACTAATTTGGCACGGATTTCTTTTTTTAATGCTGTTCTTTGATCTGCGAATAATTCTGCTGCATCCCACTCCAACTGTGTTTGATATTGATTAGTGGATTTATCTAATCTTTTCAAAAAGAAAAATTGCATTTCACGTAAGCGTTCTATCGCTTTGGCTAATTCCTTTCTCTTTCTTTTAATTTCAGTGTTATATTTCTTCCACTCTTCTTCAAAAAATAAATGGGATTTTTTAAGCTTTTCTTGTTGATCAATATAAGCTTCCAATTGCTCGGTATATTCTACTTGCGCCTTATAATCTTGGAAAAAAAC
Source organism: uncultured Coxiellaceae bacterium (assembly GCA_964612855.1). Taxonomy (GTDB): domain Bacteria; phylum Pseudomonadota; class Gammaproteobacteria; order DSM-16500; family DSM-16500; genus DATIJJ01. The sequence continues at coordinate 9,622 of CAZTDR010000021.1, forward strand.
ATTGTTACTGATGGCAGTGGCAGACTGTTCTTGCTGAGTAATTAATTCATTTAAAAATCGCTCCACAATCCCAAGGGCTAAGTGATTTTTATCAAATAGGCGTTTTAAAGCAGCACCAATTCCTTCGTTATTCACTTGATGTTCAAAAGCAGCAGCAAGAACAAGGGTCGTCAGACAAACTACGAATGCGTGAGAAAAGGCATACATCCCAACCAGACCGAGAAAAGCAATCGATACAGTAGCGCCGGCAGCAATTGCTGCCCCCAGAATCTTGCGGACAGTTTCTTGTCGTTTCATAGGATGGGCAAACCTAAATGATAATGATTATTATTTGCGATAAGCTAGCAGAATCAGAAATAGATGGGAAGCAAATTTTTATTATCTTTTAAAAAATGCTGTTTTTTGAGCCCCTTGAAACACGGATGGGTGTCTATTGGGTTCAAACCAGACCCTGGATAGCGCAGCATTCTCCGCCAATAAATATCCCATTGCTCTATGAAAAGACTTGGTTTGACAGGAAAAACGTCGGCTTAATCGGCAAATTCCTTGTTCTTGAGCGAGCAAATGAGACTGATGGGAGTCCATCAAATAAATAGCCAGCTTTTCTTTAACCTCGGGTGTTAGTTGCAACTTTTGCAACAAGCTCAAATATCGTTCTTTCTTATTAGTGAGGGAAGACTTTTTGTTCTTAAATTCATTCGTTATTTTATTCAGAATCACTCGATCTATAGTGGCTGCTTGTTGACTCTCTTCTCTTTTAAGTTTTCGCTGTTTTAAAGCTTCTTGAATTGATACTAATGCTGCGCTCGTGTTTGAGCAGAAAAACGGCTCTTTTTGACTGAGAGTTTTTACACTAAAATCATGATGATTAACTAAACACATTACAGATGTATCAAAAGAACCCACATCAAGATTAATATGATTCGACTCAATCCTTGCCCCTCCGAAAGGCGTATGACCACAGTAAACTGCTACATCTCGATGCTCAGATGACGGCTCAATAGACGTACCATGCCGATTATTCGCTCTTGCCCAAGTAGCATAAATTTTTTCTTTAGTCGATAAGGTGAGTGCTTCTAAGGATGTAGTCGTCTCTAACGCTAACAAATAATTATCTGTCAAACGTACCGGCATATCCGCATGAACCATGTGAAAAGGTTCTACACGCTCACTGCCTTTTACGGTCACTACATAGGGAAGAGAGGTTTTAATAAAATTTTTGATATTACAGATATCGGTAAAAGTGACCTCTGGGAAACAAAGCCATTCTCCACCATTATCGATTAGATGTAATTCATTAGTAGTTATCTTGTTTAATCTTAATTGAAGTAATGCTTGAGCTCGTGACAGTATGATAGATCGATCGTTGCTTTTTTTGTATGCATCCATATTCACAAATATATGATTGAGCATTCTGAGGCTCACATTTGCAAAATCTTTTTCATTATTTATTGTATCTAATACCTCAAGCAAGTCATCTTCATGATTACCGCGTGTTATTATAATTTGCGGTAGCTTGTTGTTTTTTTGATGATCTATTAAAAATTGATAAACACCTAAACTATCTTCCCCGCGATCAGCTAAGTCGCCCACAATAAAAAGCCTGTCCTCGGGTTTTAATTCTTGCACAGCCAGCTTGAGTAGCGACAAACTTCCATGAACATCACCTATAATATAATCCTTGCCATGGAGATTAGCTTCCAGAACTCGGATATTCGGTGTTTCTTTTTGTTCAAGAGGGGTGTATGAACGGCTCATATAGGCATCTATTTTCAGAAAATTATGCGCTAATTATATACTAATTTTTAAATTTAACCTCTATGCACGACAAAATTGCATAGAGAAAGCCTTCTAAGGACTTTTGTTACAAATAACTCAAAGGATTGACCGGTTGACCATTACGACGAATTTCAAAGTGAAGCATAACTTGACGGGCACCCGTATTTCCCATTTCAGCAATGCGTTGGCCCGCTTTAACAGACTGACCTTCTTTCACTAAAATCACTTTGTTATGGGCATAGGCGGAAAGATAAGTCATATTATGCTTAATAATGATCAACTTACCATATCCACGTAACCCACTACCACTATAAACCACCTGCCCTGCTGCTGTTGCATAAATGGGGCTGCCGAGACGACCAGCAATATTTATACCTTTGTTTAAGGACGAATAAGGGTTAATCACCGGGCCTCGTGCCGGCCAATTCCATTGTCTAATCGGTTTAAAAACTTCATGTTCAACGACAGGAGGGATGGCTGGCGTTATTATGCTGGCTTTACCAGGTCGGATAGTTTTTACCAGTAATGTTTTAGTGCTAGGTTTAGGATGTAAATAAATGCGTTGTGAAGCTATCACATGAAACGGCGGGGCAATCTGGTTGATCCTGGCTAAATAGCGATAATCCAAGCCATATCGCCAAGCAATCGAATATAAGGTTTCGCCAGGCCCAACACGATAAAAACCGCTTTGCGGAATATGCTCAATCGTTGAGATGTCTGCCACAGGTGCGTAGTGGGTTTCGCCTTCGCACGCGACTAACCCTCCCGCCAGCAATAAAATATTTAACCAGTTATACCATCTCAAGCAACTTCACCCAGCTCGAGAGTTGTTCGAATACTTGATAATGGGTTAAATCCAAATGCAGCGGTGTAATAGAAACATAGCCTGCATTGACTGCAAAAAAATCGGTGCCGGGACCCGCATCTGCTTCAGGGCCTGGCTGCCCGATCCAATAAATTTTTCGACCCCGCGGATCAACCGTCTTAATGGTAGGCTCTGCAATGTGTCGTGTGCCTAATCGCGTCACTTGAAAACCACGCAACTCTTCCAGCGGCAAATCCGGGACATTTACATTTAAAATAGTGTATTTAGGTAAAGGATCTTTGCGTAACTTTAAAACTAACTGTTTAGCCACTTGCGCAGCTGTATCGTAATGATGGCATTTAGGTCCCACCAAGGAAACAGCGATAGAGGGTAACCCTAAAAATCGACCTTCTGTTGCTGCCGCAACTGTACCCGAATAAAGCACATCATCACTCAAATTTGAACCTTCATTAATGCCCGAAACGACCATATCTGGCATTTCTGTCAATAATCCTGTTACGGCTAAATGCACGCAATCCGTTGGGGTACCATTCACGCTAATAAAGCCATTTTCCGCTGTGGTCATGCGCAGCGCATTATCGAGCGTCAAAGAATTGCTTGCGCCGCTACGATTACGATCGGGGGCGACCACGATGACTTCAGCAATTTCTTTTAATGTTTTGGCCAAAACATTAATGCCAGGCGCTAAAAAACCATCGTCATTACTGATTAAAATTTTCATATGCTCCTATAGGGTCTGTTGACAATTGGTTTGGCCGGTTTAAAAAGCGGTAGAATCGGCTAAAATTTCCGCAAATGTTCGTTAAATAGCGGTGCTATTCGCCTCACATTTGCGAAAATTTTATCTCGATTCCCCGCTTTTTAAACCGGCCAAACCAATTGTCAACAGACCCTAATACTCACGCTTACTTCACAACTTGATAAAATGTCTCGCCTTTCTTAATCATCCCTAATTCTTGACGAGCACGCAACTCAACTGCATCATCATTTTTTTGCAAATGCTGCACTTGCAGCACTATTTGTTGATTACGTTTTTTTAATTTTTCATTTTGTGCTTGTTCTATGGCTAAACGCTTTTTTAGTTCCACCCATTCTCGGACACTGCCTGATTCAAACCATAATCGATATTGCAAAGCGAGAAAAATGCCTAGTAATATAATAAATAATAGGTTAAATCGTAAAAACTTCATGGGCTTCCTTGTTTATTCTGTCGTTCTCTCGTCATCCCCGAATGCTTTTGTCGGGGATCTCCTCATGAGTAAACAGATCCCCGACAAAAGCATTCGGGGATGATAATTAACAAACTGTTTTTTCAAAAAAAACTTCCCGCCCCGCATATAAGCCATTCTTTCCTAATTCATTCGCAATATGCAGCAAACGATTATATTTTGCCACCCGATCTGAACGGCACAGTGATCCCGTTTTAATTTGACCCGCTGAGGTACCCACTGCAATATCAGCAATCGTTGTATCCTCAGTCTCCCCCGAACGATGCGACACCACCGTATTGTAATGCGCTTTTTTTGCCATCTGAATAGCCGCTAAGGTTTCTGTTAACGTACCAATTTGGTTAGGCTTAATCAAAATCGCATTGGCAATATGTTGGTCTATGCCTTGTTGCAAAATTTCAGTATTCGTAACAAACAAATCATCACCGACTAATTGAATATGACCGCCTAATTGTTTGGTGAGCAGGGCCCAGCCTTCCCAATCCTGCTCGGCCATGCCATCTTCAATGCTAATAATAGGATAACGCGCAGCGAGATTGGCCAAATAAGCACTAAACTCCCCTGCTGATAAATTCTTCCCTTCCGCTTTTAACTGATAACGTCCATCCGCATAAATTTCATTGCTTGCCACATCCAGTCCTAAATAAATATCTTTGCCGGGTTTGTAACCGGCTTGTTCGATTGCAGCAAGAATCACTTCCAACGCTGCTGCATTACTGGGTAAATTCGGTGCAAAACCTCCTTCATCACCGACGCTCGTACTCAAACCGCGATCATGAAGAATTTTTTTAAGGTGATGAAATACTTCGACACCATAACGCAACGCCTCTGAAAAAGTGGGCGCGCCGACCGGTAAAATCATGAACTCTTGAATATCTAAATTATTATCCGCATGAGCACCGCCGTTGATAATATTCATCATCGGTACAGGCAATAACAATTGCCCCTCCCCCCCTAAATAACGGTATAACGGTTGATCACGTTCGGCAGCTGCCGCTTTCGCAGTGGCCAACGAAACGGCCAGCAACGCATTCGCGCCTAAACGTTTTTTGGTGGAGGTTCCATCGAGCTTTAATAAAGTTTCATCAATTTGTTTTTGATCCTCTGCATCTTTATTGATCAATGCAGTCGCAATTTCTCCATTAATCGCTGCAACCGCTTTCAATACGCCTTTACCCAGATAACGTTCTTTATCTTGGTCACGTAACTCGACTGCTTCCCGTGATCCAGTTGACGCACCGGAGGGTACGGCCGCACAGCCGGATTTACCGGATGTTAAAATGACTTCGGCTTGAACGGTGGGATTACCACGTGAATCTAATATTTCCCAGGCTTTAATTTGCTTAATTTTCATCCCTTAAATCTCCAAAACAGTTTTGACAAAAGGTATTGTCAATTTACGCTGTGCAGCGAGTGAGCCATTATCCAATGCATCCAGCGCCGCAAACAATGTCGACATATGACGCGGATAATGAGTCAAAATAAATTTTCCTACTTCTTCCGACAATGTCATGCCACGACGTTCCGCACGCATGATCAGTGCTTGCAATTTTTCCGCATCCGTCAATGCATTTAATTGATACACAATGCCCCAGGATAAACGAGACACGACATCCGGCAAGACCAAGCCTAACGATTTTGGTGCCATTTTTGCCGTCACAATCAAGTGGCCGCCAGCATCATGAATGCGATTATAGGCATGAAAAACAGCTTCCTCCCATAACGGTTTGCCCGCGATTTTGTGCATATCATCAATGCAAATCAATTGGCGTGATTCTAATCCTTCAAACACATCGGGTGAATAGTCAATTAAACTGCTTAAAGGTAAATAAACCGCGCTTAATCCTTGTTGATGGGCTTCATGGCAACAGGCTTGTAATAAATGCGTATTTCCCTGCCCCCCCGACCCATAAAAATAAATAATACGCTCGCCAGAACCGGCTGCGGATTTTTGTAATTCTCGCAGCAACAATGCATTGGATCCTACAAAATAATTCTCAAACGTGGCTTCATCCTTTAAACCAACACCCAGTGTGAGCTGATTGACCATGCCTTGTGTTTTCATTGCGATAATTGACTGCTGTGATAATGTAAATTAACAAAACGAACTAATACCATAATAATTGCCGCGACAGGTAATGCCAGCAATACACCAAAAAATCCGAATAAAACACCGCCTGCCAGCACAGCAAAAATAACGGCAATGGGATGCAATCCAATGCGCCCGCCCACTAATTTCGGGGTCACAAACATGCCATCGAGTAATTGACCAATTGCAAATACAACTAAAACCGGCGCAATCGACGTCAACGTACCAAATTGCACAAACGCGGCGATACTGGCTGCCGTGATACCGACGATAATGCCTAAATATGGAATAATAGCGAGTAATCCTACCAAAATACCAATAATCAAACCCATTTTTAACCCAACTAGGGTTAAAGCAATCGAATAAAAAATACCAAGCGCTAACATCACTAAGAGTTGGCCACGAAAAAATGCACCCAATACTTCGTTGCATTCTGTAACCAACTTGATAATTGTCGGTGCATATTTATGCGGCAATAAATTGCGCAAGCCTGTGAGAAACTTTTCCCAATCATATAAAAGATAAAATGCGACCACGAGAGTTAAAATCAGATTTAATAAACCGTGCAATAATGCGAAACTGGAGTGAAAAACAGTGGTCACCACCCAGCCTGCGACCCCGCCTGCTTTCGTCCAATTTTGCGTGAGTTGCGTTTTGAGTGACTCAACATTAATAATATTCTGTGCGCCAAAATGATCTTTAAGCCAAGGTACGACGGTGCTCTGTATCCAAACTACCATATCAGGAATAGCGTCTATTAAATTATCGATTTGTGCTTGCACCAAAGGTACGACCAGTACTATTAACAACACCATCACCAAGCACACCACGAGAAAAACCGTCACCACCGCAAGAATACGGGGCAAGCGCAATGACATCAGTTTATTGACGATGGGGCTCACAAGATACGCTAATAAAGCGCCGACTAAAAAAGGCGTTAAAATGGGTGCTAAAAAATAAAGTAATACAAAAAAGAGTAGCGTGAGGAATGCGATAAAGTATTTATTCATAAGTAGAGCCGGTTAAGTATGTTCCCGTGATTCTACCGGAGAACTGCTGCTTTTGTAAAAGAACTATATTTATATCCAGTCTGTCATCCCCGAATGCTTTGATCGGGGATGACGCAGTGATGACAGATAAAGTGACATTTGAGTTAATAAACACTAATGATTCCACTCATAGACCAACTGCTTACCTTCACTCTCAACAGGTGTTAATTTTTGCCCAACCGACAAAGCTTGAATAAAAGACGTTTGCGTACCGCGCAAACTCACATTCAACATAATTTCACCGCCCGTCACTTGCATTAATTGCACATTTGCAACCGGCGTCAAATGTTTGATGTAATTCATAGCCTCAGTAAAATCATCCGATTCTGTAATATTCACAATTTTTAAGTCCACATTTGTCTGCACGGTATTACTGATCACTGTCGCATATCGTCCTGCTAGCGTATCTGCTACATGGCTAATTAATGCAGCAAAAATATCAGGTAGCGTTTTACCCGTCACATTCCAACCCCATTGATCCGCACCCATCACCAATTTCCATTGGGTATCATATCCATTCGCATTTTGTACAATACGTCCTGACAAAATCGCATCACTTGCATAACGTTTTGCTGCATTCATCAATTTGGAAATAGCACCTACCATCACATCGTTGACAGAAACTTGACTCATGTCCTCAACATCCATGGCTGGAAAAATCACGGGAATACCCCGTTTATCAGCAATCTGCTTGAAGAGTATAGGAAGGCGACTTTCTGAATCTGCACCAATCATTTCTGGAGAGTGATTTGGCCCTTCATTGTCCAACCAAACTAAAATGAGCGGCCGATTCTGCCCCCAAATCGGTGCCCCTGCTTCACGTAAAATTTTATTGACACCTTCTTCATCAAAATGCAATTGCAACAAATAAGGTTTTGCATTATCACTTCCGCGTGGCATCGATGTATAACTGAATTCTTGCATTAAATTATTAGCCGATGCCAACGATGTTTTGATTTTCGGATGGGCGAGAATGTCATTATTACCGCTAACTTTTACAAACACTTGCGCGAGCGCTTGGCTTGCTAATTGATTGCGCTCGCTCACCGATTGCGAGCTCACCGGCAAAATACCTTCATACAACGTAGTTATTCTGACAGCAAATGCGGAATGGGTGCTAAATAGCACAAATAATAAAATTCCAATGCGTTTTTTCATCATAACCTCAACTTATAAATCGCACGTTATAGGGTGGATACTTATCACCCATAAATTCTTATGCCTGGGAAACGTAGGGTGGATTAGATGCGTTTTTTGCATCGTAATCCACCAAACAATGCTGCAATTTGATTATATTTTGATGGATTACGGCAAAAAGCGCCTAATCCACCCTACATTTCTACATTCCCAGGTATAAGATTTATGGGGTAATGATGTGACATTTAGAGGCGACATTATATGTTTAACCCCCGAGTTGAAAAAGATAAAGTTTAACTTTTTGTATTTATTAAAAATTTTTCAACTTACCTCAGAAAGCGCTTGCTTTCCTGTTAAAATAATGGTCATATACGCGACCTTACCCTTCCAAAGTTCTTAGTTAATTTTAGGCAGGGCCCCTTAATGCCTAATATTATAACGAGGAACTCTGTCAATGACATTTGAGCAGCTAAACTTACATCCGCAAATTACCAAAGCGCTAAGCATCTGTGGTTATCAGCAACCCACTCCCATCCAAGCTAAATCTATTCCAGAAATTTTGCTCGGGAAAGATATGGTTGCTTCTGCACAAACAGGTACGGGTAAAACCGCCGCATTTGTATTACCTGCACTGCATCGCTTAAGCATGCAAAAAAATAACGGCACACCTCGCATATTAATTTTGACACCAACGCGAGAATTAGCCACACAAATTACGCAAGCTGTTAGCAAATATGGAAAATTTCTAGGTTGCAATATTGCAAGCCTCGTAGGTGGTATGCCCTATCGTCAGCAATTACGCAGCTTATCAGGTGCACTTGATATTATCGTCGCGACACCGGGACGTCTGATGGATCACATGAGCCAAGGCCGCTTGGATTTATCGCAAATTGACATGCTGATTTTAGATGAAGCGGATCGCATGTTAGACATGGGCTTCGTTGATGATGTTAAATTCATTGCGAGTAGCATGCCGGAAAATCGTCAAACCTTATTATTTAGCGCAACTGTCGATGATCGTTTGACGCAAATTATCCGCCAGTTTTTAAAAAACCCAGTGCGCATTGATATTGCCACTGAACAATTAGCACCGACTAAAATTGTACAAGAATTGTATTTTGCAGATAGCCCAAAACATAAGATGCAATTGCTCCAACATCTTTTAAAAGAAACTTCTATTTTTAAAGCAATTATTTTTTCCGCGACGAAAATGAACGCAGATCGTCTCGCCGATGAAATATATGAACTAGGTTATCCCGCTGCTGCGTTGCATGGTGATCTAAAACAAAATATGCGCACTCGTACCCTAGAACAATTACGCCGCGGCCGAATTCAGTTTTTAGTTGCAACCGACGTTGCAGCACGCGGAATTGATATTCAAGATATTACGCACGTTATTAATTTTGATTTGCCAAAATTTTCGGAAGATTATGTTCATCGTATTGGCCGAACGGGACGCGCTGGAAAAGAAGGTGTTGCAATTTCATTGGCGCTACCCAGTGATGCTCGCCATATTCAACGCATTGAAAGATTATTACGCCAAACATTAGAACGCAAAGTTATCGCGGGCTTAGAACCAAAAAAATCATCGTCTGAAAAACCAACTAAGCACAAGAAAAAATTTGCAGATAAAAAGTCATTTTCCGATAAAAAACGATTTTCTGGAAAAAAACAATCGTCACGCGATGGTTATGCTGGACGAAAAGATCCTAGTGAAAAGCGTGATGAATCAACGATATCACATAAAACAAAGAAAAAAATTGGTAGCGAACGTGGTGAATTTGCCTCCAGCAAACCAAGAAAAGAATTTGGTGGTGAACGCAGCGAATTTGCTCCACGTAAACCAAGGAAAGA
>CAZTDR010000021.1:19684-38496 GCA_964612855.1 uncultured Coxiellaceae bacterium
ATTTGGTAGTGAACGCGGTGAATTTGCTCCACGTAAACCAAGAAAAGAATTTGGTAGTGAACGCGGTGAATTTGCTCCACGTAAACCAAGAAAAGAATTTGGTGGTGAGCGCAGTGAATTTGCTCCACGTAAACCAAGGAAAGAATTTGGTGGTGAACGCAGTGAATTTGCTCCACGTAAACCAAGGAAAGAATTTGGTGGTGAACGCAGTGAATTTGCTCCACGCAAACCAAGAAAAGAATTTGGTGGCGAACGCAGCGAGTTTGCTCCACGCAAACCAAGGAAAGAATTTGGTGGTGAACGCAGTGAATTTGCTCCACGTAAACCAAGAAAAGAATTTGGTGGTGAACGTAAGGAGTTTGCGCCGGGTAAACCAAAAAAAGAATTTGGTGGCCCACGTAAGGAATTTGCTCCACGCAAACCTAAAAAATCTTTTCACAGCAATAAAGACACGAACCGCAATAAATAGTGCTTTTACACTTTCGTTAAGTGCTCGCTTCCTTACTAGCCCGGGTGTAACTAACCCGGGTTAGCAGAGGAGCTTATTCAGCAACTATTAACTCAATCCATTTGAGTTAATGATTTTCTTAGAAAACAAATGATTTTACCCATTGGTTTTAAACAGAGTCAATCTTGCACCTCTTCTGCTTTGTGTGATCCAATTTTGAACAGATTAAGCGGGGTAAAGTGTTTATTACTTAACCTGCTCATCGGATAAACTCTAGCTTTTTTTATGCCCATGTAATATATTGATTGTATGGCAGATGTTGAACACCAACTGATACGGAGGCAGCATTACTGCTGAAAATCATGCTAATTAAATCCCAATTGATCGCAGAAATAAGCAAAAGACTACCCCATCTCGCTGAAAAAGATATCGCTCTTGCGGTTAACAGCATCATTGAACAAATGAGCGATACATTAAGCAATGGAGGGCGGATTGAAATTCGCGGTTTTGGCAGTTTTTGTTTGCACTACCGCCCGCCTAGAAAAGCCCACAACCCCAAAACCGGGGAAAAACTGATAACCAGTCCAAAATATGCTGTGCACTTTAAGCCTGGTAAAGAGTTACGCGAACAAGTCAATGCAAATCGTCATACCCCGCTGCAAGATGCAATGGATCATAGCGATGCGGATGATACGGATTAAGTTGTTTTCGCTGGAATGGTGGACACGCTGCGCTTTGTCCACCCTACCATTTCCACCATCTCGCTAATTAAGCAATTGGCAACGTCACTCCCTGCTGTCCTTGGTATTTTCCACTGCGATCTTTATAGGATGTGTCACATCCTTCATCGGATTCTAAAAATAATAATTGAGCCACGCCTTCATTCGCATAAATTTTTGCGGGTAATGGCGTTGTGTTAGAAAACTCAAGCGTAATATGGCCTTCCCATTCAGGTTCAAGCGGCGTCACATTAACGATAATACCGCAGCGAGCATAAGTAGACTTACCAACGCAAATGACTAATACATTACGTGGGATTCGCAAATATTCGACACTGCGCGCGAGAGCAAAGGAGTTGGGTGGAATAATGCACACATCGGATTCGACATCCACAAAACTCGTTTCACAAAAATTTTTGGGATCGACAATCGCAGAATTAATATTGGTGAATACTTTAAACTCGCGTGCACAGCGAATGTCATAGCCATAACTGGATGTACCATATGAAATTATTTTATTTGCATCCGTTGCGCGTACTTGCTTTGCAGCGAAAGGCTCAATCATGCCCTGTTGCTCTGCCATACGGCGAATCCATTTATCGGACTTAATACTCATAAGTTTTATTCCTTAATCATTTTGAATGACAATTTTGGGGAATCGATGTGTGTCTTTTTTTTCATGCGATGACAATTTATCGATAATTTGTTGCGCTATGTCACGATATAACATGGCATTTGCGCCTTCAGGTTCTGCGATGAGGGTTGGCTTACCGCTATCGGTTTGCTGACGGATTTGACGATCCAGTGGCAAACTGCCCAATAAGGGAATGTCATATTGCTCCGCGATTTGTTGCCCCCCACCTTCACCAAAAATGGATTCCGCGTGACCGCATTGCGAACAAATATGAATACTCATATTTTCGATGACGCCCAGCACCGGTACGTTGACCTTACGAAACATTTCATAAGCACGTCTCGCATCAAGCAACGCTAAATCCTGGGGTGTTGTCACAATAAGCGCTGCCGTTACGGGAATTTTTTGTGCAAGTGTCAGCTGAATATCTCCCGTCCCCGGCGGTAAATCAATAACAAGATAATCTAACTGGTCCCACAGTGTATCGTTTAACAATTGCTGCAATGCGCCGCTGACCATGGGGCCACGCCACACCATGGGTGTTTTTTCATCAACCAAATAACCAATTGACATGGATTGGAGACCATATGCCATGAGGGGCTGAATTTTTTTTTGCTCGGTAATTTGCGGGCGACTCTGTATCCCTAGCATCAAAGGAATGCTTGGGCCATAAATGTCTGCGTCTAAAATACCGACTCGAGCGCCGGTTTTGGATAAGGCCAGGGCCAGATTAACTGCTGTTGTGGATTTGCCCACCCCGCCTTTGCCTGAAGCAATGGCTAAAATGTTTTTGATGTTTAGATTATTTATCATCACGTTCTCTATAAAAAAACTAAACTACGACTGCTTTCATACATTCATAAAATGTAGGATTAGATGCGTTTTTTGCATCGTAATCCACCAACTTCTAAGCTAGCTGGAATATTGGTGGATTACGATGCAAAAAACGCATCTAATCCACCCTACGTTATGAAAAGACCTTTACGTCGTGACTCAGTCACTTCGCCTATTATAGAGTGTTTCCGATTACGCAGGGAAGCGCTATAATTGACACTTTTTGATCGGGACACGAAACCACTCATGCCGCAAACAAATCGTAAACTATTAGTCACTTACGCTCTCCCCTACGCCAATGGCTCTTTGCATCTAGGCCATTTAGTAGGTCTCATTCAAACGGATATATGGGTCCGATTTCAGAAAATGAGTGGGCACGATTGTATTTATGTCTGCGGTACTGACAGCCATGGCACGCCCATTATGATTCAAGCTGATAAAGAGAAAATGTCCCCGGACGTGCTCGTTGAGCAAATCAGACAAGAACATCAAAAAGATATGAATGCCTTTCTGGTCGGATTAGATAATTACCACACTACCCACTCCAGCGAAAACAAAGAATTAGTCGAAACTATTTTCGAACGCCATGCCCAACAAAATAACATTATCAAACGCACCATCAAACAAGCATTTGATCCTGAAAAACAAATGTTTTTGCCTGATCGGTTCATCAAAGGTGAATGTCCCAAATGCGGTGCAAAAGATCAATACGGCGATAATTGTGAGGCGTGTGGCGCAACTTACTCACCCACAGAACTAAAAAACGCGTATTCGACTTTATCCGGCGCGAAACCTATCGAAAAAGAATCCGAGCATTATTTTTTTAAACTGACAGAATATGAAAATTTTTTGCGAAACTGGACCCGCTCTGGACATTTACAAGAACAAGTCACGAATAAATTAGACGAATGGTTTAAAACAGGCTTAAAAGAATGGGATATTTCCCGTGATGCACCTTATTTTGGTTTCACTATTCCGGGTGAAAATAATAAATATTTTTATTGTTGGTTGGATGCCCCCATTGGTTATATGGCCAGTTTTAAAAATCTTTGCGCGCGTCGCCCTGAATTAAATTTTGCCGAATACTGGGATAAAGAGAGCCAAGTTGAACTTCATCAATTTATTGGCAAAGATATTATTTATTTTCATGCATTATTTTGGCCAGCATTGCTTGAAGGCGCAAACTATCGCACGCCAACCACGATTTTTACCCATGGATTTTTAACCATTGATGGACAAAAAATGTCGAAATCCCGCGGCACCTTTATCAAAGCGAGCACCTATCTCAATCATTTTAAACCCGAATATTTACGTTATTATCTCGCTACCAAATTAAGCGCGCGCATCGAAGATCTGGATATCAACTTGGACGATTTCGTCCAACGCATCAACTCGGATATCGTAGGAAAGTTCGTGAATATTGCTAGCCGTTGTGCGAGCTTCATTCATAAATATTTTGCCGGAAAATTAGCAAACACCTTATCAGATCCGGAATTATTTTCATTATTCGCAACGGTGGGCGATGAAATCAGTCAGAAATATGAAAAATTGGAACTCAGTCAAGCCATGCGTGAGGTGATGGCGCTGGCTGACCGCGCGAATCAATATATTGATGAGAAAAAACCTTGGTCTGCCGTCAAAGATGAAAACCAAGCCCAACACGTTCACGAAATTTGCACGCTGGGTATCAATCTCTTTCGTCAACTGATGATTTTTTTGAAACCCGTGATGCCTGACATCGCCACCCGCGTCGAATATTTTTTAAATTGCCCGCCTCTGACTTGGCAGGATAAAAATACGCCGTTACTTAATCATGCCCTTCGTGAATTTCAGCCGCTCGCTGAACGTCTGGAGAAAAAACAAATAGAGGACCTCAAAATGGAAGCGCAACAACTCGCCGAAAAAAACACCAGCGTTACAACCCCAGAAACGGAAAGCAAAACATTTATTAGCATCGACGATTTTGCCAAAATTGATTTACGTATTGCTCGAATTATTCGCGCACAGCATGTGGAAGGCGCCGAAAAATTATTGCAACTCGAATTGGATTTGGGCAACGAAAAACGTCAAGTTTTTGCCGGTATCAAATCAGCTTACCAACCGGAAGAATTGACGGACAAATTAATCGTAATGGTTGCCAATCTCGCACCGCGCAAAATGCGCTTTGGTGTTTCCGAAGGAATGATGCTGGTGGCAAAAGGCGATGGCGAAAAAGACTTATGGATTGTTAGCCCAGAAACCGGCGCCAAACCAGGCATGAAGGTACAATAAATGCCGGATGCGAAACAAATTGATGCTCTCTTGCCACAAACACAATGTGGATTATGCACCTACAAAGGCTGCATGCCTTATGCGGAAGCGCTGGCTTTTAATCAAGCTGAAATCAATTTGTGCCCACCGGGTGGAATTGAAGGTTTAATAGCGCTTGCTGAGCTATTGCAAAAAGATGCAACGCCTTTTCTAGATGACATGACGCAAAAAGCCAAATTACCGAGCGTTGCGGTGATTCGCGAAGCAGAGTGCATTGGTTGCACCAAGTGCATTCAAGCCTGCCCGGTGGATGCGATTTTAGGAACGAGCAAGCAAATGCATACGGTCATTGCGGATGAATGCACCGGTTGTGAATTGTGTGTTGCACCGTGCCCGGTGGATTGTATTGATATACACGTTTTACCCAAAGCAAATAAATCCCTCGAGCGCGCCGAACAGTTTCGAGGACGTTATCTTGCAAGAGAGCAGCGTCTGCAGCAAAAAAAAGAACGCACCATACTCGAAAAAGCGCCATTAGTAACCGAGAAAAAAGCGTATATTCAAGCAGCGTTGTTGCGAGCCAAAGCGCGACGAGGTTAAAAAAACGTAGGGTGGATTAGGCGCTTTTTGCCGTAATCCACCAAACAACGCTGCAATTTGATTATATACGACCAGCCACAAGAATTTCCGGAATGGCATAAAGATTATCCAGAAGGCGAACGCAATGAATGCCCCTTAGAATCATCTTCGTTGTCTGTGTCTTCTATCGATTGATTCCCCATCTTTAAAGGGTTACTTGCCCCCTCCTCCTGCTGAGAAGGTGTCGATTCTGAGTTGCTCAAGAGATTGCTTTGTGAATGGCTGAGCATCTCTTTTAACGCATTTTCCGCCCCTTCACGACTGCCCAATAGACTTTCTTCAATACTTAATACTCCATGATTCGTTGAAGTAGGTTTTTTTTCTGTGTTAGCTAATTCAACTTCAGAAACACTGAAGTTCACACTCTCTTCACCCTGTGCTGGTTTGGCTTGTTTAGCATGTTCCGCCAATCTTTTTTGTTTTTCTTTGCGAGATAGATATATTCGAGCGATGGTTGTACCTAACAAAACCGATCCGCCAATCGCACCTAGCACTAAGGCGCCAACACCGGTCAGACATACTGCTGCTAATGTCAAACTGAGCGCGGCAACACAAATTGTACTGAGAATAACTTTTTTACGGGCAACCTCACATGCGTGACGCAACTCTGTCGTTGCATATAATAAATTAGCTTTTTGGAGACTCAGATGTGCAAAATCCAAAGCAGATGTTTTTGAATTTTCCATAGCGAAGTTAATTTCTCTCAGCTTTGCCTCACTTCTCTGCAGCTGCTGATATCCTTCAGATAATACATAAATATCACGCACGAGCGTAATGCCATATACACCAACGGTTGCTGCAGCAATTGCGATAGGTGCCACATAAGCAGCAGCGGCCGTTGCCAACAAACCGACACTTCCTAACAATAAAATACCGACGATACAGGTACCAATTGAAATTAAACCACCTGCGAAACCCGCTGCCATTTTGGCTGTACGTTGTGGCGTCTCTTTATTATCTAAAGCCTCTATGGCTTCCCATAAATAAACTAAACCCCGAATAAAATCGTTTACTACAGGAATCGTGCGTACCGCGTCTATCCAGGTATCCGCCGTTGGAATACCGCTTAATGTTCTACTATGATCAACCACATCAAATTGCTTTGTGTAATCTAATGCTTGGATCACAAGATCATCAGCGGAAGCAAAGGTTTCTGCACCCCCCTCAATTTGCGCAGGTTTGATGGATTCGAGATGCAAATAAGCCAAACTCTCTTTTTGACGTAGCCACTCAATCGTATTCACTAATTGTTTTAATTTTAAATCTTTTTCACATTCTTGTTTCAATTGGTCAGCTAAATTTGCCACCAGTTTTTCTAAGTCACTTATTTCGTCAATTTTGTCGCTTGCTTTTTCCATCGCTTCTTTACGTGTTTCTTCTAAATCTTTTTCTGCGGTTAGATATTCCTTCAGAAGGTCAAAATAATTAGGATAGTCTTGTCTTACTATTTTTTCTGAAAGTAATAATGTCTGCAAATTACCATTTTGGATGAGTTGATCGATTTTTTTCGCATTATTTTTTTGCAAAGCGACAGAAGTGCTTGATTCTTCCTCCCTGTTATCAAAATCCATTTCAATGTCTGCTTTAAACTGTTGCCAGGTTTTTTGATCCGACATATGCATTAAATAAGCGGCAACATTCTCTTTTTCAAGATTAATATGCAAATCAGTCAATTCGTAATGTTCAAGTAAATAATAGGCTGCCTCGATGGTTCCGGGGTAGTCATAATGGTGTAAATTGCGGGAGTCGGCCACTGGAAGAATCCTCGTTAATTTATCTGCTACTTATAATTAAATTATAGGCAAATTTGCTTAAAAATGTATTAAATAGGGGGACAAAGATTAATAGCAATGCCGCGGGCATGGCACGCCATGCCCCTACATCCTTTATCTTTAAACGTAGGGGCACGGCGTGCCGTGCCCTTGCAACCTTGCTAAAAAAGTTAATGCTTTTGCGTACTAACTTGATTCCATACAGGATTCGCCCAGGAACCCTGAATAGAATAATTGTAAGTAGTCATCTGTGACATGGCGCCAGTCACCATCTTATCCACGACCCAAGTGGCCACCCCCGCAACGGGATTCGCTGTTGCAATCGCCGCGACAACAGGCAAGCTGGAAGTGACATAAGGTGTCACCCCTAGTTTCAAATCCAAATCTTTCGCTGCCAATCCTATACGTCCTACAATAGCAATGCCTGCAATCGGCCCATTAATGCGTGTATTTTGGGTAACTGCATTACCATTTTGTAATGCGAAGTCCCCCTTCACATAATCAAAACTATAGCCTTTTTCAAATAAATCATTGAAATGCAAACTCAAGCGTCGAGGCAAATTTTGTAAACTTAAAATGTTAAGCAAGCGAGCAAATCCAATTTTCGCATCTGTTGATTCGCCCAAATTAATAATTCTTCCCTCACCTAATTTAAGCGAAACAGTGCCCGATACAGCGCGTAAAGAAGACAGCAACCCCCCTGTCCAATTCAAATTAAAATCTGCGCTTCCCGTGCTGCCGACCAGATTGGCTGAAGAAAAACCCCATGCTTTTAATAAATCACTGATATTTTTGGTTGTTACGTTTCCTTGCAATCGACTGGAAACATTTGTCCATATTCCTTTTGCCTGTAACTGATAGACTGGCGATTGCAAATCAAATTGTCTGATAGAAAGACCGCCGGCTGCAGGGACCAATTCAATAGTGACACGACCTAACTGCATATCCTCATAACGAACGTCATAACCGACAAATGAAATAGCAGGTAACTTCCGTGGATCAATTATATTTTTACCGGTAGGTAAATTATTTGGAATAATTAGGCGCTGAAACTTGGCATCGACGCCTTGCTGTATTCCGGCCTGAGGTAAAATAATTTGCCCATCCATGTTGGCATTATTCAATTCTAATACAAAATTATTTGCGGTTTTGGTCAATTGTATGCGCAAGTCTTTTAGTTTAAATCCTGAAAAATCGAAGAGATTGGCGCGAATATCTAAGGCGCGAAACCTATCTGGATTGATCAATCGATTTTCCACTTTCGTCTTAATAATGGATTTCTTTTCAGTAAACTGTGCCACATACGGTTGGATTTTGCTCCAATCCAAATAATCAATATTGCCCGTGACAACAATACCCGGTTGCGTTTGCCAATCAGCGCCACCTTTACCAAGATTAATATTTGCACTCACTAACGAAAATTGTTGCTGCTCTTTTTCAAGCACAAATGCTAAGGAAAAAAGTTTATTGTAATCAATTTTTATTTTAAGTGGTTCTTTATCTTCTGCTACAAGAGTTAATTTAAAATCAATGGAATCTTGGGCTGCTTTACCATAATTTGCTGGCAAATCAACACGTATTCCTTGTAAATTAGAATCAAGAACAATTTGGGTGACCGAAGGCTTCGAGGGTAAATGTAACGTCGCTTGATAAGTTGTACTCCCTTGCAACACATTTTCTATCGGTAAATTTAACCACGTTCCGAGTTGTTTCGTATCCAGCGTGCCTTGCAAAGTCGCTATTACTGATGATGTGTTACTTTTTGCATTTTCAGTTGCTAATTTTAATGCGACAGGATAACCCAATAATTTTCCCGTCAGATTAGTTGCCGTCAGCGTATTTTCTGTAAAACGAAAAGCACCATTCAACTCGCTTAATGTTAAATTCCAGGCGGGTAAATTTAACGTGGCTTGAGAAATCAGCGTATCGCCCGTCACTTGCGTCTCATCAGTATGATTGAGAGGAATAATCAAGCCTAGATTGAGTTGCATGGGGCCTTTCAAATCTAACCCCGATAAATGTTTCCCTACTGTATCACGCAAAGGACTTTGCTCAACAAATCGTAATCCTTGCGTCATATCCGTTTTCACAATACTGGTGGTTGTCAAAATAGGATTCGTACCCAGATTCGGAATTTCTGCATGTGTCATTTTAATGGGAATACCCAGTAATTGAGCTGAAATCACATCCACCGTCATGCCTTTACCAGAAAATATGAGCTTGGCGTTAAGATTCTGCAACTTTGGCCAATCCGGGGCATAATTTAAATTCATATTTTTTACGAAACCGCTAATGACAAATTTTCCTTTATCTTCCTCAAAAGGAAAATCGCTTAAACGACCGTGCACAATCGCTTGGCCTTTTTCAACCTGACCACCTGAAAATGCATGGTGCAGCCAAGTGACCAATCCCGGCTCAAAAGATTTCAACGGTAAATAATCATTTATATGATCCGCATGCGCCAACGTGAAATCTCCTGTCAGATTAATTTCCGGCGAATTATCCACGGGGAAATTAAGAGAGAGATTAACCTTTGCATTTAAATCTTGATTAATTACCTGCGTGTTTTTAGCTGTTAAAACCCAAGAACCGCTTGCTTCTTTTTGTAGTGTTGCAGAAACATGCAATTGATCAAACATCAGCGGATGCTGAAAGATAGTATTGAAGGCGATGGTTGTGCGCGGGCTATTTAATTTTAATTCACCACGTTGACCATCCCATTGCATAGCGCCTTGCAAATTAGAAACGGCAGGAAAATTTTTCCAGGTATTAAAAGTAAGACCTGAAAATTTGGCTGATAAAGTGATATCTGAGATGGCTTTATTCAAGTGGTCTACTTGTAATTCGCGCAGCTCGCCTTTTGGATTGAGTAGCAATAACTGGGTTTCTTCTGTCGTGGGCAGCAAACCGCTTGCCTCTAAAAACTTTTTTGTATCTGCCAAATCGATATAATCAGCCGTAAATGATTGCAAAGCCAATGGATCAGATAATTTTATTGAGAATGCGTTGACGGGCCATAAATGATTAGGCAAATCTATTAAAAAATGATCTCCTGAAATCAGTTGTGTATTCCCTTGACGCTCCCATTGCACATTGCCACTTACGTGCGAAATGGTCAGATTTTTATGGGTGGCAAGCGAAGCAGTTTGAATATTATAAAATTGCAATTGGCTACGAATTTTTTGCCATTGGTTATGATTCCAATCCGCCCAAATTTTGGCATTCCCTATACCTTGCTTAAATAATAAATTACGCCAATTACGTTTACCAAACCATTCTGGAAGCGATACACTTTCAAGATAAAGATATAAATTCGCTGACACATCAGCCAAATGCCTGACATCGCCTTCCCATTTAAAATTGATCGTGATTTGCGTCGGTATTTTTTGGCTGAGCATCGCTTTACCCGCCAAGTGATGATGACGGTCTGAATTATTTAGCATGAGCCATTTTAAAATAACTAATTTTTCGAGCCCATCGGAAGCAATATAGCGTAGCTCAAAATTTTGCACGATGAGTTTGGGCTGTGAAAAAACCCAAGCTAATATGACGTTGGGATCAACGGGATGCCCGGTTAAATTATCTGTGAGAGAAAAACCATCCACACTCACTTCACCCGATTTTTGCTGACGCAAGGTAAGATGGACACCGGTCACTTTGAGAGAATCTAAAACAATTTCGCGGCTGAAAAGACTATTGAAAATAGCGATATCTACTTTAATAAAAGGTATTTCAACACTCGGTTTTTGTGTTTGCTGATCGAGCAAAACGACATGATGAAAAAATAATTCAGGTTCATAAAAATTCCAAGCAATTTCCACTTTGCTAATATGCACTGGCCTATTAAGCAAACGTCCGACGAACTGTTCAAAATCGACCAGGTGATCATTTAACAGCGGTGTGAGCAACCGCGTGACGCTCACTAATAAAGCCGCAAAAATGACGAGCCCTGCTCCGCAATAACCTAAACCCACCACTACTTTTCGCCAAAAAGTCGTCATCATTCGTTATCCGCCATGGGTAAAATATCATAATGTTCTTGGGTATAAGACGATACTGCCCGTAATTGAATGGGTTTATCCAACGCAATTTTTAAATCTGCCAACATAGAGGATTCCTTATCCAACAAATAATCAACGGTTGCTGGCGAGGCCATCACTAAAAAACCTGTCCACGGATTATTTACTGCAATGCGTTTTAATTCTCGGAAAATTTCATAACACACTGTCGCATAAGATTTTATGGAACCACGACATTGACATAGAGGGCACGTGACACACAATACATGCTCCAAGCTTTCACGCGTTCGTTTGCGGGTCATTTGGACCAGCCCTAAACTCGTCAACTCACTTACTTCGGTACGTACGCTGTCTTTTGCCAAAGCTGTTCTCAAGGATTCAATTAAGTGTGCTTTGTGCGTTGAATCTGCCATATCGATAAAATCAATAATAATAATTCCGCCTAAATTGCGCAGCCTAACTTGACGCGCAATCGATTCAATGGCTTCTATATTGGTTTTAAAAATAGTTTGTTCTAGATCGCCATTCCCCAAATACGAACCTGTATTGACATCAATTGTGGTCATGGCTTCAGTTTGATCAAAAACCAAATGGCCGCCGGATTTCAAGGAGACGTTGCGTTGCAATGATTTTTCCAATTCCTGCTCAATTGAATAAATATCAAAAATAGGACGACTAGCATCATCATAATATTCAATGCGATCCACCAACATTGGCACATAGCGGCACGCAAATTCTTTCATTTCATTCACGGCAGATAGATTGTCCACGCGAATACGCGCAATATCATAACCCGCTAAATCGCGTAATACGCGCAAAACAATGGGAATTTCTGCATAAATCAATTCACCTGCTTTTGCACTTTTCGCGCGTTTAATCACATCTTGCCACAGCGTCGTTAGAAACTCTTTATCGATTGTTAACTCTTCCGCCGTTGTGCCTTCTGCTGCTGTTCGAAAAATATAGCCACCCACAACACTTGGATCAATCATTTTCATCATGCGTTCTCGCTCAACTTCATCAGCGATTTTTTGTGAAACGGCAATTTGAAAGTTCCCTGGCGTCAACACTAAATAGCGCGAAGGAATGGTATACAATGTCGTGAGACGCGCGCCTTTTGAACCGAGAGGATCTTTATAAACTTGTACGAGTAACTCTTGCCCCAATTGCAAATTATCGCGAATATCAAGCGTGGCAGGATTTGCTTTCGCCTGCAGTTGTTCATACTCTTTGAGATCACTGATATGCAAAAAACCGGAACGATCCAAACCTATATCAACAAATGCAGCTTGAATACCGGGTAACAAGCGCTTGATTTTTCCTTTGTAAATATTACCAACCAAACCTTGATGCAAACTTCGTTCAATGTGAATTTCTTGCAAGACGCCGTTTTCTAATAAAGCAACGCGCACTTCGCGAGGGGTGACGTTGACTAAAATTTCTTCGGCCATGCGATTTATACAATCCGATAACGGCCACGGCAACTTTTGATAATACTAAAAAGCCATGGCCATAACAGCATACTAGTGAAGGGAGAAGCCCAAAATAGCCAATTAGAAGGAATCTGGCCCAAAAATCCTTGCACACAATAAATAACAAATTGGTACAAAAATACAATTAGCATGACGCACAAACTTTGTTGCAACAAAGGAAACATACGTAATCGACTATGCATTCTCGCCACAACATACGTGGCCAACGTCATAGCTAACGCATGCTCCCCCAATAAGGTGCCATTTAATACATCGAGAAAAAGCCCCATTACCCATGCCGTACCTACATTAATGCGATGCGGGATAGCCATAATCCAATAAATCAAGACCATGAGCAGCCAAGCAGGTCGTAGCCATACAGTCCAATCAGGCAAGGGTAAGAGTGTCAATATAAAGGCGGCGAGAAAAGTAGCGGGCACTACTAGCCAATTATGGGATTGATTGATTCGTGAACTTTCCATGATTTTTTTCCAAATGTCGATTGGTTGGGTTGCAATGCAAAAACGCACCTGCCGCCCTAGGGGCTGTTGACAATCAAACCCTACATTTATTTCGTCGGTAACACTTTTTCGGGTGTGGGTGCCACCGGCGGCTTATATTGCACTACCTTATTCGGCCAAACCAATAATACTTCCCGACTACGGTCCAAGCGTGCACTTGGCTCAATGTTAATTGTCATAAATTGCAATCCGGGATCTTTAATCACCGACGAAACCTGTCCCACTGGATAACCCTCAGGATAATGCTCACCCAACCCGGAAGTAATTAACACATCGCCTGTACGAATATCCGTCGTTTGCGGCACATTAGCCAAGCGTAATTTTCCACTGTAGGCATCACCCACTGCAATAGCACGTACTCCATTACGCGTGACTTGAACAGGCACACCACTATGCGGATCATTAATTAATAATATTTGGCTAGTCATCGGGCCCACATGAATCACTTGCCCCATCACCCCATTGGCATCTAACACAGGTTGCCCAATAAATAAATTATCGTGATAGCCTTTATCAATCGTGACTTGATTCACAAAAGGATCTGTTGCAATCGATAATAAACGCGCGACTAAGACTTTCCCTTGTATCTCGGTAGATGAACGCAGCAAGGCTTTTAATTGGTTATTTTCCGACTCTAACGCCACTAATCGCTGCATTTGCGCTTTCATGAGTAATTGCTCTGCTTTCAAATCTGAATTTTCTTTGATAAGGCGATCATGGGAACTGAATGCTGTTTCTAAATTACTCACCATTTGCATAGGCCAATTGACCATATATTGCAAAGAAGCTAAAGGCATAGACAGAGCAGAACGAGCTTGAGCGAACGTATCAACACGTTTATCAAACACCATCAACGCAATGGACAGTGCCGTTAAGACAAACATGCGTAAACCGGATTGTGAGTCTCTAGCAAATAATTTAATAGCGTTGTCCTCCTGAACGCGCGGCGGGTTGTGGTGGGCAAAACGTGCCCACCAACCTTAACCTACTCTCTAGACAAAAAATCCATTCCTACGCTATCAACCATTTCTAACGCTTTTCCACCGCCCCGTGCCACACACGTTAACGGCTCATCCGCAATAATCACTGGCAACCCAGTTTCTTCCATAAACAAGCGATCAATATTACGTAATAATGCACCACCGCCAGTTAAAACCATCCCTCTTTCCGCGATATCTGCAGCTAATTCAGGCGGTGCTTGCTCAAGAGCTGCACGCACTGCACCCAAGATACCCGATAAGGGTTCTTGTAATGCTTCGAGGATTTCATTGCTGTTGAGGGTGAAGCTACGCGGAATACCTTCCGCCAAGTTACGACCGCGCACTTCCATTTCCCGAATTTCATTGGCGGGATAAGCAGCACCAATCTCATGCTTAATACGTTCTGCCGTAGATTCACCAATTAAAATGCCATAATTACGGCGCACGTAACTGACGATAGATTCATCAAACCGATCACCACCGATACGTACAGAGGCGGAATAAACAATACCACTCAATGAAATAATAGCCACTTCAGTGGTACCGCCGCCAATATCAACTACCATGGAGCCACGCGGTTCATCGACTGGCATGCCAGCACCCATTGCAGCTGCCATGGGTTCTTCCAATAAAAAGACTTCGCGAGCACCCGCACTGATAGCCGATTCACGAATAGCGCGTCGCTCAACTTGTGTAGAACCACACGGTACACAAACCAACACGCGAGGGCTGGGACGTAAAAAACGATTTTCGTGCACTTTATGAATGAAGTGTTGTAACATTTTTTCAGTGACATAGAAGTCAGCAATGACGCCGTCTTTCATGGGGCGAATAGCTGTGATATTGCCAGGGGTACGTCCTAACATCAACTTAGCCTCACTACCCACTGCTGCCACATGCTTTTGACCATTGCTGCTACCGGGCATTTGTCGAATGGCAACCACCGAAGGCTCATTTAATACAATACCTTTGCCACGGACATATATAAGAGTATTGGCTGTTCCTAAATCAATGGATAAATCATTTGAAAAATAACCGCGCAATTTTTTCAACATTATTAAATCCTTTCATCACTAATATTAATCAGAGAATTCTAATTGATAAAAAATAAACTAGCTATCAATTTTATCAAAGCAAGCGGGCACGCTGCGCTTTGTCCACCCTACGTTTGACGTCGCCGTGTAGGGGGCATACCCACCAGAACAGTGAGATGACATCAGCCCAACAGCGCAGTATAATTGCGCTCCCTTGATGGAGACTTGAGCATGTCACTCACCCCAGCTGACGTAAAAAAAATAGCACATCTTGCTCGGCTTAACTTGTCTGAAGCAGATACCACCCTTTATACCCAACAACTTTCCACTATTCTTCAGTTTATTGAACAAATGAATCAAGCCGATACAGAAAGCATTGATGCTATCGCCCACTCTCTCGACTTGCCCCAACGCCTTCGCCCTGACCTTGTCAATGAAGTTGATCAGCGAGCAGCGTTTCAAGCGATTGCACCGCGCGTAGAAGCCGGTTTATACCTAGTCCCTAAGGTTATTGATGAGGAATAACATGCATTACAAAACGATTGCCGAACTCTCGCGAGAATTAGCCGCGAAAAAAATTTCCAGTGTGGAATTAACCCAGTATTTTCTCGATCGTATTGCCAAATTTGACGGTCAATTAAATAGTTTCATTACTGTCACACCCGAGCATGCTCTGCAAGAAGCCAAGCGCGCGGACGAATGGATTGCTGCCGGCAAGGCAACGCCTTTAACAGGTATTCCTCTTGCCCAAAAAGATATTTTCTGCACGAAAGGCATTAAAACCAGTTGCGGCTCTAAAATGTTGGACAATTTTATTTCGCCTTATGACGCAACTGTCGTCGCAAAATTTAAAGAAGCAGGGACGGTTTTACTCGGTAAAACCAATATGGATGAATTTGCCATGGGATCGTCGAATGAAACGAGTTATCACGGTCCGGTCAAAAATCCCTGGGATTTAACGCGTATTCCAGGTGGTTCATCAGGTGGTTCTGCAGCTGCCGTTGCTGCTTATTTAACACCGGGCGCAACCGGTACCGATACGGGTGGCTCTATTCGCCAACCCGCGGCTTTAAGCGGCATTACTGGCATCAAACCCACTTATGGACGTGTTTCACGCTACGGTATGATTGCTTATGCATCCAGCTTGGATCAAGGCGGTCCTATGACACGCAGCGCAGAAGATGCAGCGATGTTGCTGAACGTCATGTCCGGATTTGATCCACACGACTCAACCAGCGTAGACGGCACTATTCCCGATTACACAGCAACCTTGAATGATTCTCTTGCGGGCTTGCGCATTGGTTTGCCGAAAGAGTTTTTTGGTGAAGGATTAGATAGTCAGATTGCAAAAGCCATTGAAGCAGCCGTAAAAGAATATGAAAAATTAGGTGCCACTGTACAGGAAATTCAGTTACCTAATACGGCTCTCTCTATTCCTGCTTATTATGTCATCGCCCCCGCAGAATGCTCGTCTAACTTAGCACGCTTTGATGGGGTGCGTTATGGACATCGTTGTAACGATCCAGCTGATTTAGAAGATTTATATAAACGCAGCCGCAGTGAAGGTTTTGGCAATGAAGTTAAACGCCGCATTATGATCGGCACGTATGCCTTATCAGCCGGTTATTACGACGCCTATTATCTCAAAGCCCAAAAAGTCCGTGGCTTGATTCGTCGTGATTTTCTGGATGCGTTTCAAAAAGTGGATCTCATCATCGGGCCTACCTCCCCCACCGCTGCTTTCAAACTCGGCGAAAAAACCAGCGACCCGATCAGCATGTACTTATCCGATATTTATACGATCGCAGTCAATTTGGCAGGATTACCCGGTATATCCATTCCAGCTGGATTTACGCAAGGCTTGCCCGTTGGTATGCAACTCATCGGAAATTATTTTAGCGAAGCAAAGTTATTAAATGCCGCGCATCAATATCAAAAAATCACGGATTGGCATACACGTACACCGGAGGGGTTTTAAGATGGAATGGGAAACGGTTATTGGATTAGAAGTTCACGCGCAACTTTCCACGAAAAGTAAAATATTTTCCGGTGCGTCCACTGAATTTGGTGCAGAACCTAACACGCAAGCGTGTGCAATTGATTTAGGTTTTCCAGGCGTATTGCCTGTATTAAATGCTGAAGCAGTCAATATGGCCATTAAACTTGGCTTAGGTATTAACGCTGAGATTGCCGAGCGCTCTGTTTTTGCGCGCAAAAATTATTTTTATCCTGATTTACCGAAAGGTTATCAAATCAGTCAATACGAATTACCTGTCGTAGGCAAAGGATTTTTAGATATCACGCTGGATGATGGCACGGTCAAGCGTATCAATATCACGCGCGCTCACCTC
Source organism: uncultured Coxiellaceae bacterium (assembly GCA_964612855.1). Taxonomy (GTDB): domain Bacteria; phylum Pseudomonadota; class Gammaproteobacteria; order DSM-16500; family DSM-16500; genus DATIJJ01. The sequence continues at coordinate 37,358 of CAZTDR010000021.1, forward strand.
GAAGAAGATGCGGGTAAATCGTTGCATGAAGATTTTCACGGTCAATCGGGAATTGACTTAAATCGCGCGGGCACACCGCTGCTTGAAATTGTTTCCGAACCGGATATGCGTTCAGCAAAAGAAGCGGTCGCTTATTTAAAAATACTTCATTCTCTCGTTCGTTACCTGCAAATCTGCGACGGTAATATGCAAGAAGGTTCTTTCCGCTGTGATGCAAACGTTTCTGTTCGCCGCAAAGGGGAAGCAAAATTCGGTACCCGCACCGAATTAAAAAATATTAATTCTTTTCGTTTTGTAGAACGTGCGATTAATTACGAAGTGGAGCGACAAATTGAATTAATTGAAAGTGGCGGCAAAGTGACGCAAGAAACGCGTTTATATGATCCCAGCAAAAATGAAACACGTCCGATGCGTAGCAAAGAAGAAGCCAATGACTATCGTTATTTTCCGGATCCTGATTTATTGCCGCTGGTCATTACTCGCCAACAAATTGAAACCATACGCCAACAATTGCCGGAATTGCCGCAACAAAAACGCGAACGTTTCGTGGAGCAATATGGTTTAAGTCAATATGATGCCATTGTCATGACAAGCAGCCGCGCGATGGCGGATTATTTTGAAACGGTAGTAAAAGAATCGAGTCATCAACCTAAATTAGCCGCTAATTGGGTCATGGGTGAATTATCCGGCGCCTTAAACAAAGCTGACCAAGATATCACTGAATCGCCCGTTTCGGCAGAACAATTAGGTAAATTAGTATTGCGTATTTCGGATAACACCATTTCAGGCAAGATTGCCAAAACCATCTTTGAAGCACTCTGGAACCAAGAAGGTGATGTTGATCAAATCATCGAGAAACGTGGATTGAAACAAGTCACTGATACCAGTGCCATTGAAACTTTAATCGATAAAATCATTGCAGCCAATCCCCAACAAGTTGCGGATTATCGCGGTGGTAAAGATAAACTGTTCGGCTTCTTCATCGGTCAAGCGATGAAAGAATCCGGTGGAAAAATGAATCCGCAGCAGTTGAATGATATATTGAAGAAGAAGTTGAGTGGAGAGTAGCGATCGAAGATAAAAGTTGTAGGGGCACGGCGTGCCGTGCCCGTGCTGCATATCTCGCTGAAGCCGCCGGG
>CAZTDR010000022.1:0-37281 GCA_964612855.1 uncultured Coxiellaceae bacterium
TACCATTTGACCGCTCTTTTTTATCGTGTTGCACTTCGCATTTGAATTCGTGGGGCGGATTAGACGCGTTTTTCGCGTCGTAATCCACCTTCTTTAATACATTTTTTGTTTTTCGAAAAAGAGTTTTTCCTTGAACACAAATTTCCTTACGCTGATAATGCAAGCATAATCAAAAAAGAAAGGCACGCACCATGAGTTTTTTACGCAACCCTTCTGTGACTGCTTATAAAGGCAGGCTCTATCCCAATTTTTGGGACATCATTGCGTTGCTTTTCGCACTCGGATTGATTGCCTTACTCGCATGGGATGCAAAACAAATGTCGGCGCCCTATCATCTAGGTGAAGCCATTACGATTTCACTCGATCCCCATAAATTACCCGGTTACGCACTTCGCACCGTGCTACGTATGTTGATCGCATTATTATGCTCATTGTTATTCACCTTTATTTTTGGCACCTGGGCTGCAAAAAGTAAACGCGCGGGACGGATTATTATTCCTATTATAGATATTTGCCAATCCATTCCCATTTTAGGTTTTTTATCGGTGGCGATTGTGGGTTTTATTTCACTTTTTCCTGGCAGCATGTTGGGCCCAGAATGCGCTGCAATTTTGGCAATCTTCACCTCGCAAGCGTGGAATATGGCTCTGGGTTTTTATCAAACTGTGCGCGCGGTGCCCATGGAATTACGAGAAGCCGCCAATATGTTTCACCTTTCTGCTTGGCAACGTTTCTGGCGAATTGATGTGCCCTATTCCATGCCGGGATTGTTGTGGAACATGATGATGTCGATGTCTGCGGGTTGGTTCTTTGTTGTTGCATCTGAAGCCGTATCCGTTTCTCATCAACAAATTCTTTTGCCAGGCATCGGTTCTTATATTGCTTATGCCATTCAAACCATGAACTTGCACGCGATTGGCTATGCCATTTTAACCATGTTTATTGTCATTTTATTATATGATCAATTTCTCTTTCGTCCTCTCGTCGCGTGGGCCGAAAAATTTAAAATGGAACATGTTGCACCTGAACGAGAAGCGCGCTCATGGGTCATTGATTTATTGCACCGCACACGCTTGTTAAGATTTTTCGGCGGAAAACTAAATCAACTGTTTGACAGCGTAGTGAATATGGCTTGGCTGCGATCCAAACCAGAACAAGATCAACGTGCGGCGGTGCATTATCAGCGTTTTTTAGATAGTCTTTGGAACTTGCTTTTGCTGGTTGTAGTATTGGGTACCGTTATTTATTCGGTCTTTTTTATCGCTCACAACATCCCTTTGACTTCGGTTGGCCACGTATTTTATCTCGGCTTATTTACGACGCTGCGCGTATTCGTATTAATCATACTCTGCTCTTTGCTATGGGTGCCCATTGGTGTTTGGATTGGATTGCGCCCCCATGTTGCACACGTTGTACAACCCATGGTGCAATTTATCGCGGCATTTCCCGTCAATTTATTTTACCCCTTAGTTGTCATGCTAATCGTGACTTATCACTTGAGCGTAAACGTTTGGGTTACCCCTCTTATGATGTTAGGTGTGCAATGGTATATATTGTTCAATGTGATTGCGGGAGCATCGGTGCTGCCTAAAGAATTATTGCAAGCCACCGATAATTTAGGGGCGACGGGTTGGTTACGCTGGCGTCGTTTGATTTTGCCTGGTATTTTTCCTTACTACATGACAGGGGCGATTACCGCCGTTGGCGGCGCCTGGAACGCAAGCATTGCAGCAGAAGTCATTAGCTGGGGAAATACCAAATTGGCAGCGACAGGTTTAGGTGCCTATATTTCAGAAAGCACGAGCCAGGGAAATTTCATACACACTGCTATCGGCATTTCTGTCATGTGTATTCTCGTTTTGTTTTTTAATCGCCTCGTATGGCGTCCCTTATATGTCATGGCTGAAAAGCGTTATCAGCTAGATTAGGAATACCCTATGCACCCTCAAAAAATGCACGATCAAATGACCCCGTCGATTGCTTCCCCTTTGATTGAAGTCATTAACGTTAAAAAAAGTTACAAAACCGGTGATCGCCAAGAATTACTGGTGCTAGAAGATGTAAATTTCCGCATGTATGAAGGCGAAATTGTCGCTATTCTCGGTAAATCCGGCTCTGGAAAATCGACATTATTACGAATTCTCGCAGGATTGACTACGCCGAGTGCCGGATCCGTTATTTATCGAGGCAAATCCGTGCATGGCCCCGTACGTGGGATTTCGATGGTATTTCAAAATTTTGCTTTAATGCCATGGCTCACTGTTCTACAAAATGTTGAATTAGGTTTAGAAGCATTAGGTGTCAATCGTGAAGAACGGCGCGAACGGGCATTAAAAGCAATCGACACGATTGGTCTTGATGGCTTTGAATCGGCATTTCCAAAAGAACTATCGGGCGGCATGCGTCAACGCGTAGGCTTTGCACGAGCCTTGGTTGTCAATCCCGATATTTTATTAATGGATGAACCTTTTTCTGCCCTGGACGTCTTAACTGCGGATAATTTAAAAAGCGACTTACTTGATTTGTGGCAAACAAAAAAAACGGGGTTACACGGTATTTTATTTGTGACTCATAACATTGAAGAAGCGGCTTTGCTGGCAGATCGCATTATCGTTTTTAACAGCAATCCGGGCTCCATTCGCGATGAACTCAAAGTTACCCTTAATCATCCACGCAGCGACCTAGATCCACGCTTCCGTAATCAAGTCGATCGTGTTTATATGTTGATGACAACTCAATTTCGTACAGAAAAGCAAAGCGATCCGGACGGCCATCCCGCTATTGATATTGGTTATCGTTTACCGGATGCCAGTGCCGCAGAAATTACGGGTTTACTAGAAACCCTCAATGCACCCGAAACACATGGCAAAATGGATTTGCCCGACGTTGCTGAAACATTGATGCTCAATATCGATGATTTGTTTCCCTTAACCGAATTATTAGAAATCCTTCGTTTTGCCCGGGTCTCAAAAGGCGATTTAGCCATTACCGAAGAAGGTAAAGCGTTTGTGGAAGCGGACATTTTGGAACGAAAAAAAATCTTTTTACAGCATTTAAAAAAATATGTTCCCTTGGCGCGTTACATTTATGATCAACTCAACCGTCACCCACGCCATCGTGCGCTCGAGGAGAATTTTTTATCCCTGCTTGAAGATTATTTAACGGAAAAAGAAGCGGCGCGTGTGTTGAGTACAGTGATTGAATGGGGTAGATACGCAGAATTATTTGCGTATGATTATAATGCAGGCGTGTTGAGCTTAGAAAATCCAAATTAGAACTCGTTTTAATATCATCAACATGCAGGGTGGATTAGACGCGTTTTTAGCGTCGTAATCCACCTTTTCAACGCCGCCTGGAAAATCCGAACTAGACTTATCATCACGCTATTTTCTGTAATATAGTTGATAGGAAGCGCATCTTCATATTTTGTTGCCAATGACTTACCTTGCTTTGCACGAAGACTTTAATCAATTGTTGCTGAAGCCATTCTTCCATGAGATTGCCATGGATAATTTCCTTAAATTTTCTATTTTTCAATTAATTATTAATGCCCTGTGCACGACAAAATTTTAATTCTTTATGAATCACGGCTCTTGTAGGGGCGGACCCGCGTGTCCGCCCGGCGGATTTCCCTGTAAAGTCAGGGCGGACACATGGGTCCGCCCCTACAAAAAGCGTTCTTGTCGTAATGAATAATTCATTTGGCACTTGCAAAAAAAGTTCTGCATAAGCACCTTTTCAACGCTGCCTGGTGGATTACGACGCTGCACGTCTAATCTACATTTTTTATTTGTTTGGTAGGTGATGAGATTTTTCAGGCATCAACAACCCGACCATTCTATCTAACCTTTCAACCAACATCTCTCCACAAAAAATAAAGGTATCAATCGCCACTCTTTCTTCATATTTTAATGCAGAGACATCGGAAAAAATTTGCTTCCATATTAAAACATTTGGCAACACATAGTCTTTAGAAATAGCATTATGCGGAATTCCCTGAGAAATCATTTGCAGCAAATCAGAAACTTGTTGGTTAAATTGGGTTAGAATTTCATGATTTTCTTGCATTATTTTTAGTTGCCCAATTTTCTGGTAAGCGTAAAACATAAGAATAATGCTACGAATAATATCTTTTTCACAGCTCAATGATTGCTGAAAATAATCAATATTAAACGATTTTCCCAGTTTCTCACGGCGCGCTTCGACTGCTAGCTTACGTTGCATCATCAGTGATTTAACCAGTTGCTCATCTAAGTTACCTAATGCATTCATATTATCGGACGAAAGTGTACGTGAAAATAAATCCAAATAAAAAGTGTGGATTTTTTTAATAGTCTCCGCTTGACTGCGTTTTAAGTGATTTTTAGCATGCACGGGTAAAATAAATTGTGAAATAATGGCCGCAATTAAAATCCCTAATGAAATCTCGAAAAAACGCTCAACCCCCGTCTGGGCCGTGGGATTTTGTCCAAACAAAATAATAGTGACAGTGACCGCACCGAGCGCTCCTGATTCGTTATAACTTTTACCACTCGTCGCAATAAAACTAAACACCATAGCAGCAATCAATACCACCCCTAAACTGACCAAGGGATCATTACCGAATAATTTAAGCGTTAAAATAGAGACCAGTGAACCCGTTAACGTACCTAAAAATCGCATATAGGATTTTTGTATCATACTGCCTACATTCATTTGGGCCGCCATTACCACTAAGGTAGTAATGATGATCCATTGCGTCGCTTGAAAGTGGAGGTGGCTTGCAACGATAAAACCGACTAAACAAGCCAGGGCCGTTTTAACGCTATGAATAATTCGCTCATGGTAGATGAGTGTGGTTAAATTCATCTCTTTTTTCCTAAAAAATGAAAAAAATACATCGACCTTTGTTAATACAACCAATAGGTTAACTTAAATCGAACATCCAAGTCATAACTGTATATAATTTATATAGTATAATAATTAAGTTAGTCGCTTCATCATATCGAATAACCTCTTTAATGAAAATTTAAAATGGGGTGGGGGATGTTGCAACGAAAGATCGACACTACCGACGATCTACTTGAATTCCTAGCGGAAATCGAGAAAAGAGCCTCGTCGCAAGAACCTGTGAAAATAGTGGATTTATCTAAGACTCATTTCACCAATTTGTTGCCGCCTGAAATTTCTGAACTTTTTATCGCCTTACGTTCCTTGTCTGGAACTTTCTTACTTAGGTTGAATTTTTGCCATCTCCCAGAAGAAGAAAATTCGCTTCATCTTCGTGTATTAGTCGCGGGCTTGAAGACAACACCCAATATTGAAGGACTTGAGTTTATTCGCTCTATCTCGCCTAACTGTCCTCCCCAGCGTTTAGAAAGTATTTTATTAGAAATTACCCGTGCGATAATTGATAGTCCGCATATTAATAAACGAATTGTTTTTGATGGTTTTCGTGTCACTCCTCCGGTTGTGTGTAAACTTTTAAAAGAACATTTACACAACTCAAAAAAGTCCGAACAATCACAAAAAAAGAACCCATCTCTAGTCATCTTTGTAGATGGTTTAAACTTAAGCCCTGATTTATACGCCCGACTGTTCACCCGCCCACCTGCCGCAAATGAACCTACTTTGCGGGAAACCCAGGAGCAGAATCCATCAGTAAAAAAACCTCGCTTATAAAATAACGATGATCAGTATTTGATTTTGTAACAAAAATCAAAGATGATATCTTGCGACATTTCCTTCAAAAAAGACGTTCCATCCCATTTGGGGTATTGTCACAAAAATAATTCATGTTATTAAAGGATAAATGTATGGCTATGTCGATTAATTACAATTCTTATGCCTCGCATCAACGAGTTTTTAGGGTGGGCACCCCTTCCTATCACTCAGAAAAATTATTTCGTGTTCAGGAAAAAGAGAGTAACGCCATTATGGAAACTGATCACAAAAAGATAGAAGAACAATTGGCGGAAGCGACCAAAGCTAAAAATTTATTCTTGAGTATTATTGCTCACGAAATTAAAGGACCTTTAGCCAATACTATTTCTATTCTTGAGTTGTTAAAAAAAGAACTAAAAAGCAATACGATTCAGCTAGAAGAATGTTTTGAAATGATCAACGCGGAAATTAAGGATGCTGGTCGCGGCATTGAAATCATTCAATATTTACTCGCATTTTTTAAATTAGATGAGAATGCAATAGAGCTGCAAAAAAAGACCAACATTAATATTAGGCAAAAGTTAATGCATGTTATTGATATATTCGAGAGAAATAATGAAAAGCAACTCTGTTTTAAGGTCATAAAAGATAAAAACTTTCCTTATTCAATTAAAATTAATCCGCTTATTTATCAGGTTTTCACTATTTTATTACGCAATGCTGTCAAATATTCGCATCCAAAGGGCAGTATCATGATTCATCTCTCACGGTTCATAAAAGATAAACGCTCTTATTTAAATATTGCCATTGCAGATAATGGCATGGGCATCAATCAAGACATCCTGAGCCGGCTTTTTTCTCCCTTGTTTAACACCGGTGAAGAACCATCTGATGCGATTTACAGTTCCCCTGCCATTAAACTTTCTTATGTAAAAAAAGTCCTGGCGTTTTTGGGTGGTTCATTGACCATCCATAGTCAAGGAAGCGGCAAGGGAACACAGGCTAGCTTTACCGTCAGCTATGAAAACGCGCCTTCTTTTAATGAGCCAGCTTTAATAAAGGAAGCTAATCTGGATAAAACCGATGACACTTTTTTAATGGATAGAAAACTCGCTATCTTGATTGTGGAAGACAATACGGTAACTTCTTATTTATTAAAAAAAGAATTAATGAGTATGGGACATGATGTCATCACCGCTTTAAACTCATTTGAGGCAAAAGCCCAAGCAGAAAATAGGAATTTCGATATCATTTTCATGGATATTTCATTGCCTGGCATCCATGGCATTGATCTCTTGCGGGCAATGAGTAATCCTGAAAAAGATACGCCTATCTTCATTGCCGTGACATCTCATGATAGCGAAAAAAATATGAATTATTTTTTAGACCAGGGATTTGTGACGGTGATAAGCAAACCTTTTATGCGAGCAGATATCTTAGATTGTGTCTCAACCGTGCAAAAAGTGCTGCGAGATTTAGAGTCTTGATGGACTTCGGTCATCCCCGAATGCTTTTGTCGGGGATCTCCTCTGAGTAAACAGATCCCCGACAAAAGCATTCGGGGATGACAAAAATCCACAGACCCTAAGAATTCTTAATTCGCCAGACCCGCATAATCGGGGCAATTTTTTCTAACAAGATTTCTTCCGTAGGGGCTTCTTTATCTAAAGGCGAAAAACTGATTTGTGCTTTTTTCGAATCAGAATCTACTTTTTTTACCCATCGAATCTCATGGCGGTTGTTAATAGGAACAATGCAAAATTCTTCCCCTTGCAAGACATCAAGAGACCTCCAAAGTCCTGCAATTACGTCATTAAACATAAAATAAGGCCATAATTTGTCCGAATCCACTTTGACAAAAACCGCCTCGTGATGCATTTCTTTAAAAAATTCGATTTCTTTTTCGATGTCTGAAAAGGGATGATTCGATGCTTCGCGTACGTATCGAGGCTCAGGACCTTTCCCTTCCCAAAGCCAATTAACGCTGCATTCAATATTATGCTTTTCTAGTATAAACGTAATAATTTTTCTAGCGCGCCCCTCACTCAAGGTGCGTTGAGAAGCATTTTCCCAATAACTCACTGAAACACGCGTAACCCCTAATTGTTTAGCAAATTCTTCAATGGATAGCGTGGTCATAGAGCGTAGCTTTTTTAAACGTTTGCCACGCAAAACATCGCACTCTCTTTTTTGGGATTTTATCTCTGCTTCAATATTTTTCATGGCTATCCAATTAGGGCCTGTTAACAATAACTAAAAAAAATAGAATAAGAACACTCACTTTTGTTTACATTTTGAAAACAAGATAGTATTATTACGTAAACATATAGTAGTGGCTTTGAGCATGCTCAAGTAGATCGATTCTAACATCTAACCGGCATGAATCCTATGCTAACAACTCACGAAGAGCGAGTCGTGATTCAATCACCTCTTCGATTTTTCTTGAACAGTAAAAATAACAATAAAATAGGTGTCTATGAATACGGAAGATAAGTTTTATATGGATGCAGCTACTGATTTTTTAACCAACCGCTTTGGAATAGCCAAGCCCTCTCTAAAACAAATTGAAGAAATGAAGTCCATTCTATTTAACACATGGATGCGCCGAAGAATTCATTTAGATGAACAGCTAACTAACAGAGAAAAATTATGTCTGTTTTTTGCTTCACAAGGAAAAACGTATCGTGAAATTGCTGACGTATTAGGCATTCGCCCAGGCACAGTTAAGTGCTATGAAAAAGAAGTGTTACGAAAATTAAATTGCAAAAATATGAAACAAGCTATTTCGATAGGCATACGGTTTGGAGAGATCGAGTGTGCCCAAAAATAAATAAAATGTAGGTGAAATAGGTTCGCTCTTGTGCACCTCAAATAACTAATTAACAGATAATTTTCTGAGGAGAAACATTATGTCCGTTCAAATTAATCCATCATCGTGCACAAGGGTGCATATTTTATTAGTAGAAGATGACCCTCTCGTGCAGATTATTCATCGTGAAAAATTAGAAAGATTAGGTTGTATTGTGGATTCGGCCACAACGGGCACGCAAGCCTTGGAAAAATCCAAAAAAAAATATGATCTGATTCTACTGGATTGGGGATTACCTGACATCAATGGTATTGAGGTTTGCCGACGAGTAAGAGAACACGAACAAAAAAATCAATTACCGCGGGTGCCTATTGCTATGATTACTGCTTACCCCAGAACGGTTGAAACACAGCAAGAATGTCTTGATGCCGGTGTCGACACCATTGTTGGAAAACCGATCGTCGAAGATCAGACATGGGAAAAACTTGTGAAAAGGCAATTTTCATTTATCAATTAACACTCCCTCCCTTGACTCAAAAGCCCATTCCATTAACGCGTCAAAAAATCCCATTCCGCCCTCTGTATACGACAAAAACTTTTATCCCTTCGAACGAAAGTCTTTGTGGGGCGGGCCCAGCGGCTTCAACTTAAAGTCCGGGCGGACACATGGGTCCGCCCCTACACAAACCAATTGTCAACAGACTCTAACTTGAACTTCGCAACATCCACGCTGTTTTTTGATGAATTTCCGTGCGTGTAATTAATAAATCAAGAGTCGCTTCATCCTTTAACTCTTGAGCAACGGGCATTAAGGATTGCAAATGCTCAATCACCGTTTCGTGATCTGCTAACAATTTTTTCACCATGTCCGCTGCTGCGGGTGTACCTGTTTCTTCGTTGATAGACGTCAGTTTTAAAAAATCAGCAAACGAAGCAGGTGCATTCGCACCTAGGGCCCGAATTCGCTCAGCAATTTCATCTACCGCTCCCGCCAATTCCGTGTATTCTTCTTCAAACATGCCGTGTAGCGAATGAAAAAATGGACCGGTAACATTCCAATGAAAATTCTGAGTTTTTAAGTAAAGCGTGTAGGTATCCGCGAGTAATTTTGCCAATCCTTCGGTCATTTGTGATGTATGATTTTTCATGATATTACTCCCTTGCATTGATTTATCTATTTTACCATACCTAATTGAACCCTAGCTTGATAAAAAAATGACAATTATTTTCCATCTCCATACACGACAAAACGGCTCTTGTAGGGGCGGACACATGGGTCCGCCCCTACAAAAAGCATTTTTGTCGTGTACTACTCGGTTTCTTTAATTTTGGCTCGTCTAATTAACAGACGAGCCAAAATTAAAGAAACCGAGTAGTACAGAGAAACTAGGGTCTATTGTATAGAAAAATTTATAGCTTGCGCTTAATCTGGCGCTTTCGCCAAACTTAAATCAAAACCACCCGACGAACAGGGTAAATTTTAAGCAACCCTTCTCTGGCACAACCCCTCAATAAAGCATTCGAGGATGACTGTTAATGACTACCCGTGGTATTATACGCAAAAGTTTAGCTTTAATAAGAGGATTCCGCACATTATTAAGTTGTTAAAAGGGCTGTTTAAGCGCAAGGGCAAAGAGCCTACCTCCCCAGCAATTCAACCCACTATTATTCCTCGGAGCGAACACTCCATTTCACGCGATGCGATCAACCGTAATGCTTTAAAAGTACTTTATCGCTTACACGGCGCAGGATATGGGGCTTATTTGGTCGGTGGATGCGTGCGGGATTTATTATTTGGCTTCCGCCCAAAAGATTTTGATATCGCGACAGATGCGCTCCCCGAAGAAGTCCGCAAGCTTTTTAAAAATTGCCGGCTAATCGGCAAACGCTTTCGCCTGGCACATATTGTATTCGGCAAAGAAATCATTGAAGTCGCTACTTTTCGCACTCATCATGAAAAAGCGCCTGAGCAACACGGTAAAATTAGCCATCAAGGCATGATCTTGCGAGACAATGTCTATGGCAGCATTGAAGATGATGTTTGGCGGCGTGATTTTACGATTAATGCCTTATATTACAATATTGCTGATTTTTCAGTGGTCGATTACACCGGCGGCATGCATGATATCCAACATAAAGTATTACGTATCATTGGTGATCCGGAACAACGTTTTCTGGAAGACCCTGTACGCCTGCTACGTGCAACGCGTTTCTTGGGCAAATTAGGCATTACACCCAGCCCAGAAACCGAAAAATTATTGCAAACATTGAGCCACTTATTACAAAATGTGTCATCTGCGCGCCTCTTCCAAGAAGTCTTAAAATTATTTCAAGAAGGCGCCACTTTTGCGACTTTTCAATTATTACAAAAATATCACTTGTTTGAACAACTGTTCCCACAAACCGCACGCCAACTAACTCAAGCGGAAACAAAACATCTATTGGAAGAAGCACTCCTCAGCACTGATCAACGTGCTCAAGAAGGAAAAACGGTTTCACCTGCTTTTTTATTGGCTATATTTTTATGGCGTCCCATCCAACAACAGACATTGCAAGTGATGCAGACAGAAAATTTATCCGCTTATATGTCTCTGGAAAAAGCCTTACAGCATGTATTACATCTACAAACAAAACAGTTAGCTATTCCTCGCACCTTATTGGTCGCCATTCGCGAGATTTGCATGCTGCAACATCATTTTACACAACGTCATGGCTCCAAACCTTATCGCTCACTCGAACACCCCCGCTTTCGTGCTGCTTATGATTTATTATTACTGCGCGCCAAAGCAGGTGAACCCGTCACAGAAATCGCTGAATGGTGGACCGCATTTCATTTAGGTGATACCGAACAACGAGAAAAATTATTAAAAAACGGCACCAAGCCGACACACCGCAAAAAACGTCCGCGTCGATTGCGTAAAAAACGCCCCCTAGAGAGCAAAACATAAAGGTTTATTTTTAAAATACATCCTACAGCGTTTCCCACAATTCAAAAAAATCGGGACAGGTCTTCGACACACATTCAGCACCATCAATTTCAATTCCTGGCACGCGTAACCCAATAATAGAAAACGCCATGGCAATGCGATGATCGTTATGCGAATCAATCACGCCACCCACGGGTTGGCTAGGATAAATTTTTATCCAATCTGGCCCTTCTTCTGCTTTAACTTGAATTTTTTCTAATTCCTGACGCATGACAGTAATACGATTGGATTCTTGCAGACGTGTATGGCGAATATTGGTGATCGTTGTCGGTGTCGCTGCAAAAGGGGCCGTGGCCGCCAACGTCATAAAAGTGTCAGAACAATCGCGCATATCCACGCTTACGCCCTGAAGTTGCTCGGGCCCTTGAACTGTTAAACCAGTGACGCCCTCTCTAATAACACAACCCATTTTTTCTAAAATTGTCAGAAAGCGGACATCACCTTGTCTAGACTGTTTAAGTAAAATAGGCTGAATCGTCATATGGCCCGCTGTCACCGCACTCGCTGCAAAAAAATACGAAGCCGTCGTCAAATCTGGTTCAACCACATAATCACGTGCCATATAACGCTGCGGGACAGGAATGGAAAAACGTTCTTGGTGCAAACGACGGACTACTACACCAAATTCCGCCATCATCGTACACGTCATTTCGACAAAAGAACGCCCTACTAAATCCCGCGTTTCCAAAAGAACAGGCGCTTGCGCAAAGGGAGCTGCCATGAGCAAAGCAGAAACAAACTGTCCGCTTTCTGAACCATCTATTTCAATTTCGCCGCCGAGTAATCCTTCGTTGCCAATTAGAGTAAAAGGCATTTGCTTAGCATGAGCTGGCTCTATTTTAGCTCCTTGCATATGTAATGCATTCAGCAATAATTGAATGGGACGTTCACGTAAGCGCGGTGAGCCATCAAATGCATACCGACCCGGTGAGGCCGCACAAGCAGCCACTAAAAACCGTGCGACTGTACCGGCATCTTCGCACCAAACTGTCGCCTCTTCTTGGGGAAAACGGCCGCTACACCCACCCACAATACAAGTTTGCGTGGTCGCATCATACTGAATCATCACCCCCAGTTGACGCAATGCTTCAATCAACGCTGTCGTATCATCGCTAATAAGAATGGATGAAATTTCCGACACGCCATCGGCCAATGCGGCTAATAAAAGCGCTCGGTTAGTAATACTCTTCGAGCCGGGAATATTAACTCTCGCCTGAATTGGCTTTTTGACGGCCTGAATTAATCGCTTCATTGCCGAATTTATCCTAAAATTAAAAATTCGATTTATTTATAGTGCAATTAAAGTATACGACACAACACTTATGAAGAAAAACAACTTAGATTTTATTGCAGCCAATGAACTGCACCGCCAAGGGCAACTAAACGAAGCAGAAGCCGGCTATCTTGCTCTTTTGCGCAAAAATCCACGCGCAATCGATGTCCTGCATTCGCTGGGGATTCTCTATGCGCAAAAAGAAAATTTTGCCGATGCCATTCGCTATTTGCGGCTGGCTATCACCTATCAACCTAACGATGTTGTCTTACAACTCCATTTGGCAAATGTTTTAAAATCTCAAGGACTGTTAGCGGAAGCATGTGATGTATTACAAAAAGCGCTAGATGAAAAACCGGATTATACCGCAGCCCTAAATAATCTGGGCACCGTTTATTATGCTCTTGGCAAACTTCCCGAGGCCATTCAAGCTTACCAACAGGTCATTCAAAAAGACCCGCATTTTATTGATGCTTATTACAATTTAGGCTTAGCATTGGGAAAACAACAAAAATGGTCACACGCGATCGATGCCTATCAAACTTTATTAGCACTGACACCAGATCATTTTGCTGCACGTTTTCACCTGGCTTGTGCATTGATGAACCAAGGAAATATAGATGCAAGTATCGCGGAATTTTTGCGCATCGAACCGGAACAACCCAATCATTTTGAAACGCAATTCAATCTCGCTACGTGTTATTTAAAAAAAGGCGCGCTTAAAGAAGCTAAACTTCATTATCTTAACGCATTGGAACTTAATCCGACTGACACACAAATTCTCTTTAATTTAGCGGTGATCAGCACAGAACAAGGCGATCTCGATCGTGCCATTCAATATTATCAAAAAGCCATTCAGCAACAACCGGATTTTTTTGCAGCGCATAATAATTTAGGGGTAGCATTTATTGCTAAACAACATATTGCATTTGCTTTGCATCATTTTCAGGAAGCCTGGCGTTTGCAACCCGAAAATACATCGATTCGCTATACCATTCAGGCACTTTCGCAAAATAAGCATTTACTTGCTGCACCAACCGATTATGTGAAATCGTTATTTAATGCGTATGCCGATCATTACGAACAACATTTATTATCTGCATTGGATTATCAGCTTCCAATGCATATCAAACGCGCTCTGGAAAACTTTCATCCCTTATCTGCTGCCTGGGACATCCTCGATTTAGGCTGCGGCACGGGGCTTTGCGGTGTCTTATTAAAACCGTTTGCAAAAACACTGACAGGTGTAGATTTATCAGAAAAAATGCTGCAAATTGCTCAAGATAAAAAAATTTATAACGACTTACTATGTGAAGATATTCACTCCTTCTTAACGAATACAAAAACAACGTATTATGTCATCGTTGCAGCCGATGTGTTGGTGTATATCGGCGAGTTGACTCTGCTATTTCAGCAAGTTCATGCTGTTTTGCGCGAACGTGGGTTATTTATTTTTAATACGGAAATCAGCGAGCAGGAAGCGTATGTCATGAATCAATCGGGACGATTTTCGCATCAAAAATTTTATATTGAGCAACTCGCGAAAAAAAATCATTTTTCAGTTGCTCATTATGAAAAAATCGTTACGCGCTTACAAAATTCGCAACCTGTGTATGGACATTTGTACGTATTGCAACGCTAGGAGTAGCAAGCCCTACGCATAAAAAATCTTTTGCGAAATGTAGAAATGTAGGGTGGATTAGGCGTTTTTTGCCGTAATCCACCAAATAAAAAGCGCCCGTTTTCTTATTTGGTGGTTTACGATGCAAAAAACGCGTCGTGCCGCCCTACCTGAAGTAGCGCGGCATAACGACAAGTCGGTTAATCTATGCTACATTTTCCCTTAACTATCAAACCCTAGAGGGATCTATGAAACTACTCCATTTTTTACTCACGGCTTTTTTTAGCCTGATCACTCTATTTGGTTGCACGAATACCTACAATGCCCAAGTCAACCAAAATTTATTAAAAGAACAATGGATACGTCACGTTAATCTCAACCCGATGATTTGGACACGAAACGCGGATCGATGGTTCTTTACCGGCGAACCGAACGCCACTGAAAAATATGCAACGGTGGCGCCTACTGATAAAGCCATGACCATTATGGCTGTCAACGTCGCGCAATTCACAAAAGTACAAATCAATGGCTGCTTCCAAGTTCAACTCGTTGGCGAGCAAGATAAAAATAGTGTTTATATTTTGGGACCTAATGAAGCCGTGCGACAAACGGTAGTTCAAGTTTGGGGTGATACCGTGGTCGTCAATCAAGTGACCAATGGCAAAGCTGGCATGGCTAATTTAAAAAATGTGATTGTGCGAATTGGTGTGCGTAATTTGCGCAGCTTAAAAGTGTCAGGCACAGCAGCGATTGAGGGCCGCAATTTAACCAGCGATGGATTAGTTATTCAATCCAATAATAACGGCAATATGTTGCTCAGCGGTGATGTGAATTTATTAAAAGTCACTAATACTGGCGCAGGCACGATTTCCGTGATTGGCGCTTATACACCTTGCTTAAATATTGTAGTCAATGGCAGCGGAACCGTGAATGTCAGTGGACGTGTCGGCGTACAATCGATTGATAATTGTGGCAGCGGTAAAGTGAGCATCATTGGAGCCGACAGTAATTCCCTCATTGTTAATGCAGCAGGTAACAGCACAACGACAGTGGCAGGTTATGTCAATTTGAAAAAATTGACGGCGTATGGCGCTCCTTGCATTTATATGTATTGGGTTACAAGCAATGGGGCACATATTACATTACGCAATAATGCGCGCGTGGGATTAGCGGGTTCAATAACCAACTTAGATTTAACTCTTTCCAATAATGCCCGTTTTGCTGGTCAATATTTACATGGCGGGAACGTCTATGTGCAAACTCGCGATTACTCGCATGCGAATATTTCTGCAGACAAGAAAATTTTTGCTTCTGCCATCAATAACAGCAGCATTTATTTCTTTGGTTCACCCAATATTGTTTCACGCTATTCCGCAGATCAAGGCAGCGTGATTCCTGTTTGGAGCGAGACGAATGAATTGCCCGTGCCGATGAATGCACCGCGGTTTATTCGAACCGCGAAGAGCCCGATGGTAGGGGATCAATACAAATAATTAAATGTAGGGTGGATTAGACGCGCAGCGTCGTAATCCACCAAGCAGCGTTGAAAAGGTGAATTACGACGCTGCGCGTCTAATCCACCCTACCAAAGCTTTCATTTAAACCTGCTCTAACACCTTCATACCTTCCCCACCCAACGCCATTTTGAGCGTCATACCTAATTGATTTTTCAATGCACGGGAAAGCGACTGATTATTACTATAATCTTTATAGCCAGACGCATTAAATTCCTTCTGCACTACATCAGATAAATTTCCTAACGCATCCACTAACCCCAGTTTCAATGCAGTTTGACCCGACCAAAAATCGCCGGAAAATAATTCAGAGGCTTGTCCATGTAACTTACCTTGCCGACCCTGCTCGACCGCTTGTTGAAAATTAGCGTGAATTTCGCTAATGACTTGACGAATTTTATGAATATCTTCCTGATTTTGCGGCAAGAAAGGATCAAGTCGATCTTTATTAGCACCGGAGGTATAAACACGACGCTCTATCCCAATTTTCTTCAGCACATCCGGAAAGCCAAATTCCTTCATGATGACCCCGATGGAACCTGTGATGGTATTAGGATTGATATAAATTTTATCTGCCGCTACAGCAATAAAATAAGCACCGGATGCCATCATATCTTCACCCACTACAATCACTTTTTTGTGATATTTCTTTTTTAATTCTAAAATCGCGTCGTGAATAATCGATGCTTGCACAGGCGTACCCCCGCCCGAATTAATATCTAAAATAACACCTTTAGCGTCTTTATCCCTAAATGCATCTTCCAAGATAGGTAATACGTTATCTGACGAAAAATCCTCTCCCGGGCCAATCATTCCATCTAATCGAATTAACGCGACATAGCCTTTTTTGCCATCATGAACGACGGTCGGCGCGTTCGATGACGAAAAAATCAAAAAACCCATTGCAACAATGACCAATAAGATAATAAAAAACCGAAAATTCTTCCAACGCCGATCAGAACGCCTTTCTGCGAGCAATTCGCGTAATAATTCTACGTTACTATCTGAGTTGTTTTGCATCGTCTCACTCCTCACTGTATAATTTTTAAAAAAACCACGGATGGTAAAAAATGCGGATTCAATTCGTTGCACAATGTACACTGTTTAATCTCCTACTCGCAAGCAGCGGCGTGTATGCGACACCACAGCTGAATTTAACTGAGGGTGTCACCCCCTTAAGCCATGATATTTACCATTTACACATGATGATCTTATGGATATGTGTTGCCATTGGAATAGTGGTATTTAGCGTCATGACTTATTCAATCTTGTTCCATCGCCAATCACGCGGCGCAAAACCCGCCCATTTTCATGAACATTTTTGGCTAGAAGTCACATGGACCGTCATCCCCTTTCTTATTTTAGTCGCCATGGCAATACCCGCTACGCGAGTGCTTCGACATATCCATGATTTTTCTGAACCCGACTTATCGATAAAAATAACTGGCTATCAATGGCGTTGGCGTTATGATTATCTAGACCAAAACATACATTTTTTTAGTAACAATGCCACCCCACTCGGCCAACCACCCAAAGATAAAAATTATTTACAAGCAGTTGATCATCCGCTCGTCATACCCATTCATCAAAAAATTCGTTTTTTAATCACCGCCAACGATGTCATTCACGGTTGGTGGGTGCCGGATTTAGGCGTCAAGCAAGACGCTATCCCGGGTTTTATTAATGCGGCATGGACTCAAGTCAACCGACCTGGAGTTTATTATGGACGATGTTCAAAATTGTGCGGACTTAATCATGGTTACATGCCCATTGTGGTCATCGCTCTGACTGAAAAAGATTTTAAAGCCTGGGTTGCTGAACAGAAAGGTGAAAAACTACCGGTTGCTGCAGTAAGCGTCACCCAATCTGCTACTAAAACAACAGCATCAGCACCGATTACCACAACTCCCGCAGTGAAAAAATTAACCTTGGCAGAACTCATGCAACACGGCGAGCAAGTGTATCTTGGTATCTGCGCAACCTGTCATAAACCCGACGGTACCGGCATGCCGCCCACCTTCCCCGCCATGAAGAATAGCCCCATGGCTTTAGGGCCTGTAGATAAGCATATTGATATCGTGATGCACGGCCGCCCTGGTACCGCAATGCAGGCCTTTCAAGACCAATATAATGATGAAGAGTTAGCAGCGGTGATCACCTATGAACGTAATGCATTTGGGAATAACACGAATTCATTAGTACAGCCAGCCGATATTGCCGCGGTAAGGAAGAAATAAAATTAGTATTTTTCACTTCTTAATCTTTTTCTTGAAAGAGCAAGTTTAAGAGGGAGGAAGTAAAAAGGGAGCCCCTATGACAACCACACACCACCCCCTACAAAAAGGATTTTCCAACTGGCTTGCACGCTGGTTATTCACCACCAATCACAAAGATATTGGTACGTTATATCTCATTTTCAGCGGCGTGATGTTTTTTATTGGCGGAATGATGGCAGAACTCATTCGCGCGCAACTCTTACGTCCCGGCTTTAATCTCTTTAATCCTAATTTTTATAATGAACTCGTCACGCTTCATGGTTTGATTATGATTTTTGGAGTGATCATGCCTGCGTTTGTGGGTTTAGCCAATTGGATGGTGCCGCTCATGATTGGCGCTCCCGATATGGCCTTACCACGCTTAAATAATTGGAGTTTCTGGATTCTGCCTTTCGCTTTTTCTATTTTATTAAGCACCTTATTCATGGCAGGCGGCGCACCCAATTTTGGCTGGACTATGTATGCACCGCTCTCCACGACGTATGCACCGCCTAGCACAGACTTTTTAGTGATCGCTATTCATTTAATGGGAATGTCTTCCATCATGGGCGCGATTAATATTATGGCAACCATTCTCAATTTACGCGCGCCTGGCATGACGTTGATGAAAATGCCACTCTTTGTATGGACATGGTTAATCACGGCCTTCTTATTAATTACGGCCATGCCAGTATTAGCGGGTGTCGTTACGATGATTTTATTTGATCGCCATTTTGGTACGAGTTTTTTTAATGCCGGCGGTGGCGGGGATCCTGTTCTTTATCAGCATGTATTTTGGTTTTTTGCTCATCCCGAAGTTTACATCATGATTTTACCCGGATTTGGCATTATTTCAGAAGTCATCCCCACTTTCAGCCATAAAAAATTATTTGGTTATAAATTTATGGTCTTTGCGACAGCAGCGATTGCCTTTTTATCTTTTATTGTCTGGGCGCATCATATGTTTACCTCCGGACTCGCCTTGTCTGCACAAATCTTTTTTATGAGCACCACCATGTTGATTGCGGTCCCCACCGGGATCAAAGTATTTAATTGGGTGGCCACGATGTTTCGCGGTTCACTGACTTTTCAAACACCGATGTTATTTGCCATTGCCTTTGTTTTTTTATTCTCAATCGGGGGATTTTCTGGTTTGATGCTTGCCGTCGTACCCGCAGATTATCAATACACGGATACGTATTTTGTCGTCGCCCATTTCCATTATGTACTGGTCACTGGCGCCTTATTTACGATTTTTTCAGGCATTTATTATTGGCTGCCTAAATGGACTGGGCATTATTACAATGAACGTTTAGGCCAAATTCATTTTTGGTTAACCACGATTGCTGTGAACGTCACTTTCTTTCCTATGCACTTTTTAGGGTTAGCGGGCATGCCGCGCCGTATTCCCGATTATGCGCTGCAATATGCGGATTTTAATTTTATTGCGAGTATCGGTGCTTTTATATTAGGTGCTGCCCAACTCATTTTTCTTTATAACATTATCATGACAATTCGCTCCGGGAAAAAAGCCCCAGCCAAAGTATGGAGTGGCGCCCGTGGCTTAGAATGGACCGTTCCCTCACCGGCGCCCTACCACACATTTGAGACACCGCCATGTCTAACCGAATAAAAAAAACTATCGCGCTTGCTATTGCTTGCGTGATTTTAATGTTTGGCTTCAGTTTTGCATTAGTGCCACTTTATCGCGTGGTTTGCAAAATCACGGGATTAAACGGCGGAATTAATGTCGCCGAAGTTAACAATACTTATGCAAATAACCCTAATAAAGAACGTCTTATCACCATTCAATTTGTCGCAACCAATAATGAAAATTTGCCTTGGGATTTTTATCCGGAAAAAAATCATCTCATCGTACATCTAAATGAAAAAAGTAAGATGGTATTTTATGCGAAAAATAATTCACATCACCGAATGATGGTGCAAGCTGTTCCTAGTTTTGCACCCCCGCTCAGTGCAAAATATTTTCATAAACTAGAATGTTTTTGCTTTCGACAACAATCACTTGCGGCAGGTGAGGCAAAAGCAATGCCTGTTATTTTTCAAATCGATGCAGCGTTGCCGGAAGATGTTTCTGTTATCACGTTGGCTTATACGCTGTTTCAAGTATCATCTCCGAGTGCCCAACTAGCCGTCATCCCCGAAGGAAAATAGCATGAAAAAATATAGAACGACCAAAAAATATTTTATAGCGGCGCCCAGCCAATGGCCGATTATCGGGTCCAGTGGCTTATTTTTTCTGCTAGTCGGTGCCATTACTCTTTTGCACGATCATTGGTATGGCCATTATTTTTTTATGTTAGGCGCTATGTTGTTAACTTATATGATGTTTGGTTGGTTTGGGGCAGTTATTCAAGAAAGCGAGCAAGGCTTACATAGTAAACAAATGGATCGGTCATATCGCTTCGGCATGGTATGGTTTATTGTTTCCGAATTGGCTTTTTTTGGCATTTTCTTCAGTGCGCTCTTTTATGCACGGGTTGTTGTTCTCCCTATTTTGGCAGGAACCGCCTCGAATAATTTCACGCATGCGACATTATGGCCGACCTTTCAGGCCGTGTGGCCATTATTAAAAAATCCGAACCCGACGCTCTTTATCGGGCCAAAAGCTATCATTCCGGCCTGGGGGCTGCCCGCTTTAAACACCTTGCTATTGTTAAGTAGCGCCGTGGCTGTCACCTGGGCGCAATGGGGATTACAAAAAAATCGTCGCTGGCAAATTAATTTGGGATTAGTCATGACGATTCTATTAGGCTTATTATTTTTACTCTGCCAAGCATTTGAATACACTGAAGCTTATACGCAGTTGAATTTAACTTTAAAAAGTGGGATTTACGGTACTACTTTCTTTATGCTGACCGGCTTCCACGCAGCGCACGTGACCCTCGGCCTCATCATGCTGATTGTGATCTTAATTCGTTGTTTAAAAGGTCACTTTCGAGCAGAGCATCACTTTGGGTTTGAAGCCGTGAGCTGGTATTGGCATTTTGTCGATGTCGTATGGTTATTTTTATTTATATTCGTTTATTGGTTATAATACTGACCAACTATAAGAGGGTGGTCATAATGGCATGGTTAATTAACGCAGCACAACTCGATAAATTCCGAAAAAATCAAAAATCGCTCATTATTTTGGATGCAAGCTATCATTTGCCCGACAGTGGGCGCAATGCGCACCAAGAATTTGTTGAAAAACATATTGTGGATGCACATTTTTTTGATATTAGTTTATTTCACGATCCATCAAGCTCTCTTCCTAATACATTAATCCAAGATGAAAATTTGATAAATGAAAAACTCGGCAGCTTGGGCATTCGTGATGATTTTAAAATTATCCTTTACGACAATAGCGATCTGCATTCGGCTTGTCGTGCGCTGTGGATGTTTCGAATTTTTGGCCATAACACCCATCAGTTATATATTTTAAATGGTGGTCGCAACGCCTGGGAACAATATGGTGGCAAGCTCGCGACAGGCGAATCGGTGCCCAAGGCAAAAAATTATTCCGCTAAATTCCAGCGACAATTGTTACGTTCACTCGCGGATATAAAAAATAACCTGAAACATCCTAGCGAACAAATTGTCGATTTACGTCACGCACTACGCTACGCAGGCAACCCAGAAACGAGACCGGGATTACGCAGCGGCCATATCCCTGATAGTTTTTGCTTTCCTTATACGTCTTTTTTTGATAAGACAGGCGCTTTTTTGCCCTTAGAAAAAATTCGTCGGTTATTATCGGACATCGGCGTTGAATTATCTGCGCCCATTATTACAACGTGCGGCTCTGGCATCACAGCGCCTATATTAAATTTCGTGCTGGAACTGATGGAGCATCCACAACACGCTTTGTATGATGGCTCTTGGTCAGAATGGGGGGCGGAAACACTTTATCCCGGCGAACAAAGCTTGGATGAGCGCCCAGTGGTGAAAAGTCTAGATAAAGAAATTTAAATTCATCCTGTAGGGGCACGGCGTGCCCCTACATTACCTCAACGCCTCTCCCAGCTTCAATAACAACTTCCGCAACTCTTTCAAATCATAAATAAACTCAGCCAAATAAACATAATCGCGCCGCATATCTAACAATTCCAAACTGGAAGGGACGAGCTGAAATAATTGTTTTTGCAAAGCATGCATCTCATCTTCTAAATCACTCGGTTTTTCAGTAATTTTTTTAAATTCCAACACTGAAATAACAGCAAGAAAGAATTGATTCACATTTTCTACATAAGGCAATAATGCCGGTCTCAACTTGGCTATTAATTCTTTGTCATAAGAATAGCGAACTAAATGGTGCATAGAAAATAACAAATCGCTGATTTGTTCGATTTTGCTTAGGAAAAATCGATAACCACTGCGCAACCCACTATCAAAACCCGGCTCATAAACCCACTCAGGTAATTTGGATAAAGCTTGCTCGAGTTTCATATTATTAAATTCAGCATTGTCTTGCTGCAATAGTTGATCAATAACTAATGAAAAATAGTCATTAAATACTTTAATGACAGGTAGGATTTTTTCCCGAAATTCCATATCAGGCCGTCGTGGCAATAAAATAAGATTGGCCCCAATACCAATGACAGCGCCTATTAATACATCATTCGCCATTTCATAAAAAAACTGCATCGACATCACAGCAACAGCGGCAATTGTAATTATTGCCATCACCATTAAAAATCGCATCATACCTTGATAAAATGAACTTCCCACCGATGTTTGCATGACATACAACGCGGTGAGCGGAATGAGAAAACAGTCAGTCTTGGCGAAGAAATACGTGGCGATTAATCCAGCAATGAGCGCCAAGCCGAAACTGAATAATAAACGAAACATTTTTATTTTAAAGAGATCCGTCATTCAATAAACCTAAAAAAAATGATTCAAGACTCTCACGTAAAGCCATTAAATTCTGTAGAAAAAAAAGAAAAAAAATGGGCTCAGGCGTGACCACTTGCAAGGTGCTGCGATAAACTTCTTCAAAGGCATCGATTTTTTGTGAAAACTGACCTATTGCTTTAGCCATGTTATCCAGCAAAATACGTGTCTTTGTATCAGTCACGTTTTCGAGAGAAATTTTTTTGCCCTCCCCTTCTTGCTGCGCAATAAAGATACCCATTTTTTGCAAAGCTATCGAAAAACTTCGCGATATGCGCTCTATTTCAGCACGACAAATTTCAAAAACACTGGGATCTGAAGCGCGTAGCTTTAGGATATTTAAGGAAAATACAATTTCATACAAATTTTCAAGCGCACTTAAATGAGAGTTTGCTTTTTGCTCAACGATAAAGCGAATTTTTTTCATGATGGTAAATAAACGCAGTCTAGCTTGATAAATTTTTCGCTCGTAATAAAAATTTTTATTTAAAAAATCTTGAGCGACATAACAAATTAAAATGCGTGATTGCAGCTTATTGAGCGCCTTTAAGTAAAGAATGTAAAGCTTAGATAACTTTTTAGCTCGCATCTTATCTCTTCCTCTGGCTTTTGTTATAAATATCTTTCCAATATTCTTTTTTCAAAAAATAACACAACACCAATAGCAATAATAAAAAACCCATTACCCAATAACCCATACGAACTTGTTCTACAGAATAAGGATCGGCTGCGTACGCTAAAAAATTCACGACATCCGTGATAGTTTCATCAAACGCCTGTGGCGTCATGGAGCCTTTCGTTTGCAATTCTAAGTGATCATACCACTCTCGCTCGCCATCCAATACACGCGCTGACTTTTTGTTATCATTATCTTTAACTAAAACTTGCTGGCCCTGGAAGGCGGCAAGAATACCTGCCATCGCTGTATTTTGAATTAACAAATTATTAAAGCCCGTAGGACGAGTTGGATCAACATAAAAACTATGTAGATACGTATAAATCCAATTCACACCACGGACATTTGCTTCCAGTGACAAGTCCGGTGGTGTAACATCAAACGGCCATTTTTTCACTTGCGTTGGCATTTTTTCATAGAGGACGCCTGCTTGTTGCGCTACTTTATTATAGCGCAAATAAATCATCGTATGACAAACCATACAATTGCTAGCAAAAAATTTTGCGCCGCGCACAATGGATTTTTTATCCTGTAAATTAATTTTCACTTTTTCTAATGCAATCGTTTGTTCTTCTGCATACGTTGAACATCCGACAAATAAAAGCATTAAAATGATAAAATATTTCATGATAAGGTGACTCGCGTGGGAGGAATTTGACATTTTTCGCGTCGCGTATAAATAGGCATGCTGAGAAAAAACAGGAAATACCCTGCGGTAAAAAGTTGCGCTAGGAAAGTGCGCAAGGATGAAACCGGCACAATTCCTAAATAACCTAATCCTATAAAAGAGACGACAAATATGACGATGGCTATTTTAGAATACAACCCTTTATAACGGATAGAACGCACTGGGCTGCGATCGAGCCAAGGTAAAACAAACAGTAAACCAATCGCGGCAGCCATTGCCAATAATCCTAAAAACTTATTGGGAATTGCGCGTAAAATCGCATAAAAAGGTGTCATGTACCAAACAGGCATAATATGTTCAGGTGTTTTAAGCGGATCAGCCTGCAAATAATTATCGGGCTCCAAAAAATAGCCTCCCATTTTTGGCGAAAAAAATAGCACGGCTGAAAATACTAGCAAGAATACCACTGCGCCAAATAAATCTTTAACCGTGTAATAGGGATGAAAAGGAATGCCGTCTTCTGGATGGCCAGCGCGATTTTTTTTCTTTTTGATATCAATTCCGTCTGGATTATTAGAGCCGACATAATGCAATGCTACCAAATGAATAAATACTAACCCTAAAATCAAAAGAGGAACGGCAATCACGTGTAACGAAAAAAAGCGATGAAGCGTAACGCCAGAAATCATAAAATCGCCCCGCAACCATACGACAATATATTTTCCAATGTAAGGAATAGCGCTGGCGAATGAGGTAATGACCGCAGCACCCCAATAAGACATTTGACCCCATGGCAAAACATAGCCGGTGAACGCTTCTAGCAATAGTATTAAATAAATCACCATGCCAATCAGCCATAACAATTCACGCGGTTTTTGATAGGAACCATAAATCAAAGCCCGATACATATGTAAATAAATTACGATAAAAAAAGCGGAAGCGCCTGTCGTATGCATGAAGCGCAATAACCAACCGTATCGCACTTCACGCATAATATGTTGGATAGAATTAAAAGCGCCGTCTGCAGTAGGCACATACTCCATAGCTAACCAAATACCGGTAATAATTTGATTCAATAGTACTAATAAAGAAAATGAGCCGAAGTAATACCAAAAGTTAAAATTTTTGGGCGCATAATAACCAGCAAGATGTTTTTCATTGAATTCTTTCCACGGAAAACGGGTGTTAAACCAGTGAAAAAAATTGTTTGTCATTGACATAAGCACTCCGTGCTAATGGTTTTTTCTGCTTCAACTGTGTCATCCCCGAATGCTTTTGTCGGGGATAACGATAAAAAGACGGGGATGACAATAATTCAAGTTCCTTCCATCCCGTCCTGATCTTCCCCTATCATAATTTCTTTTTCGCTCAAATACATATGGCGCGGAATTTTTAAATTTAAGGGAGCTGGCACGCCCTTATAAACTCGACCCGCCAAATCATAACGTGATCCGTGACAAGGACAATAAAAGCCGCCGAGCCAATCGGGTGAAATACCGCCTATATCAGGACGATAATTGGGAATACAGCCTAAATGCGTGCAAACGCCAATGGCAATGTAATAGTCAGGTTTAATCGAACGATGAATATTTTTGGCATAAATAGGTTGCTGGTCTTCTAATGAATCAGGATCACGCAATTGTGAATTTAATTCCGGCAACCCTGCCAACATATCAGGCGTGCGGCGAATAATCCAAATCGGTTGCCCACGCCAAGGTACCGTTAATTGTTGTTTGGGCTCGAGCATACTAATATCAACTTTTACCGGGGCCGCTGCCGCCTCGGTATCGGCACTTGGCAACCAATAAGAAATAAAAGGCACTGCTGCGGCGGCTGCACCAATTCCGCCCACTACAGTTGTCGCACGACGCAAAAAACAGCGGCGCGCTGCATCAATCACTTCTTCTTCATTTTCTTTGGATGTCATATACCTCCTGCGACACAAAAAAGCGTGACATGAAAATTCCAACTTCAAATAACAGCCACAATGGAATGGCAAATAGAGTTTGAGATAATACATCGGGTGGTGCAAATAACATGCCTAGAATAAACGCGCCTACAATGACATAGGGGCGCACTTTAATAAGTGTTTCACGCGTCGTGATACCCGTCCATAATAGCAAAATAGTAATAATAGGCACTTCAAAAATAAGGCCAAACATAAAAAAAAGCTGCAGGGTAAACTCAAGATACTGGCTAATATCAGGCGTGACGCTGACCCCTTGCGGCGCAGAATGCGCAAAAAAGAAAAAAACCAGCGGGAAAATAATAAAATAAGCAAACGCGATGCCTACGTAAAATAACACTATGCTAAACAATAATAATGGCCATACTAATCTTCGCTCACGTTGATATAAAGCGGGGGCAATAAACCCCCATAATTGATAAAGAAAAAACGGCATGGTTACCACTAAAGCGAGAATCCAGGTTAGCTGAAAAGGTACAAAAAAAGGGGAAACAATATGCGTCGCGATCAAGCCATGATGCTCTGGTAATTGTTTTAATAAAGGAAGAGCAAGCCATGTGTATGTCTGGTTAGAAAAATAAAGCAAGATTATTAAAACACCAAACAAGACTAATAAGCACCGCAGCAAACGTCGGCGAAACTCCATGATATAGGGTATGAGTGGCGATTTATTTTCGTTCATGGTCAGAATTGAAACGCTCTAAAGGTTTTTCAATTTCTTGCTGAATGTTCGCGGCAAATGCGCGCAATCCTTTTAACCATCGCCCTAATGTATAGACTGTTTCAGGTATACGCTCAGGTTTAATCACGACGAGCGCAACAAATAGGATAACAATAATTTCACTCACGTTGATTGACATGCACATTCCTTGTTTAGTAGTTCTGCGCCCCGAGTGTTTTTATCGAGATTTCCTAACGATAGACGGGTTCCCGATAGAAGCATTCGGGGATGACACAGTGTCAATTTCCTTCTTTATCTTTTTCATCCTGCATGCTTTTACGAAAACTTTTGATCGCCGCGCCTAAATCACTGCCTAATTCGCGCAAGCGTTTCGTGCCAAATAATAAAGTAATAATTAAAAACAATACTAATAAAGATCCGAAGCTCATTCCTTTGAAACCCATATTCTCTCCTTAGCTCTGGCTACCCAATACCATGCGGCTGGATCCAACCTAAAGCGTAAGCAACAAACAATAAAATAAATAACAGTAAAGACAAACCAATTCGCCAACTCAGCGCTTTAATCACACGGCTTGCATCTGCGTCATTTCGTTCATGTGCCAAATAATAAAGTGCACTGCCTAAGCTATAAATGATAACGAGCAAAAAAAGAATAATAATCAGTTTGACTAGCATAATAACCCTCTGAGAACGCTACCAATAGGTATTTTGGATTATATCCTCAATATCCGAAGTTTAACAATTTAGAATATTCGAATAGCGAGCCTATTTCTGTGCTTTTTTTATGAAAAATAAGGTCGACCTTGCCGCCATTCGAACGCTATAATTCATTCTACGTAGCTAGGTAATTCTTGCTTTCGACGAGACAAGACAATGGAGTGTTTGATATGTCTTTCAGTTTTAGTGTATTCGGAAACCGTTATTTTTTCACACCCAAATTTACCCTCATTACTCTCATCTTAATCCTCGTATTATTAGCATTAAGCTTATGGCAATGGCAAGCTGCGGCTAACACAGGCAAAACAATTGATCTCATCAATAAACGACTCTTACTGGGCCCCATTCAAGCAGATGATTTGGACAAAGGTGGAGATTGGCGCTTTTATCCCGTCGAACTGCAAGGTACGTTTGATGATGCACACTCTATCTTGATAATAAATCGGATGTATAAAAACCAACGTGGTTTTCAAGTGTTAACGCCTTTTCGGCCCGCCAATTCTTCTAAAGAAATTTTAGTCAATCGCGGATGGATTGCAGGTGACCCGGAACGTATTACGGATATTGGAACAACGACAGATGGCATCACTATCACGGGTGTATTATTCCAGCCGTTAAATTATTTTATGTTTGGCTCGGAATTTGATGAAAATAATATACGCTGGCCTTTGCAGAGTAAAAACATAAACTTAGAAAAATTTAGCAAGGCAATTAATAATCCCGTTTACCCCTATATTTTATTGCTGAGCCCCAGCAGTCGTTATGGTTTTGCACGAGAATGGCTATGGATGGCTAACGGCATAGAGGCTACTCGGCATGTTGCATTTGCCAAGCAGTGGCTAGTATTGGCATTGACGGTGTTACTTATGTTTTTAATTATGAATATTCACCGAGAATAAGAGCCTATTCTAAAACCCAAGATTTCTCATTATACTGCCGGTTTAGAAGATAAGAAATGTAGGGTGGATTAGGCGCTTTTTGCCGTAATCCACCAGATATTACTGCTATTTAATTTGATCTGGTGGATTACGGCAAAAAGCGCCTAATCCACCCTACATTTCTTATATGCGTAGCGACTTAGTTACCCTCTTCTCACACCGCTATAATTAGAGAGATAAATTCTTAACATGACAAAACCACTCAAAACCCTGATTCAATATTGCTGCCCGCAGCACACTCTTACGCGTTTCATTGGTTGGCTCGCAGAATGCCGCTGGCAATGGTTTAAAAATTGGGCGATTAAACGGTTAATTCGAAAATATCACGTCAATCTAAGTGAAGCCGCATCAGAAAACTTAGCGGATTATCCGAATTTTAATAGCTTTTTTACTCGCCAATTAAAACCCGCCGTGCGCCCCATTGTAGAAGCGCCTGATCTATTAGCCTGCCCCGCCGATGGCAGCATCAGTCAAATAGGGCGCATTGAAAAAAATACCATTTTACAGGCGAAAAATTTTAACTATTCGACTCTATCGTTATTAGGCGGATCGGCAGCCTTAGCTTCGCAGTTTGAAGATGGAAATTTTGCAACGATTTATCTTGCGCCAAAAGATTACCACCGCGTTCACATGCCCATCACTGGCAAGCTGATTCAGACAATTTATGTTCCCGGTCAATTATTTTCAGTAAACACGCTAACAGCAGAGACCGTCCCTAACTTATTTGCCCGTAATGAACGTTTGATTTGTTTATTTCAAACAGCGGTTGGAACGGTGGCCATTATTCTTGTTGGCGCCATGTTAGTGAGCGGCATTCAAACAGTCTGGTCACCCTCGCTTTACTTGAAGAGCGATAAAATTGTAATGGAACACTATGATGCAGAAGGCATGACACTAGAGCGGGGCGCGGAATTAGGCTTATTCAGAATGGGTTCTACGGTCATTCTCTTATTTCCAAAAAATGCAATCGCGTGGCGAAAATCGTTACAAGAAAATGTTGTAGTCAAGTTTGGGGAAGAAATAGCCACTCTTTTGTAATATTCAAAAAGAACGGGCAGTCTTGCAACTGCCCCAGTTTCCTTACCCAGGCATCCTAGCCCTTCTACCAATCCTTGGTAGACTAGTCCTCTTGCCAAAGCACCGATCCATGTAGCCGGTCCTTAACATCATCCCTGAGCGCTTTTTATCTTAGCAAAAGAAATTCGCCTAACAATCCTATTACTAAGAAATAATCGTTATACGCGGAAAAACTAGAAAATTTACAAGCCTATTTTTTTATTTTTCAATAGGTTGAAATAATTCGACAAGAACTGAAATGGTGATTATCCTACAAAGATAATGGACAAATGCTTACAAATGAAAGGCTTTCTATTTGCAAAAAAGTTGATTGATCCAACGTTGGAGCCTAGAACCGAGAAACATTGCCAGAATAGCGGTACCAAAAATCATTAATGCAACATACACCGGTAGCAAAGCAACGGCGACAACATGGAAGTGCGGGGACAAATGACTAAACCAAACCCAAGCCGAATTAATGGAAATAGAAAAAATATCATCTTGTCGAAGCAAATGACAAATGACATAAATCGCAGCAATAAGACATACCGCTTCAAAAAAGCTAAGGGTGTGATGCTTCTTATTCATTGATTTATTAAACACAATACACCTTGAATTCTCTATGGAACGCGATAATTATCTATTTAATCTCGAAACTTACTAATAGCCACTCTTTGTGACTTTTTGTGAGAAATAACACACTGAGAGAATAGTGTACTGTTTTATTCTTAAGAGAAACTTAACGCCAAAACGCTAACTTATAGAAAAAATGTAGGGCGGATTAGATGCGCTTTTCGCATCGTAATCCACCAAATATAATCAAATGGCAGTATTGTTTGGTGGATTCCGATGTTTTTTCTCCAATCAACTATGCCGCAGGTGCCGATCCTTTCGTACGTGAAAATTCTTCGCTAACTTTCTCAACCATTTTAGGTTGGAAAAGACTATATTTTGCCAACGCTTGCTTCGCCGTATTATTAGTGCTGCCCAGTTTTTCCTGTACGTCAGACAAAATCACCAACATAGCAACAATCGATTCCAAAACAGCATCGGTAGATTTCACCACCAGCGCCGTACTTTCAGCTAATTTTTTATGCGTATCGAGCATAACTGATACGCTATATTCGGGAGCAGAGGGAATGTTCAGAGGCACAGGAGAAACTGAAGGTGCTTTTTCTATTGAGGGCAATTTCGATTCTACGGGTGCTGCGGCCGATAAAGACGAAACAGGCATAACGGAATGATTGGATTTGTGTGTATTCTCTTGGTTAACGATGCCGTGTTTCGGGCGATCACAGTATTGCCTTACTTGCGAGGATTGTGAAAAATCCAATTCGCCGCTATCCATCGCTTGATCAATTTGTATTTTTTGATTAGCAGGCAATGCCTCATAAGACATCTTGATCGCATTATAACTTTTATCACACATAGAAATTAAATGCCGGGAACTTGTGTCATGCAAAATGTTAGAAAGACGTCCGCGTTGTCGGCGATATTTACTTATCATCCAAGATAAATTTTCTGCTTCTTCTTTCAATTGTTTTTGCTGGTCTGGATTTGACTCAAATCGGGTCATTATTTTTAACTGCGTCAGCAATAATTCGGCACGCACTAGTTTGTCAGGGCAGTCGAAATTTTTCTTCAACACAGGACACAATACATCACTTTGTTCCAAAATAGCATTTGCGTAAATTTGCATGGCTTCCCGGTAAGAAGCTTTTTTCCTTCGATAAAATGTTTCCCATCCTCGTTGTCGAGCATGGCGGAAATGCAATTTATTATTCACAAAATAAGTCGGGTTTTTTTTGACAAGCTCTGTCAGCGCATCATTCGGTATTATTCTTCCCGACTCTTTATCGCGCTTAGCATACAAACTTATTTCAAATTCCAGTGCCAAATTTCTCATGGACACTTGACGAGAACGCATCACATCTTTCAAATGAAAGTGTATTGCGTGTTTTAATCGATCACGATAACCCTGAGATCTCGAGCTAAGGTTTTTCCTTAAATTTTTAACATTTAAGCCAACGTGTTTTGCAAATCTTTCAAGCGGCACGGTGCCGCCATACATTGCCATGGTTTCAACAAGCACACGATCAAAAGAATCAGACAACTTTTCCAAGGGATAGCTTGCTTGCCTTTTTAACTCATTAATGAACGTAATATTCGTTCTTAGTGCGCGCGGCCATTCACGAATATGATTTGTAGGCCCAAATCGAGGAAGATGTCTTGAATGAGAATGTATATGAACTTCTTCATCAAAATCTTTAAACGCAGCACCAAAATCGATGCGCTTTAATCTTTTTCTCTCGCCCCCTACGTCTATGGCTCCGAAGTTTGCAGTATGCGTATCGAAGTCGCGAATAAATAACGAAGCAACGGTCAGTGGAGCATAATTATCGTAATTACAATTTGAAGAAGGACTAAAATCATCGACGTCTTTTGCAAGAATATTTTTTTGGAAAATAGCCGTAAAATTTCGTCCAAAAATTTCTTCAACGAATGTATTTAACCCTTTAGGGCGCTCGGAAGGCGGTTCTTCGATAATTTTTTCGTAACTAACTCGAAGCTGAGCCAAATTTTTAAAGAGATTACGCTTAACGACTTGTTCTTTTATTCGCTTAACTTTCTCTTCCAGTTGCTGTAAATGAAAATATATTTCGCTGATATCCTCTTTCTTTCGTTCAACGCCAGGCTTCTTGATTTTTTTCTGCAACTCATTTAAAACCCTTCCGTCCTCCTCTTCCAAGGGATTCAATGACTCATAAATGCCTTGAATAAGTAAACTCGCTTCTGCATAAAAAATTTCTATGGAAGGAAGCTTATTTCGCTCGAATAAATCTTTATACAGATCGGTAAAGTTATCGATAAAAACGGAAAGAATATAAACACTAGCGTCGGCCTCATCCGGTTTTTCCACTTCCGTATTCCACGGGGCACGCACATAAAATATACTGGCTGTATCATCTGTCTGGATCAATTCATGCAATACTTCTGAAGCCGCAAACTCAGCAATATTTTTTTCGTGGTGAATTTTGGTGCCGCTGGTATCTTGCTTGATTAAGACGCGCTGAACTTTTATTTCAATACCGTGCGCTCCTTGCGCAGCAAAACAACAAACATATTCTCCGCCATAAATACCCGGCTTGTTATAACCTTCGCCTTTTTCTTTCACGAAGAGATAGTTGCTCATATCACGGCTTAAGACCTTGCTTAAGTCAACTTTAGAGGCAGGATCTCCCTTGTAATGAGATATAGGCTTATCTAATATGCTCGTTTCAACCGTTTTTTTAGGATGTTCACTGAGAGTGATAGACTGCGACGTAATTGTGTCAACGGCTTGCCACCAATCTCTTTTTACTTCCGCATTTTGATAGACAGTCGCAGCCCAGGTTTCAATATCTTGATAAATCTTTTTTTGTAATGCACGCAGTCCCGATTTGGCTAATTCAAAATCGTACAACGCATGCTGATAGGTTTCTTTGGCAGCCTGAGTAAAGCGCCCTGTTGATTTCGATGTGATAAAGCTTTCTTCCGCTTTTTTAAAGGTTTTATACCGGACAGTTAATTCAGCGATTAAATCACTTGCTGTCGCGCTTTGAGGAAGCGAAGCTAGCTTTATGGCTTGCAATACCTTTTCAGTATAAGCCATTTGATCATAGTCAGATCTTTCCTGTGCGATTCTATGTACCGTAACAAACGCTTCTGCTGAGCGCTTTTCCTCATTTAGAAAGGTTTCTAAATGATTTTTTAAGGTAAGAACCGGACGATTGACTAACATTTATGACTCTCGTTTATAAATGGCTATTTATACATCTTAGTATATCTTACTTTTTGAGAAAAATTTTGAATATTGATAATAAAAAGAACAGATTGGCTTAAGGTAACCTTAAGGTTTGGAGGCTCAAATAAGGGGAGAAAATTTTAGCGAAGCCGCGGGCATGGCACGCCATGCCCCTACAGTTCGATGATAAAGGGTGTAGGGGGGCGTGGCGTGCCATGCCCGCGCAGCTTCGCTAACATTATCAAGCCTTCTGATATCGCTCAATACTAGCCATAATTTCTTTTTTAGCGCTTTCCACTCCTTCCCACCCATCGATCTTGACCCATTTACCTGGCTCTAAGTCTTTGTAATGTTGAAAAAAATGATTAATTTTAGCTAAAAATTCAGCGCCTAAATCTTCGGGTTTATGGATTGCTTTGTAAGCCGGAGTCAACTTATCGACAGGTACCGCTAAAATTTTCGTATCAGGGCCTGACTCATCCGTCATGCGCAGCATGCCAATCGGACGACAGCGAATAACAACACCAGGGTACAATGCAAAAGGTGTCACGACCAGCACATCCACAGGATCGCCGTCTTCTGACAAGGTATGAGGAACAAAGCCATAGTCACAGGGATAAAACATGCTCGTACCTACAAAACGGTCTACCATGACCATGCCGCTTTTTTTATCTACTTCATATTTGACGGGATCACTTTTCGCGGGAATTTCAATCACAACATTAATGTCATCCGGTACGGAACGGCCTGTTTCAATATGTTCTAAGCCCATAATTTTCCTTAATTTTTAGTTGGTTAAATGATTTGTGGGTATGCATGTTGTACAAGTCGATTGATACTTGATGGGCCCTTGGCATTCCAGACATTGTTTCGTTCCAGTAGGAGATAACGTAGGATCGACGGCGATTCGTTGATCAAAGACGAAACATTCTCCCTCATAATGCTCCCCGCCCACTTCTGAAAAATAATTTAAGATCCCGCCTTGAAGTTGATATACTTGGGAGTAGCCCGCTTTTAACAGCACGATCGCTGCTTTTTCACAGCGTATCCCGCCTGTACAGAACATAACCACTGGTTTATCTCGAGAAACCTGATCAATCGCTTGCGGAAATTCGCTAAAATCGTGTAAATCTAACTGCTTTGCCCCTTTGAATGTCCCAAATTCCACTTCATAATCATTTCGGGTATCCAAAATGGTCATATCCCGCTCTTCATCCAGCCATTTTTTAAATTCTTGCGGTGAAAGCGCAGGCGCCGCCGCCTTTTCTGGATCAATATCAGATTGCCGCAAGGTGATAATTTCGGGTTTAATTTTGACGCGCAAGTGTTTGAAAGGCTGCTCATCTGAATAACTTTGCCGAAATGTTAAATCAGCAAAATAAGGTTCACCTTGTAGAAACTCGATAAAATCGGCAATGTCTTGGGGTAAGCCAGATAAGTTTAAGTTAATTCCCTCTGTACTCAATAAAATAGTCCCTTTCAATTGCAAGCTTTTTGCTCTAATAAACAAAGCATTGCGGCGCTCATCCAATTGATCAAGCGTGACGAATTTATAGCTAGCAATATTTAAAATGCGTGTCATAAAAAATAGGCAAAAAGTTTAATTTAAAAAAGAGTGCAGACTTTACTTGAGAATAGAAAAGACGTCAAATTTGCTTGTAATGGCAGCTCAAACAATATTGGAAAATAACCGTACAACCTCGTACACTACGTCAATAGATAAAGGATGCTCCTCATGGATTGCCTATTTTGCAAAATAGCGACGGGAGAAATTCCCGCCCAATTAATTTATGAAGATGAAAAAGTTGTCGCATTTGATGATATTCATCCCCAAGCGCCGCATCACAAATTAATTATTCCACGCAAGCATATTGCCACAATTAATGATATATCTACGGCGGATACAGCGCTGCTAGGGCATATGATACAAACGGCCAAAACGATTGCTGGAAATCTCGGAATTGCTGAGGACGGCTATCGTGTCATAATGAATTGTAATCGCAGCGCCGGCCAAACGGTATTTCACATTCATGCGCACCTACTCGGCGGCAGACAATTATTATGGCCGCCCGGATAAAAGCTAATTTCAGGACACTGACATGCTAGAAGACCATTTTAAAAAAATCATCATGAGCACGGGTGAAAATTTACAACGCGATGGGCTCATCGATTCCCCTAAGCGCGCGGCCGCTGCTTTTGAATTTTTGACCCGTGGTTATCAAGAGTCACTGGAAAAAATTGTCGATGGCGCACTGTTTTCCGCTGAATACGATGACATGGTGATCCTAAAAGACCTCGATCTTTATTCGCTATGCGAACACCATCTCTTACCTTTCTTCGGCAAATGCCACATTGGCTACCTCCCCAATCAAAAAATCATCGGCATCTCGAGAATCGCCCGCCTTGTGGATATATTCGCGCATCGCTTACAAGTGCAAGAAAAATTAACCCAGCAAATCGCAGAAGCACTCTACGAAATCACGCAATGCCGCGGCGTCGGCGTGATCATCGAAGCACAACATTTATGCATGATCATGCCAGGCATAGGGCAACATCATTCTGCAATGAAAACTTCCGCGATGCTGGGCGCTTTTCGAGAAGATCAGAGTACTCGGAGCGAATTTTTGAGCTTGGTGAGTAAAGTGTAGAGAAACAATTACGGATTTTATATAGCAATTTTTACATAAATGATCGAAATTTTTTTCATGATAGCATCAGATAATTCGCATCTTACTTCCCTCTTCTAGAGACAAAATTTTAATCCTTTGATTATTTTGTCATTTTTATTTATTTTCCTGCGGATTAGGTAAGTTGTACAGGACAAAAACGCTTTGCTCTCGCTACAAACGTTGTCCCGCAGACAAGCCGGCGTTGTTGCATAAATCTATTTTTGTAGGGGCACGGCGTGCCGTGCCCGCTGCCTATCTCGCTGAAGCCGCCGGGCATGGCACGCCATGCCCCTACAAGTGTCGTTTTATTTCTTCCTTTTCTATTTATTCAACAACGCCGAACAAGCCGCGGAACGACGATTGAGAATTTTTGTCGTGCGCAAAGGGGGACAATTTATGCCATTTAATTTAAGCTTTCCCTAATATTCATGCTTTATTATAAAAATCATAAACATAAACAGAGAGAGCATGAGTAATACTTGTAGCGGCATGTTTAAATATGCTTCATTAAAAAATAATACTGCCATTCCTGTTGTAACGAATGGATCAGAATTATCTGGCGTGTATGCTAACGTC
Organism: uncultured Coxiellaceae bacterium; assembly: GCA_964612855.1. Classification (GTDB taxonomy): domain Bacteria; phylum Pseudomonadota; class Gammaproteobacteria; order DSM-16500; family DSM-16500; genus DATIJJ01. Next base: position 36,694 of record CAZTDR010000022.1, read on the forward strand.
ACGGGCAACTTTATTTCTTACGAGAATCCCGCCTCGGTAAGCGCCAAAGCGCAGTACGTACTAAAAAATAATCTGGCAGGCATTATGTTTTGGGCATTGCGTTATGATCAACCTGTGATCGTAAATAATCAATTAAATCCAAATTCATTACTGGGCGCAGTCGACACGCTTTTTGGCATTCAACCGAATAGCGATGGGTCTGTTGCAACGGTCAAATTAGAATTAACAAATAATGATCCTCACAATCCTATTATGATTAGCTTAGTCACAGCAGATAAATTAAATTATTACCCTTTTCCAAAACTTGCTTCATTGACAAGCATTATTTATACCGATGCGAATAGTAGCATTGTAAAAACTTTACAAAAAACATCCGGCATTTTAGTACTTCTTACTCCAACACAAGGTCCGCAGACATGGTGTCAAGGAGCATTAAATCTGGCTCATGAGGGTTATCATCATATTCAGGTTTATTATGATTCCAATAAATCTAATTGCTTAATAAATTAAAGAAGCATATCAAGATCCTACATTTATATTGATAGATGAGGAAAGGCATTGGCTTTTTCGTGCCCGAGCCCGTGTGCG
>CAZTDR010000023.1:0-36663 GCA_964612855.1 uncultured Coxiellaceae bacterium
ACGTTTCTTTGTTGTTAAAAAACTTGTGGGTAATGATATGCTAATAAGGAGATCCACGATAGAAGCATTCGGGGATGACGAAGTTCGCATCTTGAGGTTATACTGTCCTTTATTATTATTTTAATTACAATTCGAGGAACGTATGGATTCAAGATATAGCAATGAGCAAATTGTAAAGTTTGAAAGTGAAATGCTTAAACTGAATATTGCCCTTCATACTTTTACACTCACCACGGAAGATCAAGCAGAAAAAGAAACAATTAAACTTCTTTATTCCAATTCTCCAACTGTAAAACATTTCCAGGATTATTTAAGCTACAAAGCATATACTGCCGAACCTTTTTTTGCAGCTATCGAACTTAAAAAAATATGTGCCGCGTTTTTTGGTACAGAGTTACCCAATGAAAAAACTTTCGCAACAGATAACGCGCAATTACCAGAAGCAAAACGATGCGATCGAATTAATGTCGCTAGACAAGCCATGCAAGTATTTGCCTGGGAGCGGTGTATACAAGATGAATATAAAAAAATAGACGGCATGCAAAAAATAATTTTGACGAAACCGGAAAGCGAAGAAAACAAACAAGACAAAAATGCAATTTCCACTGCCTCTTTTAACAATGCATCAAAGCTATTAAATATTGACAGTGCTCGCCACAATGCAGTGCTTGAACAATACCATACGAGTTTAATGCCATCCACGTTACAAAGCATATATTCCCATGACATAGTGAGTCTTCTAAACGATGACGTGATTCCTCGCTATTTAAATTGCCGAAAAGAAAGCCCCAATGAAGATTTTTATGCTTCTCATCTCTTTAACAACATAAAATTAGAGATTAAAACTACACTTCTAGCTATTAATGCCTATCGCGAATTCAAACACCCCACTGTAAAACAAAATAAAGGGATGCCTTTACCTTTACTATCATCAAATCCTAAGAATGAATTAGAACAAAAGCCCACTCTGACATTAAAGAAGCCTTCCCAAAAGCTTCAAAAAGATGAAGAAATAATAGAAAAATTGAAAAAGAAGCTAGAAGAGTTACGCGACTCTCTCTCCCTCCAAAATGCCCGGGGGAAAGCAACCGAATTAAACGCTTTGCGAAAAAAATATGATTCGAAACTGAGTCGTAGCATACAACCCAAAACGCGAGAAGAACAACAAGAATTTTTTAAGTTGAAAACAGCTGTATTTCCCCTTGTTACATTAACTCGAGAATCACAACAATTTGAGCCTGTTAAAGTAAAAAAAGCATCGAATAATGAAAAGAAAAAAGAAGCTGCTACCGTCAAAAGACAAGGAAGCAAGGATAGCATTCATAGTACAGATAGCAATAGTAGCGCAGGCAGCACCCACAGTATGCTAAACCGATTGAATGGAGGAGTTACGAGCGCCCCCTCTAGTCCAAAAACTAGTCCAAAAAACGGAACTGTGGGAGCAGTTTCTCAAAGACCTCCGCTTCCTACTTTGAACAAAATCTTCAACGTTAATGCGAGAAGAAACAGCGAAACTGCACATGGAACGACTTCCACAAGAAAAGGGCACAGAAGAAACAACGCCGGAGTCATATAAGACCCTCTTTTCTGCACACACCAAAATTGCATAGACCGCCTTCCCAGCAGGAGAAGGCGGTCTATGCGAGTAATGTCTATAATAGCTTGGTTTGTTTCCCAGGCTATTTTAATTTCGCTTCGGAGCACTCACTGATTGCGACCTTACCCGATCTTTCGTTATTGTTTGCTGATTGAAAACAATCATTGATCTTGCTCTTTCTCTCGACCACAACCCGGGAAGAGAAGCTGACGAGTCGGAGGAGACAGAGGAACGGTTTTTGGATACCTCAGCAGCAGGAGTTGCGGAATCTGGCCTAATAGCAGCATCCTGACTTTCGGAGGCATTTATTAAAGAGAAAGAGCGGCGCTGTCGCAAGAAACGCTCTTGCTCAAGCAATTTATTAAGAGGCTCATTCGCATTTTCTTGAATAGTGCTCTCTTCAGCCCCCACTGACAATGAACCATTAGGCGAAGAGTCAAACAACCCACGTGCAAGAGAAGTTGAGCTATCACCTGCCGTGCTAAAAACAAGCTGTTCTGATCCCGAGTTAGGAAGTGACAGGCTGTTACTGGATAATGAACAATGCGGCGTAATATTGACAGAGGAAGCCTCATGCGCTTGAGAAATGAAATCACTATTCTGTCTTTCTGCCTTTTGCTCATCTTTCTGTTTTCGCTTATCTAGCTCTTCCAGTAAAGCTTTTGGCTCTTGCTCACAATATTGCTCAATAATCTGTTTAAAGACTTCTTCCAAAGGACTGGATGTCTTCCAAATACTGAATATACTTTTAAAGTGGGCTTCGATATTTTTATTAATTTGAGCAGCTATTTCAATCCTCTTCTTTATCGCCATAAAATGAGTACACAATTCTTCTGTTGTTCCCTGGCGCTCTTTATTACTTTGGAATTGGTCAGTTATCCGGCTCAGTTCTTGCCATACGCATCGAGCCAATATTTCTCGAGCACGAGCACGATTACCCACGCTCAACATTGCCGTTAAGTTATCGCCATTTTCTAATTCTTTTAAAGAAAAAGGGTCGCCACCGGTCTTTTGAGGAGCATTAAAATTGTAAGGTAGTTTTTCCAATGGCTCAAAAACCAGGTCAGCTAGTGTACTTTGGGTTTGGAGAGATAGTTTTTGCTCAGCTGGTTTATTCGGGTTCTGGGTAGAAAGATAATAGCTCAACATAATAAGACCTATAGTATTAAGTAATTCCGTTTAAGAGTGCGCTTCCAGTGTGCATATTGTAACCCATAATTAACAAGAGAGGCAAAAAATTATTCAGCATAACTGCTTAGTCTTTACTTGGCTGTTTTTTATACAGAAGACGATTACCATCCCGTATCCTGCAAAATAGTTAGCATAAAAAGTGAATAATTTTCATTATATAGTATAATTACTGTTCATAAGGAGCGATAGACTCCGATGTTAACTATAACTCACTGTTTCTTCACGCAAAGAGGATAATTGATAATGCAAGCCAGAATAGAACCGTCTGACCAAGAAATTGAACAATTTGAGAAAGATATACGTGATCTTTATTTTAGAGTTCTTGGAACATTAAGTATTCCCGAACAAAAAGAAGCTGGCATCCCGTCTATCCCACTGCTTTTTTCGCCTACTACGGGTGGTCATTTTCAACGATACTTGGAAAAAACAGCCTTTATGCCGGATCCCTTTATTGCTGCCTTAAAGCTTAAGAACATGTGCGAAACATTTTTATCAACCTTTGATGAAAAAGCACATAAAAAAGCACCTAAAAAAATGCGGGAAACACGAATTGAGCGAATGAATCATGCCATTAATGAAATACGCCAAATTTTAACAACTCATTGCGAAATCACCACTCAGACAGGTAGCTGGGCTGATAACGAAGCGAAAGATGATAAAGCACCATTAAATATTTCTGATGATCTGCGTCAGAAAGCAATCGGGTGGAAGCTACAGCAATTCTTGACTGTAGAAACTGTTTTTTCGGAAGGTATTAACTACCTTTTTCAAACGAATCAAATTCCTCAGTTTGTAAAAAAAATAGGGGCCGAGGACTTAACTTTCTCCTATAATCAGGATGCTATCGACATAGCAATTTATCGCGCATTAGAGACCATTCAAGAATGTCGTAAAATAATGCCTACCCTTAAATCTAAGCTATCTAACAAAGCCGAAAACGACTTCTTTGAAAAGCTGGAAGAAAAATTAATTCGATATTCCCACCTTTCTAGCCCCACTGCTTTTTCAAAAAAAGAAAAAAAGTTGCATCGTTTATTTAATGATTTTAAAGGCAAGGTAAAACATGCAAAAAATCTAACTAATGCAGAAAGTGCTTTATTAGGAAAATTAGAATTTTGTCTATTTTGTACTATGACACACACAAGAAAATCAGAACAATTCAACCCGACGGCGCTATCTCTATCCAAATCCTCTAAAAAACATAGAAAAGACAGTAATGCGAGCAAGGACAGTGATTCTAGTGCTGAGAGCACCCATAGCAACTCTCGCAATGCCAAGAGTCATAATAAGACTCCTAGCACGATGAGTGCTATTAGCGAAGACAGTAATCACAGTACCGTAAGTATTATGAATACTTTTAGTCCACGCACTACTTCGAATTCAGTGAGCACTTCCACTCGCTCACTGACCCCAAGTAAAGCAAGCAGTAGCATGGCGAGCTCTTCGAGCACCCCTGAAAAACAGAAACTTACTCCAACTAAACTATCGCCAGCTAAGACTGTAATAGAGCGGCCATCGACTCCCAATGCGAAAAAAACGTCTAGAGGCTTGCACGACCTATTTGCATCATCCACGTCCAAACCACCACAGAAGACAACTCGCTCTCAAAGTCACGATTTGGGTAGACCATCAAGTGCCTCTGTTGATGAGACTTTAATAAGTAGTCTAATGTCACAGACGCCAGGAGGAGACGGTGGCGTAGGAAGTAGTAGCCCTGTTAATAAGAAGAAAAAGTAGCCTAACCTTGATCCAGACTGTTAGGGTCTGTTGTCAAGCGGTGATATTTTTCCAACAACTGTTCATGCGTTTCACTATGCTCCGGATTTAAAGGAATACAATCCACCGGACATACTGAAACGCACTGCGGTTCAGCAAAATGCCCCACACACTCCGTACAAAGTGCTGGTTTAATTTCAAAAATCACCTCGCCTTGATAAATGGCTTGATTCGGACAAACGGGCTCGCACACGTCGCAATTAATACATTCATCAGTGATCATTAATGCCATAACGACTTACTCTTTAAATTTTTCTGTTAATGCATTCGCCACTAACTCAGGCACGAATTTTTTAATATCCCCACCCATCTGTGCAATTTCACGCACGAAACTGGATGAAATATAGGTATATTTTTCAGCAGGCATCAAAAATAAACTTTCAATTTGCGGCTCCATCTGACGATTCATGCCAGCTAATTGAAATTCATAATCAAAATCCGATACGGCACGTAAGCCGCGTAAAATAATGTTGGCTTGATGTTCTTTCATGAAATTTAACAATAAGGAACTGAAGCCATAAACTTCGACATTATGATGATGTGCTAAAACTTCTTGCGCCAAGGCCACCCGTTCTTCGATAGGAAAGCAAGGGCTTTTATTTTTGCTGACAGCGATTGCGACAATGACGCGATCGAATAATCGGGCAGCACGATCAATTAAATCGATATGACCCAACGTAATGGGGTCAAATGTACCTGGATAAACCACAATATTTTTCATCAAAACCTCTTTGCCCTACATATTTTTTTTATGTTCTTATCGAGAAAACTGCTAGTATTATATCCTATAATGTAAAAAAGTGACTGTTTATATGGACGCCGACCAACTTCGTTATTTGCACGCCATGGGAATTCAGCCCTGGCAATTAAAAAATACCCCCGCTCCTGCTCATGATGAATGGCAAGCATTACAAACGGCGGTGGCCCATTGCACAGCATGTGGATTAGACAAGACTCGCACTCAAACGGTATTTGGGGTTGGAAATCGCCAAGCTAAATTAATGATTATTGGGGAAGCCCCGGGTTTTAATGAAGACCAACAAGGTGAGCCATTTGTTGGACGAGCAGGCCAATTACTCAATGCCATGCTGGAATCGATAGGGTTTGATCGAAACTCTGTCTATATCGCCAATATTTTAAAATGCCGTCCACCGAATAATCGGGATCCTCGACCCGAAGAAGTGAATCTTTGCACGCCGTTTTTAACGAAGCAAATTGCCTTGATACAACCCACCTTGTTGATGGCTGTTGGACGTATCGCCGCGCATTTTTTATTAGATACGAAAATACCGCTTGGGCAATTACGCGGGAAAATGCATTCCTATGGGCAGTTTAAGACGCCTTTGATTATTACGTATCATCCTGCTTATTTATTGCGGAGTCCCCGGGATAAAAGCAAGGCGTTTCAAGATTTGCAAATGGCGCAGCAATTCTTAATCTAGCTAGTCCTTGAAGGTGGATTACGATGCGAAAAGCGCATCTAATCCACCCTACATCCCATGTATTGTAAATATAAAACGTAGGGTGGATTAGATGCGCTCTTCGCATCGTAATCCACCAATCACCCTCTTTATAAAAAATTAAGCGAATAATATATGAGCCAATATAAAAGATGCTACCAACCGGGTGGACATTATTTCTTTACGTTAGTGACCCATCAGCGAAAACCTCTTTTTGCTAACTCTGCAAATGTAAAATATCTTAAGACAGCAATAAATAAGGTAAAAACAAAATACCCATTTTCTTTAAATGCGATGGTGATCTTACCTGATCATCTGCATTGTTTATGGAAATTACCAGAAAATGATGCGGATTATTCCACGCGTTGGCGTTTAATAAAGCGCTATTTTTCGATGGAAATAACCGCGTTCATCAATCATCACCACGAAAAAGAAGTTTGGCAGCGTCGATTTTGGGAGCATTTGATTAATAATGAAGAAGATTGGCGCAAACATATGGATTATATTCATTACAATCCGGTTAAGCATGGGTGGGTGAAATCGCCAGGAGAGTGGGAGCATAGTTCATTTAATTATTGGGTGTTAAAAGGGTTTTATGATAAGGATTGGGGATCATCGGAACCGATTAGGTTGAGAGGGATGAGTGAGGCGGAATGAATTTTATAATTTCTTATAATTGGTGGATTACGATGCGAAAAGCGCATCTAATCCACCCTACATTCTACGTTCATATAATTAAAACGTAGGGTGGATTAGATGCGCTTTTCGCATCGTAATCCACCAGCTTTTATTTGTTTAGCACATCTAATAGCGCCCGCTTAAATTTTGTTTTATCAATATCAGTACAGACTTGGATGGTTGTTCCATTTTTTTTATCTACTATTGTCGCGCCCGATTGCACTACCACGCTTAATTTTTCCGACTGGATTTTCGCAATCGATTTATCGGCAGCAATCACCGCAGCGAGTGGGTCCCAAAAATACCAACGATGATCGCGAATTGTTTTTTCATTTAAGTGAAACAATTCGTAAATAAATTTTTCTGAAGATGTAACTTGCCGATAGAACGCCATGTTAATTGGAATTTTATTGGTGACGTCTAATGGAACCAGTGTGATAGGAATGCCCGAACGAAAAATCACATCTGCAGCAAAAGGATCAATATAAATATTCCATTCTGCTAACGCGTTTTGCAATGAAGGATCAACTTCATTTATATTGCCTGCCACATGAACCGCGCCTCCCATTAAATAAATCTCGCGAATTTTAGATTTAATCTCTGGATGTTTCAAAATTAATTCAGCAAGATTTGTCAAAGGGCCGGTAGCTAAAACAGTGATGGGATGTGGCGCTTCTCGGAGAGTTTTTAATAACAGATTTACTGCATGCAGAGATTGTTTGACGTTGCTTTGCGGCAAAAAACGCGCAGCGCCCGCCAATGTATTTGATTCCTCCAACACCATTCGGGGGAAACGGTGATTTCCCCGCAATGGTTTGGCGCTGCCACAAGCCACAGGAATAGGCGTTTTTTGTGTAAGCTGCAGTATGCCATGAATATTTTTGAGAGCCGGCTTGCAATCGGCATTACCATCTGCGGCGATAGTAATCGCTTTAACTAGGATATCCTCTCGCTTTAATAAATAAAATAAAGCGATGACATCATCAATGCCAGCATCATTATCCATAATGATTTCGCGCGCAGCCAAACCCACATTAGCCAATAGACAGCAAATAAAAACGACTATCGCAATAATTTTATTTTTCATTGAGCAGGGTTTCGATTAAATAAAGTTGGCGTCGTAAAGCACCGCGATTTTTTTCAACTACCGCATGCGCGTTTTTCCCGACACTTTCGCGATAAGCTGGATCTTCAAAAAATTTCAGCACCTGTTGTGCAAGCTCCGTGGCATTCTGCACTTTTATCATACCTCCCGCATCCAACATAAAATGCGTAATTTCTGCAAAATTAAACAAGTATGGCCCGGTGAGAATGGGCTTACTTAATGCAGCTGGTTCAATAACATTATGTCCGCCGATGGGGACAAAACTACCCGCAACACAAGCAACATAACAGGCAGAAAATAACAGCAACATTTCTCCCATCGTATCGGCCAAATAAACCACTGTATTGTCGTCGCATAATACGTGTTGCGTGCGTCGCACCATGCGCATTTCTTTTTCGGCAATCAAATTTGCGACAAAATCAAAGCGTTCGGGATGCCGCGGAACAAGAATTAACAAAGCAGTTGGAAAACGCGCGCGTATGAGTTGATGTGCGTCTAACATAATTTCTTCCTCACCGGGATGCGTACTAGCCGCAAGCCAAATCAATCGTGTCATACCAAGCTCATGATGTAACGCCGCACCTTTTTTTTCTAAATCGCTTGGCAATTCCAAATCAAACTTCAAACTACCGGTGGGATGCACGCGGGTCACAGGCATGCCCAATTCGATAAATCGATTAGCATCCGCTTGAGCTTGTACCGCTAAAATAGTGATGGCGGAAAAAATTTCGCGTGTTAAAGCCGATATTTTTTTATAACCCTTGGCTGATTTCGCCGACAACCTTGCATTGGTTACCACAATAGGAATGTGGCGTTTTTTGCATGCCGCAAATAAATTTGGCCATAACTCAGTTTCCATGACGATAAGAATGCGTGGATTTATTTTTTTTAAAAATCGCGCTAAACAATCGGGTAAATCGTAGGGTATATACGCATTAAACACACTGTCTGCGAACGCCGCTTCGACACGCGCTCGCCCAGTGGGTGTCATGTTAGTGACAAGAATAGGTATCGTTGGGTAGGCTTCTTTTAAAGCTCTAATAAGTGGAATAGCTGCGATGGTTTCCCCCAAGGAAACGGCATGGACCCAAATACTTGTTTCAAGTTGGAAAGAACAAAAACCTAACCGTTCAGCCCAAAACTGACGATAAAGAGGAGCGCGGCGAGAGCGCCACACTAAGCGCAAAAAAAGAAACGGTAAGATGAGATAAAATAAAAAAGTGTAGAGGTAGCGCAAGGGTGGTTCCTTATTGACGACAATACTCGGATGCCAGCATTCGGGGACGAATTATATACTATCCTCCCTCATTAGGTATAATAACGATTTACTTAGGGAATTTTATGCACGGTTTCCTCATTGCCCCGTCATTGCTCTCGGCAGATGTTGCTCGCTTAGGTGAAGAAGCGAGCCATGTTTTGGATGCTGGCGCAGACATGTTGCATTTAGATGTTATGGACAATCATTATGTCCCTAACCTTACCTTCGGCCCGCTGGTTTGCGAAGCATTACGCAACTATGGCATTAAAGCCCCAATTGATGTGCATTTAATGGCGCATCCCGTGGATCGATTGATCATTGATTTTGCAAAAGCGGGAGCCACTTATATCACATTTCATCCTGAATGCTCGGAGCACATTGATCGCAGTTTAGAGTTAATTCGTAAACATGGTTGCAAAGCAGGCATTGCGCTCAATCCTGCCACCAATTTGCATTGTCTCGAATATATTTGGGACAAACTCGATATGCTTTTAATTATGTCAGTCAATCCAGGGTTTAGTGGGCAACAATTTATTCCCAGTACATTAACTAAATTAAAAAAAGCGCGCGCATTGATTGTCGAAAATGGTAAAGACATACGTTTGGCGATTGATGGTGGGATTAAAGTTGAAAACATTGCTGAGGTTGCAGAAGCAGGAGCCGATACCTTTATTGCCGGCTCTGCCATTTTTACCCAACCTAATTATGCGAAAGTTTTAACCGATATGCGCGCTGAATTACTGAGGCACACAAATGGAAAGACCTAAACCCACAGCCGGTATGCATCATATTGCCTTGTTCGTTAAAGAATTCGAGGCTTGTGTTGAATTTTATACTCGTTTATTAGGCATGAAGATCGACTGGCAACCGGATGACAATAATATTTACCTGACATCAGGAAATGATAACTTAGCACTTCATCGCGCACCCAGTGATTATGTGTTTGAAAAATTTCAACATTTAGATCACATTGGTTTTTTCTTAGACGAGCCAACCGAGGTAGATAAATGGTTTGAGTTCCTTAAGAATCAAAAGGTTATGATAAAAGCTTTGCCAAAAGATCATCGAGATGGGACAAGAAGCTTCTATTGTGCCGATCCAGACGGCAATACTGTTCAACTTATTTACTATCCTTTGCCTCAATCGAGTTAGACAAATTCCAAAAAAACAAGCTTGAATTTGATACCTATTTGATCTCAGATATCTTGTTTGCTCTTTTTTTGAGCGATATGTCCGAATAAATAGGGGTATAATAAAAAGGTCAAATCATGGATATTACTTTGGAGGTGTGGTTTATGAACAAGTTCCCACAAGACCAATCAGTAGGTAATAAAGATCATTTAGACAAAGACAAAAATGCCGGCCTAGGCAATAAAGGTGGCCAAAAGCCTCAAACTCCAGGCAGCACTATTCAAAAAGACCGCACAACGGGCGGTGGAACAGGTCGTGCTGACCAAAGTCGCCCAGATCAAGGACGTCCTAATCAAGATAATAAATGGAAAGACAAAAGATAATAAATGATCCCGTCCTGACGCAGGGGATATTTTTCTCCTCGGCGAAAGAGCTCCTGCGTAGACGGTATAGTGTGTATTGTTAACTCGGCTATCAGTTTATCGATAGCCGAGTTTTTTTATGGGCGGCTATGAACGCTACTTCTCTTTGCAGGGGACAAAAATTTTTATTCTTTATGAATCACGGCTCTTGTAGGGGCGGACCCGTGTGTCCGCCCGGACTTTACAGTTGAGGCCGCTGGGCGGACACACGGGTCCGCCCTACAATTCTGGTAATTTATAAAGAATTAAATTTTTGTCCCTTACAGAAGCTATTTCTTATCATTCTTATCCTCTTCATCCTTCAGCCAATTGGATGGCATACCAGGCGGTCGCGGGGTCGCATTAAACGGTGTAGGCTGAAAACTCGTTCGTTGTTCGGCGCTCGCGCCAGAGGACGACCCGCTACTTTCACTGCGGACAGTGGATGCTTCCGTAAATTCTTCCAACATGTCCATGCCTTCCATTAATCGATAAGTCACTTTTACTTTTAACTGCGCATCTTCTAGCAATCGTGCATGAATAAATAATCTAGCATCAATCATATCTTTAAATTGTGCGACCAAGGTATCTGCACTACCTCTGACATATTGTTTTGTTACTCGATATAACATCATAATTTAATCACTCCACTGACAATTCACCGCGTAAATTTTTCATCATTTGGGTTTTTATTTCATCCAAACTGTAAGACTGACTAAACAAATAAAATAATTTGGTAATTGCTGCTTCAATTGTCATGTCACCGCCGGAAATCACGCCCGCACTTTTTAAGGTATGGCTAACGGCATAATCGTGCATTTTAATTTTAGCATGCGCACATTGACTGCAATTAATGATGATAATACCTTTTGCAACAAATTGGGTAATTACATCAATAAATTCTTTATCTTCGGGCGTAGTGCCTACGCCATACGTTTCTAAGATCAACGCTTGCAAAGGCAAAGTTAACATTTGGCGTAAAAATTCGATAGAAATACCCGGAAACAAGCGAACCGTATGAATCATGATAGGCTTCACCGCTTGTGCTTTTAACCTATTCGTAGGCGCATCGAGGATTATGTCACGACGAACATGGATATCTGTTCCAATTTTTCCCAGCAATGGAAAATTCGGTGAAGCAAAAGCGGAAAAACTCACCGCATCCATTTTTTTCGTGCGATTGCCCCGAAATAACTTATTATTGAAATAAATACAGACTTCAGGAATGTTTTGCTTTCCTGCTAATAATAACGCATTAATCAAATTCTCACGTGCATCATTGCGGGTTTCAAATAACGGCAATTGTGAACCCGTTAAAATCACGGGTTTTCCCAAATTTTCTAACATAAAAGATAAAGCCGAAGCCGTATAAGCCATCGTATCGGTACCATGCAAAATCACAAAACCATCATGCTCATGATAATTTTTTTCAACAAAAGCAGCGATGGCATACCAATCAGTGGGCTGCATATTGGCGGAATCAATAGGACTTGCAAATTCGTGAATGACATAAGCTGGCATATCGGAATTTTGTAATTCGGGAATCTTTGCCATGGCTTGCTCAAGATAGCCGCGCACCGGCGCATAACCTTGAGCGGTTTTTTGCATGCTAATGGTACCGCCTGTTGAGAGAATACAGACAGATCTTCGTTTTTCACTCATGCTGGATGCCTTTTTCAGTTGCTAGCAATAAAACATCTGCTGGACGATGAGCAAAAATACCATTGGCCACCACACCCGGAATATTGTTAATTTTTTCTTCCCACGCGCGCGGTTCCAATAATTTTAAATTGTATACATCTAAAATAATGTTGCTATTATCCGTGACAAATCTTTGACGATAAACAGGATCTCCGCCTAACTTTACCATTTCCCGCGCCACGAAACTTCGAGCCATGGGAATCACCTCAATTGCTACCGGAAATTTGCCCAACAATTCCACTTTTTTGGATGCATCGACAATACATATAAATTTTTTGGCGCATGCCGCCACAATTTTTTCGCCGGTTAGAGCGCCGCCACCACCTTTGATCATTTGTTTTGTGGCATTAATTTCGTCTGCACTGTCAATATAAAGAGACAATTCATGGACGCTATTTAAATCCCACACCGGAATGCCTAAGGCTTTTAATCTCTTTGCTGTTTCCTGTGAGCTTGCAACAGTAGCTTCGATTTTTCCTTTGATGGTTTTTAATTCGTCTATAAAATAATTGACTGTGGAGCCGCTGCCGATGCCGAGAATGCTGCCGTGTTCGATGTAGTCAAGGGCGGCTTTGGCGGCCATTTGTTTGAGAGAGTTTTGGTTCATGGGCATTCCTTTTTTGTAGCGGGTGGACACACTGCGCTTTGCCCACCCTACAAATTTTTAACTTTGATAAGATAATTCTGCCAATTTTCTTCCTGATTTTTACCCAACGTGTACAAGGTATCCCAACTATAAATCCCTGTTCGATGACCATCACTGAATACTAATTTCACTGCATAATTGCCCACCGGTTCAATCGCCAAAATAGCCACCTGCTCTTTCCCTGTGACGATTATTTCTCGTCCATGTCCACGCACTTCGGCAGAAGGGGAAAATACGCGCAGATATTCACATGGCAAAACAAAACGCTCGTCATTTTCAAATTCCACTTCAAGCGTTCGTGATTTTTTATGCAATGTCAATTGAACAGGCATCATAAAATATAGCGGCTCAAATCTTCGTCTTGCACTAAATGTTCTAAATGTTGATTGACATAGTCTGCATTAATTTCAATGAGGGCGCCGCTACGATCCGTCGCTTCATAAGAAATTTCCTCTAACAAACGCTCCATTACCGTATGCAAACGGCGTGCCCCAATATTTTCTGTGCGCTCGTTAACAACCCATGCGACTTCTGCAATGCGACGCACACCTTCGGGGAGAAATTTGACATTAACGTTTTCGGTACTCAACAACGCAACATATTGCTCTGTCAACGAAGCAGTTGGCTCGGTCAAAATACGCACGAAATCATCGGTGCTTAATGCTTTTAATTCAACGCGAATAGGTAAACGACCTTGTAATTCCGCGATCAAGTCAGAAGGTTTGGCGTAATGAAAAGCACCCGAGGCAATAAACAAAATGTGATCAGTGCGCACCATTCCATATTTAGTAGAAACCGTTGAACCTTCGATCAAAGGAAGCAAGTCACGCTGCACCCCTTCGCGCGAAACATCTGCGCCGCTTGTTTCAGAACGTTTCGCAATTTTGTCCACTTCATCTAAAAATACAATACCGTTTTGCTCAACACTTTCAAGGGCGCGCGCTTTTAATTCTTCATCATCAATTAATTTAACCGCTTCTTCTTCACGTAAAATTTTATGCGCATCGCCCACCTTCATTTTTCGCATTTTTTTACGATCTGTCGATAAATTTTGAAACATGCTTTGCAATTGATTTGTCATTTCTTCCATGCCCGGTGGCGCCATAATTTCCACACCAATCGGGGAAGCAGAAACTTCCATTTCAATTTCTTTATCGTCTAGTTGTCCTTCGCGTAATTTTTTACGAAACAATTGTCGAGTCGAGCTATCTACTTGCATAGGCTCTTGGGGTTCGCCCACAAAGCTAGCGCGAGGCTGCGGCAACAGTGCATCCAAAATTCTTTCTTCTGCGGCTTCTTCTGCGAGCGAACGTACTTTGGCCATTTCTTTTTCACGCAGCATTTTAATGGCCATATCGGCTAAGTCGCGAATAATGGATTCGACATCACGGCCCACGTAACCCACTTCCGTGAACTTGGTCGCTTCCACTTTGATAAAAGGTGCATCGGCTAACTTGGCAACACGACGAGCAATTTCTGTTTTTCCAACACCCGTTGGACCAATCATCAAAATATTCTTGGGCATGATTTCATCGCGCAATTCTTTAGGCAATTGCATTCGACGCCAACGATTGCGCAAGGCAATAGCCACAGCGCGTTTTGCGCCGGATTGACCAATAATATGTTTATCTAATTCGTGTACAATTTCTTGAGGAGTCATGTGTGACATAAATATTACTCTTTACCTAGTGTTTCAATAGTGAAGTTAGCATTGGTGTAAATACATATTTCTGCGGCTATCCCTAAGGCTTTTTCGACGATCGATTTGGCATCCATTTCCGTATTTTCCAACAAAGCTTGTGCGGCTGATTTAGCATACGCGCCACCCGAACCAATAGCAATTAAGCTATTTTCCGGCTCAATGACATCGCCGTTTCCTGTGATAATGAGAGAGCTTTTTGCATCCGCGACAGCCAGTAACGCTTCTAATTTTCTTAACATACGGTCAGTACGCCAATCTTTGGCAAGCTCAACGGCGGCGCGTACTAAATTACCTTGATGCGTCTCAAGCTTCGCTTCAAATTTTTCAAATAAAGTAAATGCATCGGCCGTTCCACCCGCAAACCCCGCGATGACTTTATTGTTATATAAACGACGTACTTTGCGAGCGTTGGATTTCATGACAGTGTGCCCATGCGTGACTTGACCATCACCGCCAATGACAACGATGCCGTTACGGCGAACGGACAAAATGGTAGTGCCGCGATATTGTTCCAAGACAGAACTCCTTATTTAATATTTTCTATTTCCCTCAGCCATCCCATGCTGTAGGGGCTCGGCGTGCCGCGCCCTGCGGCGTTTGCTCAAAGTCTCGGGCACGGCACGCCGTGCCCCTACAGCATGGGGTGGCACAGGGAAAAAGAGATAAGTAACATATGGGGATTAATGTATATTTTGCAAGCGATTTAAAAAGATTTAAGTCTTTATCACTGTCGCATCATACCCTTTTAGATTCAACTTGCGTAATACTGCTTTCGCCTCACGCTCATTAGTAAACGGCCCTTTTTGTACGCGAAATTTGCCTTCGGCTGTTTTCACTACGTCAGTCTCAATCCCCGCGAGCAATAAAGAAAGTCGCAATTGACTCGCTGGGAGTTGATTATCAAATTCATTGATTTGCACAATAAATTGCGCTGCCGGTTTGGATGGGGCTTGCTCGGTCAGAGCAGATTGGATAGATTCATCAATTTTGGTGCTTAAATCAATGGATCGCAATGTTTGCTCAGTTGATTTTCGCACAATAATAGAAAAAGGTTTGGCTTGATTCGATTGAGCTGCAGTCGGTAAATTCACACGCATATTCGGCAATTCGTTATAAAAATTAAATTGCACTTCATCCTCAGGCACAGCCGCCGCCAGCACGCTTTCTTTGTGGCTCACGAGCGTCTTAGCACCTTTCAACCAATTGTGAACCCGTTCTTGATGATAGTGCAGCGCATAAATACCCAAAGCCCCTAGCAAGCAGAAAACCGCAAAAACCACTAACAAAACCCGCGGAATTTTCCGCTGCGGACTGGCTACTTTCTTATTAGCGTAATCTCTTGCCATCGTTTGCTTCCCGCTTAAGAAGTGGGCTCATCATCAATCATAGGTTTGCTAAAGTCGCATGGTTTATGCGGACAAACCAATTCTGTACCGCGTCTTTTCGTCATCTTAATCATCAACAGTGGCCATGCACATTTGGGGCACGCTTGCGCTACCGGCTCGTTCCATAGAGCATATTTGCAATCGGGATAACGACTACACGAAAAAAATATTTTCCCCATGCGGGATTTACGCTTTAGCATACTTCCCTCATGGCACTCAGCGCAACTGACTCCCGTATCTATGGGTTTATTCAGAGATTCAATATATTTGCAATTTGGATAACTACTGCAACCGATAAATTTGCCATAACGTCCCGCTTTAAGCTGGAGAGGACCTGCGCATTGTGGGCAGGTGCGTCCTTCGACAATATCAGCTGACACCGCATTGGCTTTATCTTCATCCATACTGCGGGTGTAAGAACAGTCGGGATAACCCGTGCAACCGATAAAACGACTGTGTTTCCCAAGGCGAATGGATAAGGGTTTGTCGCACTCGGGACATTTTTCATCCAGTGCTTCTTGTGTCACATCACTGCGTTTTACGGTTTCTGCCACTTCGTCCACCTGATGTTTAAAAGGTTTCCAGAATTCGCCAAGTAAGGGAATCCACTCTTTTTCACCGCGCGAAATATCATCCAGCTCATCTTCTAAACGAGCAGTGAAATCATAATCTACATATTGCGTAAAATGCATTGTCAAAAATTTATTAACGATACGTCCGACATCGGTCGGTTTGAAACGTTTGGTTTCCAGCACAACATATTCACGATGCTGTAAGGTATAAATAATAGCAGCGTAAGTGGAAGGACGACCAATGCCATGTTCTTCTAACGCCTTAATTAAACTGGCTTCCGAATAACGCGGCGGTGGCTCAGTAAAATGCTGGTTGCAAATCAATTCTTTTAAGTCTGTGACTTGACCTTCTTTTAATGGAGGTAACATATTTTCTTCATCATGGTCTGCTTTTGTATCATCCACCCCTTCTTTATAAACCAACATAAAACCGGGGTCGATGACAACAGAACCATTGGCGCGAAACAAGCCTTTATTGCCACACTCCAAATCAACCGCGACCGTATCAATGGTGGCATGAATCATTTGGGAAGCAACAGTACGTTTCCAAATTAAATCGTAAAGCTTGTATTGCTCCGGATTGAGAAATTCTTTAAGCGAATCGGGCAAGCGAAAAACCGACGTAGGACGAATAGCTTCGTGCGCTTCTTGGGCGTTTTTTGCTTTCGTTTTATACGTGCGTATTTCGTCAGGAATATTGTTTTTCCCATACCGTTCGCCAATTAAGTGGCGAATTTCTGCGACCGCTTCACTCGCTAAATTCACAGAATCGGTACGCATATAGGAAATCAAACCCACGGCGCCGCCATCGATATTAATCCCTTCATACAATTGCTGTGCGGTACGCATCGTACGTTGTGCCGTAAAGCCTAGTTTTCGCGCGGCTTCTTGTTGTAACGTGGATGTAATAAAGGGAGCCGCGGGATTACGCTTGCGTTGCTTCTTTTCAACTCTCACCACACGCAATTTTCCAGCTGCGGCCTGTTCTAATTCTTTTTTTATAGCATTTGCTTGCTCTGCCGTTGTAATGGAGAATTGTTCGAGCTTTTCACCTTTATATTGAATCAATTTTGCCGTGAAATGCTGTGCCTCAGCCGACGTTTCTGCGACTAAATCCCAATATTCTTGGCTGACAAATTTTTCAATCTCTTCTTCCCGCTCCACAATCATGCGCAATGCCGGACTTTGTACACGGCCTGCTGATAACCCACGGCGTATTTTACGCCATAACAGAGGGGATAAATTGAAACCAACCAGATAATCCAATGCGCGGCGGGCTTGTTGCGCGTTAACCAGCTGCATAGAAATTTCGCGCGGATGATTAATTGCCGCTTGAACTGCCGTCTTGGTAATTTCGTGAAAGACGACACGATGAACAGATTTGTCTTTTAGTATTTTTTTTTCTTGTAATACTTCATAGATATGCCATGAAATAGCTTCCCCTTCGCGATCCGGGTCGGTTGCGAGATAAAGCGCTTCCGCTTTTTTCATAGCCGCCACGATGGCCGCAACATGCTTGGCATTTTTTTCAATGAGCTCATAGCGCATAGCAAAATGATGCGCAGGATCAACGGCGCCTTCTTTGGGCAATAAATCGCGCACGTGTCCATAAGATGCAAGAACGTCAAAATCCGCACCTAAATATTTTTTAATTGTTTTTGCTTTCGCGGGAGATTCAACAATAACTAAATTTTTTTTTGCCTTTGTGCTTGTTTTTGTGCTTGTTTTAGCACTGGTCTTAGCACTTGTTTTGGTCTTTGTTGCTGCCGGGGCTTTTGGCATAGGAATATTTTTCCTTAATGTAAAATATCAAATGCGTCAGCTAATATCATATCTTGTAGAAGAGACAGCGCAGACTTTTTATCCGGTTGATTAAACAGAACCATGAGCACGACCAAGCGAATCCGCGCTACATCTACTTCTCGAGCATCAAGCGCCATTAGGCGATCAATTACGATTTCGCGGGTGATGGGATCGATAATACTCAATTGTTCTAAGTAAAGCAGAAATCCCCGGCCTTCAACTCCGAGACGCTCGGCCTCTTCTGGCAAATAATAACGTAATGCTTGAGAAGTCAGCCTAGGTCCAGCTAATACAGCAGTTTGCACTTCAATCAATCCCGCTAACCAGCCTAAAGCGCGATCAATTTCATAACGGTCAAAACCTATTTTTTCAAGTTCTACCGTCACATCCGCATTATCTATTTTTAGAGCTACACTACCATCCATGTAATTTTCAAACAGGAACATTAATACTTCAAACATAGCTACCTTTATTCAATTTTAAATCCCGTACGCATATATCCGCCTGACACATTGCGCACATAACCCTCTAATTCTAAAGACAACAGCATGGAGGAAACTTCACTTGTCGTCAATCCTGAGCGCAAGATAATAGTATCCAATGAGGTCGCTTCATAACCAATTTGTGCTAATACTCGCTGCATTAGGGGGTCTAAGTCAATAGATTCTTGTCTAGAAGGCTTGAGGATTTGCGGCATATGGACACCAATTTCTTCCAAAATATCCGCCGCGGTCTCCACTAATTTTGCCCCTTGGCGAATCAATTGATGGCAGCCTCGAGCCAGTGGATTATGAATGGAGCCGGGAACCGCAAAGACTTCTCGATTTTGTTCAACCGCGGTGCGCGCTGTAATTAAAGAACCGCTACGAAGGGCCGCCTCAATAACCAACACCCCTAAACTCAACCCACTAATAATACGGTTACGCATGGGAAAATGCGCGGCTTTCGGTGGCGATTCAGGTGGAAACTCAGAAACAAGTGCGCCGCCTTGCTCGACAATTTCTTTAGCCAACGCGTGATGTGAGCGGGGATACGTATAGTCTAATCCGGTACCGATGACGGCAATGGTTTTGCCCTTCTGCAACGCGCCACGGTGACTGGCTCCATCGATCCCCAAGGCTAAGCCACTGGTAATAACCAGCCCATTGGCGGCTAATTCTTTAGCAAATTGCCATGCTGTTTCCATGCCAGTGACACTGGGGTGACGAGAACCGACGATTGCTAATTGTGTTTTGGCGAGAATTTTTATGTCTCCTTGCACATACAATACAAGTGGCGCGCCAGGCAATTCACGCAGCAATGCAGGATAAGCTGGGTCAGACGGTATCAACACATGACTGTTATTTTTTTCCAGCCACTGCAAATCTTTTTCAATGCGCGGCCAATTACTGTTTTGGAAGTCGGCTATTTGGGTTGCCTTAAGGCCACAGGCACGCAAATCGTCAACGGATGCCGAAAATAATGCTTGGATATCTTTAAAATACGCGAGCCAGCGATGCGCCATAACGGGCCCGACATTTGGCAAACGCGAAAGCGCTAGCCAATAATGTTTATTGGTCATTGGGAAATCCTTTGATCGGGAAGTGTTAGATAAGAGAGGCGGGGTAAATACGCTGCATGCCCATCAAAAGCCGTATCATGGCCTGCGACTGTAGGGTGGATTAGATGCGTTTTTTGCATCGTAATCCACCAGATTAATTTAGATTTTGGTGGATTACGGCAAAAAACGCCTAATCCACCCTACGTTTTTAATACACTCTATAATCTATCTTAAGTAAAACGCCGATCGGGTCGTTGTCCGCCTGGCGCCGCCTCTCTACTGAATTGGTCTTCTAAATGTTGCAATTTTTTCTCTGTGAGAACAAGCCTATTGTTGTCATCCAGCAACTCCGCTATGGCAGAGTACACTGAATTAGTCTGCTTTGTTCTGCCATAAGCATCTACGGCTAACCGCCCCTTGATACCTAAACAAATATTTTTTGCTATTTTTTCATTACTGCTTTTCTGTTGACTCTCTTGCGCCTTACTATCCGCAGGGGGGCTTAACTGAGTGCAAGCCATATAGATACCGCGCGGCACTGCAATTGGTTTATACACACCCCGCTCATTTCTCACTTTAACCTTTGCGCCATCAATAGCAGACAGCATCCTGCCTGGATAAGAAACTTGTTTGCGCCAAAAGTTTTTTAAATTATCTTCGCTAAATATATCATTAAAGATCGTTATTAAGTTATCAATCAACTCCGATTGCTTCTCAGAAATCAGTTTGCTAATTTGCTCGGCTTGAGAAGCAATTGTTGTTGGCAATTGACATTCTATCTCGCCTGCAACATCAGTACCTGGCCTGTTAAAGCGCATTTTTTCTAAATCAAATTGACGTATCACTTCTTTATAGTTTTTCGTTTTCTTTGTTGAGGAACTGACACCCTTCAAATTAGCATTAAGTTTATTAATTGTTTGCTCAACATGGATTCGCCCGGCCCGAAGCTGTTCCTTTTTGTCTTGAAACTCTTTCGAGAATTGACTTAACGAAGTTTGCATAATTTGCAAGCTCGATAACGTTTTAGTTTCCATGCCTTTTGAAGAAGCATCAACTTGAGAACCTAATCGAACAATAGCCTCAGAAAGTTGCTCTATTTCAGCACATTCTTTGTTTATTTCAATTAATACGTTCCGATACTTCGTTATTTCTTTTGTTAATTCAGGATTATTCTTTAACTCTTTTTCCCGCGCAGGCGCTTTTCTCACGCTTTTTTCTTCTTCTGCGCGCCGCTGCTTCTCTTGTAATTCAAAATTTTCTTTTTCAGTTTTGAGGTTGTCAGCAAACTCTCTCTCTGCCGCATCCAGCATCCGATGCTCTGATGCTGCTTTTACTGCTTCATCATGACGTGGAATCAATTTAGTTTTATAATGGTCCTTTAGATCCTGAAAACGCTTCCCATGAAACCATTGGCTTTTTTCCAAAAAGTCCCATGTAACTGCCATCATATGACGGGCTTCTTCCACATCTGATACAATCTTTTTTCGCAAAGTCGCAATAGCCTGGCCATTTTTATCAATAGCTTCCTGGTGTTGACGATAGGCTTTCATTTCTTGAGCGCTTTTCAATAAACTTTCTTGCTGTTGCAATAGTTGCACAAGCATTCGATTATCTGTTTTGATGGCTTCAATATTTTTTTCTGCCAAGTCAAGTTCACGCTGTGTTCTACTATATTTAGCCTTACCCTCCCCATTTTTACTTCCAGCTTTTTGCAGCAATTTTTCCTTCAGCCGAGCAGCCTGTCTGTTTAACTTAACAGCAGCAGGAATAATCGTCCTATCTATTTTCTTCCGAATCTTTACTGCTTCCTTTCCCTTATTAGCTTCATGTTTTTCTAATTGACTAATATAGGTTTCAAATTCTTTCTCATCGCGATCAATTAATACTTTTTGCTGAACAACAAAAGCAATGCAATCCTTTTTACGTAAATCAACATTAAAGTAATTAGAAAAAATTTGATCACCTACTTTTTCCTGAGTTAGCGACAAAAATGGACCCGATAAATTCGTTACTTGAATAATTTTATTTGCATATTGAACCAAATCGGTTAACGACATTTCATCCAGCTTATTGGAAAAACAAAGCTGCATTTTTCCTAGATACATTTCCAACAGCTTGTCTTTCATTAAAGGCGTTGGGAATTCTTCGCTGAATAAAGCGTGAATGTCTTCTTTAGGTTGCGCGATTAATTTGGCTTTTTTTTGCTCCTTTTGCTCAAGCGACAATTCGCGCGAAAAAAACCTTTTAGGCGCTTGAATACCTGCAATCGCGTCCTCGCTTATCCTCTTTTGTTGTACATAATATGCATTCAACACCGCCTTTATGCCATCTTGAAGAATTTTCTTTAATGTATCAATTACATTTACTGTACTTTCTAACCGCCCTAAATCTGCATTAAGAGAAGCCGCCTCATCAAGCAAGGCCAACAATTCACCTTTCTCAAATACACCGTCTAAAACTTTTTGCTTTATCTGCACCTGCAGCTGCGAAATTTCAAGGTCGTCACGAATGGATTGAATATAATCTGCCGACAGATAATCGGAGAGCGCATCTAATTCCGACAATTTTTCTAACTCTGTTTGAGCAATTATTAATGCTTTAATTTCTTGCGGAACGTCGGCCTTTGCTAAACCACTTAACCCTTGCAAAAGTGCCTTATGGCGCAAACGCACTTCTTTTAATTTTACTCGATTTAACATATTTTCTCCCGTCACTGCGTGTTTTATTTATAATTTATTTCCTACTCAACGAGAGCCTTTGTCTATTATTATTTTCTGGCAACGGCGGCTCAAGTGTTTCTTTTTCCACTTGCTTAAAAAATCTCAATCCGTGCGTGCGTTCATCGCCATAAAATCGCTGATAAACTTTCCAGGCTCCATAAGCAAGAACAAGCGTAAAGCCCAAAATTACGGCTACTAACAAACCACACCTTTTCGCAAATACTTCATAGGCATGATCACGCTTTTTCCCTAATATTTCTTGACTTGCATTTTCTTTCAATTTTGTAAGAAAAATACTTTTCTTTTGTGCGGCATCTTGCGTCGTACCCAAGGAAGCCGTTAACTGAATTATTAATCGATATTTTTCCAAAGCAATTTGCAAATAAACTTGCTCATCTTTCGCTAATACCTCGTTAATACGCATAATTAATTGTTCCGCTTGCGCGTCCTCTCGCGCATATAATTTTTTTAAGACCGCTAACAGAAGAGAATCTTCCAACAAAAATGCCCCCACCTCTGACACCTCTAGGCATTCACAAAGAACCGAGTAAGAACCTTGTGTTCGCAATGTATTTTCAGCTTCGTTTTGCACGGGTTGTAGCGCCATTTGCAGCGATTTAACATACGGCATCAACTCTTTTTTAATCTCCTTCTCTAAATGTTCAGCGTATTTTTCGCATGCCTTTTTGTAATTTTCAATATGTTGCTCATCAGTCAACCCTTTTTCTAATTCGCCAACCTGCTCTTCTGACAAGGTTGCCACCTGAGGCAACAACGCTGCAGCATTCATTGCAGCGATTTTTTTATCAATGCATTGAGCAAAAGTTTGATCTTGCTTAAATTTTTCTACTTCCCTGGACAATTGCTCTTGATTCTGTTTTAAAAGTTTACATTCCAAGCTCACTTGTCGCACGCTCTCAAACAGCTCGCCCCATACTGCCCCTTGATAATTCTTTTTATTACTTTTACACCGACTAGCTGGCTCAGCTAAAAGTGTATTAAATTCCGCAAAATGCTGCGCGATTAACTCTATTTCTTGTTGCGTCTCACTTAATAACGAGCGCATCCCTTTTTGTTTTTCTTGCAGCCATTGCAAATCTCTTTCGCCTTGCGCAGCGATTAAAAGAATTCCAATTTCTCTATTATTTTTTTCAACTATGTCTTGCTTGTCTTGAATCAGCTTATTTTTTTTGGCGGCTTCTTTTATTTTTTCCGCAAATTCTTTTGCGAACACTTTTTCTTTTTCAAGCTCCGCGATTAGCTTTTCTTTTCCGACTTTAAATTCTCGCTCACACCGAGCAACTTCGTTAACGAAAGCATCCAAATCGTCTTGTTGCTCGCCAACAATCTTTCGCAATTCAATACCATTTTTTTTATGATTCGCTCGTGTTTCTTCCACTCTTTTTGGATGCAAACTTATTGCTTCTAAAATACCTTTTGTTTTTTCTGACAAAACTGCAGAAATTGCAATTTTCGAGCTTAACCAATTCGATGACACCTGATACACAGGCGAAACAAAGTCACCCAACTTGCCAAATTGCTCTACTGGCTCTTCCAATAAAGCGATGAAACGCTTGCTGAATTGTTTTCGTGGAGAAGAAAAAGGATTTTGTAATTCTTCTCCCGTATATCTTATTAATTCTTCAATCGAAACAGTGTCTGCGATTATCCGTGTCGTTGCGTCAAAGAGACCACGTAAACTCTTTTTTAACGCCTGAACCCGATTTTGATTTGCGGCATATTCTTGCTGAAGCCAATCAATCGTAGCAATTTCACTTGAATCCTCTCTTAATTCTTTTTCCAGAGTGGCTAGCAAACTTCTTGTTTGCTCTTTCCATGTCTCTTTTAATTCTAGAGCTTCCTTTTGTCGTCTTTCTTTATCCAACCGCGCTTGGAGTAACTCGGTATTTCCTTGCTCCACCGTTTTGGAAAAATACGCCATGGAAAAAAAGGCATTTTCTTCTTGGATACTTAATTCAGAAAGTATCTCAGCACCTAGTTGAACACTGCTGGGTAATTGCGTCGAAGCCAAATCCAACTGGATTAAAATAGCCTGGCTTTGCTCCTTAATTTGTACAAATTCAGAACGTCCTATCACATAACCTCCGTGTTATATGTTATATAAAAGTGCCACCCTCCGTTTGTGGTATCTTTTCTTTATTTATATCGAATAAAGCTTAAGAGAGAATTAAAGATTTAAAGAAAATTTTGTGTTAATCCGTACACGACAAAAACGCTTTTGTGTAGGGGCGGACCCATGTGTCCGCCCGGACTTTAAGTTGAAGCCGCTGGGCGGGCACATGGGTCCGCCCCTACAAAGGCCTTCGTTTAAAGGGATAAAAATTTTTTGTCGTGTACAGAGTTCGCTAAAAGAACTGGGAGAAACGTTTGATAGCTTGGGTTTGATCTTATTCTATTTTTTTACCTGAATGCAAGCAGGATGTACTGGGAACGCTGGTGGACACGCTGCGCTTTGTCCACCCTACATTAGACGAAGTTTTTCTTCTATGAAATCAAACAATTGAATGCAAATTGTGGAGCCGGTTTGCTCATCTAATTCGCGGATACAGGTGGGGCTGGTGACATTAATTTCTGTTAAATAATCCCCTATGACATCCAAACCGACAAAATACAATCCTTTTTCACGAAGCAGCGGGCCCACTTCTTGGCAAATAAAACGATCGCGGTCACTTAATGGCTGTGCAACACCTTGACCGCCTGCTGCCAAATTGCCGCGTAATTCACCGATAAGCGGAATGCGCGCCAGCGCAAAAGGGACCGGCTCACCATTGATCAATAAAATCCGTTTATCGCCCTGCTTAATTTCAGGGATATAACGCTGGGCCATGACGGTTTTTGTTCCATGCTCCGTCAAGGTCTCAAAAATGACGGAAGCGTTTTCGTCAGGAAATTTCATCCGGAAAACCATCGCACCGCCCATCGCATCTAACGGTTTGCCCACAATATCTTGCTGCTCTTCTAAAAACGCTTTTAGCAATGATATATCACTGGAAACAACAGTAGGCGGACAACAGTGTGGGAACCACGTTGTAAAAAATTTCTCATTCACATCGCGCAAACTTTGCGGCTTATTCATCACCAACACGCCTTGCTGTTCTGCATGCTCGAGCAAATAGGTAGAATAAATATATTCTAAATTAAACGGCGGGTCTTTGCGCATGAGAATGACATTCAATTGGCTGAGAGGAATGCAACGCGCTTCGATAATATCAAACCAGTGAGAAGTATCCGTAAAGACATTAATGATTTTCGCATTAGCGTACACATCCCCATCGCGAAAAAAAACATCCTGCTGCTCAAAATAAAAAATTTCAAATCCGCGTCGCTTAGCTTCCCACAACATCGCGAGCGTGCTGTCTTTTTTAGCATGAATGCTAGCGATAGAATCCATCAATACGCCTAATCGCATCATTTGGCTTGCTCCAGCATTTCACGCGCGGCAGCCATCATGCTTAAGCGTGCGATGACACCATAGGCATAAAAACGGTTTTGACAATCATCACGCTCAGGCTCTTTTTTAGGTTGATGACACGTTTTAGCGAAAGCTAAGGGTTCAAAGTGCATACCGGGTGCATTCAAATTTTCATCGATGCTGCGCTCTTTGTGCACGCGATAAAAACCACCAACCACACGCTCACCCCACATATAGACAACAGGCTCTGCCACCGAATTCGCCGGGCCCCATGTTTCAAATGTATAAACACCTTCTTGCACAATCACGCGGCGCACCGGTTGTCCACTTTTGGTTTTTGACATACTAGTACGTTGCTTACGGTTCAGTGATTTAATTTCTTCTACATCACGGACCGTCATCACCCCCATGCCATATGTACCTGCGTCTGCTTTTACAATAATAAAAGGCTTATCCGCAATTTGATATTGTTCATATTTTTTATAAATCGCCGCAAATAATTGCTCCACATGATGCACCAAGCATTCCTCGCCTTCTCGACGCATAAAGTCCACTTCTCCGCAATGACGAAAAAGCGGTGAAATCAACCAAGGATCAATGTCGATTAAGCGCGCGAATTCCTCGCTGATTTCTGCATAATACTGAAAATGAGCTGATTTCAAACGCTGACTCCAACCTAATTCGGCAGGCGGCACAATGCGCTGCGCTAAATTTTTTAAAATCGGCGGAATACCCTCAGATAAATCATTATTTAATAAGATAACGTCTGGTTCAAAATCATCGACTTTTAAAGCATCTTTTTCTCGTATGAGCGATTGTAAAATAATTTTTTTACCGCTGGGCAAATCGAGCGTAGTAGGCTTCGGGTAATCGGGCGAAAGTGAACCTATTTTTATCTCAAATCCCGCGCTCGACACTATATCTAATAAGCCAGAAATATTTTCCCAATAATAAAAATTACGAGTGTGATTTTCAGGTATAAGAAGAATTTTTTTGGCATGCGGCACGGCGTGCGTAATCGCAATTTTTGCCGCTGTTACTGAAAGCGGTAAGAATGCAGGGTTTAAATTATTAAATCCGGCAGGAAATAAGTTCATATCAACTGGCGCCAGCTTAAAGCCCGCATTGCGCAAATCGACCGAGCCGTAAACAGGCGCGGGCGCTTTTTGCCATTCTGCCTGGAACCATTCTTCAATTTCTTGCTGCTTATTGAGAATTTGCTGCTCCAGCAAATGCAATGGCCCTGTCATCGCTGTTATCAGATGCGGTGTTTGATATGTTTGATTTGTTTGCACAAGCACTCCGTTTATTTTATTCGCTGCAAAAATTCCTTGGCGTTCACTTCACCAACAATACGCTCTCCTGTCAACTCTTGACCTTCAATGTCAAAAACGATAATGGTGGGCGGTCCAATCACATGAAACCGTTTCAATACGGCTTGATCAAAAGCATTATTGGCGGTTACATCGACTCGTAGTGCTTGATAATTTATTAATGCTTTTCGCACGTCATCACGCGAAAAAACCGTGCGATCCATCAGGACACAAGAGGTGCACCAATCTGCATAAAAATCCAATAATACCTTTTGCTTACTTTGCCGAGCATCAACCAAGTGTTGATCCAGCTCCTCCATCGAAGAAACGAGGGTAAAAGAAGGAGTGCGCAGAGCCGATTGTCGAGACTGCCCCAACTGCGCCCACGGATGAAAAAGATCACTATTGCCCGTCACAGCGCCCACAATCAAAATCATGCCGTAGACTAGCAGGATCACAGCGCCACTTTTTGCCAACCAGTGTAAACGCGTGGGCACGGGAGAAAATACCGCGAAAAAAATAGCCGCTACAATAAATAACATCGACCATAAAAATAAAGTTACCGGCCCCGGAATCATGCGTGACAACATCCAGATGGCAAATCCCAACATAATAAAGCCAAAAACTTTTTCAACTAGCACCATCCATGCGCCAGTTTTGGGTAATAATCTATCTGCGGAAATACCAATCAAAAGTAACGGAATGCCCATGCCTATCCCTAATGCAAGCAATGCAAAACCACCGAGCATGACATCCCCGGTTTGGCCAATATAAGCCAGCACGCCCACCAGCGGCGCACTCACACAGGGAGAAACAATGAGGGTCGATAAACATCCCATCAAAAAAACGCTGAAATACGTTCCGCCTTTTTGTTTGTTACTGAGCGCGGTGAGCAGCTTTTGCCAACGTGCCGGTAATTGCAATTCATAAAAACCAAACAGCGACAAGGCGAGCAACACAAATAAACCGCTAAAGAGCACCATAATCCAAGGTTTTTGCAATTGCGCTTGAATACTACTGCCAATCAAAGCAACCACTATCCCCGCAATAGCATAAGTGATGGCCATTCCAGCCACATACATCAACGATAAAGTGAATGATTTTTTAGGCGTCGCTTTTTTTCTTTGTCCTACAATAATTCCCGATAAAATAGGGATCATAGGCAACACACAAGGCGTGAATGCGAGCAATAATCCCAATCCGAGAAAACTTAAGATAATCAACCAAAATGGATGTCCGACAAATAAGCTCGCAATAGCATTGGAGTTAGCAGGTTCATTTGCTGTTTCATGAACACTTTGCACATATTGGTTTAAGTTTTGCGGCACTTTCACTTGTGACAAATCCACCTTCAGTGTTTTCTTAATCGGGGTATAACAAAATCCCCCGCTAGAACAACCTTGGTAATTGATATTTAAGTCGAGCACGCCTTTTTTTGAGGGCAGGAAGTGAACAGGAATTTTCAGTGTGCCGACATACGCTTGATAATTGCCGTGCAATGCGTCGTATTTAAAAGAACCAACCGGCAAATTGATTTTATTTGTCTGCAGAGAACTTAGTCCAGCAGGGGCCAGCTTTAATTGATTGCGATAAAGATAATATCCGGGCGCAATATCCCACTGTAAAATGAGTTGATTGTCTTTATCAAGATAAGCGGAAAAAGCAAAGGCTTTATCGGCAGGAAGCGGTGATAAACTTTCGGCCTTGCATAAAAACGATAAAAAAAACGAGAATAATGCAACGAAAATTAAAATGGCTTTTGTAGGGGCGAACCCATGTGTCCGCCCTGACTTTACAATTAACGCCGCTGTGAGAACACCAGGGTCCATCCCTACATTTGACTTATTCAACATATCTACCTTTTATTTCGAGAGAAACCCTGGCTATTACACCAGATTTACAGCTTGACACTCAACTCATTAACGTTATATTTAGCACTCGATACTTGAGAGTGCTAAATGTATCCCCATATAGCATACAAGTCCTTAAGGGACTCTGTAGCAAATCCAACATTCTAAAGGAGATAACAACAATGAGTAAAATGAGCAGCAAAATTCGCCCATTATCCGACCGCGTTGTGGTAGAACCACGGGAAATTGAAACCAGAACAGCTGGCGGCATCGTCATTCCTGACACGGCTGATAAAGATAAGCCCATTCAAGGCACGATCATCGCTATTGGTACGGGTCGCTTTGTGGATGGCAAAATGCTTCCTTTGCAAGTTAAAGTGGGTGACAAAGTGTTATTTGGCAAATATGCCGGCACCAACATCAAATTAGACACACAAGAATACCTCGTGATGCGCGAAGAAGACATCATGGGCGTGTTAGAAGATTAATTTTAACTATTCATTATTTTTTGAAGAGGATTCTTACTTATGGCAGCTAAAGATGTACGTTTTGCTGAAGAAGCACGTCAACTCATGTTAGCAGGCGTCAATGAACTCGCTAACGCAGTACAAATCACCATGGGCCCACGTGGTCGCAATGTAGTAATCGATAAATCGTTTGGTGCTCCCACCGTGACCAAAGACGGTGTGTCGGTTGCGAAAGAAATTGAATTTAAAGATAAATTCAAAAACATGGGCGCACAGATGGTTAAAGAAGTCGCTTCGCAAACGTCTGACGAAGCAGGCGATGGCACAACAACCGCAACTGTATTAGCGAGACAAATCCTGGTTGAAGGCTTGAAAGCCGTTGTTGCTGGCTTCAATCCGATGGATTTAAAGCGTGGTATTGATAAAGCAGTTGCAGTCGCTGTAGACGAATTGAAAAAATTGTCTGTTCCTTGCAAAGATGACAAAGCCATTGCACAAGTGGGCACGATTTCTGCTAACTCCGATGACTCCATTGGCCGCATCATTGCGGATGCCATGGGCAAAGTGGGCAAAGAAGGTGTTATTACAGTTGAAGAAGGTTCCGGTTTAGAAAATGAATTGGACGTGGTTGAAGGTATGCAATTCGATCGCGGTTACTTGTCCCCTTACTTCATCACCAATCAACAAAACATGACAGCGGATTTAGAAAATCCCTACATCTTGATTGTCGATAAGAAAATTTCAAACATCCGTGATTTACTTCCTGTTTTAGAAGCGGTTGCCAAAGCGGGTCGTTCTTTATTGATTTTGGCAGAAGATGTTGAAGGCGAAGCATTAGCTACGTTGGTCGTTAACCACATGCGCGGTATCGTCAAAGTTTGCGCTGTGAAAGCACCTGGTTTCGGCGATCGTCGTAAAGAAATGTTACAAGACATTGCAACATTAACCAAAGCACAAGTCATCTCTGAAGAAGTGGGCCGCACATTAGAATCGACCACATTGAAAGACTTAGGTTCCGCAAAACGCATTCATATCAGCAAAGACAACACCACCATCATTGATGGCGCAGGTGATGGCGAAGAAATCAATGCACGCATTCAGCAAATCAATGCGCGTATTGCCGATACGTCGTCTGAATATGATCGTGAAAAATTACAAGAACGCATGGCGAAACTTTCTGGCGGTGTGGCTGTCATTAAAGTAGGCGCGGGTTCTGAAATTGAAATGAAAGAAAAGAAAGCTCGTGTTGAAGATGCACTCCATGCGACACGCGCAGCCGTTGAAGAAGGCGTGGTTCCTGGTGGTGGCGTTGCATTGATTCGCGTACTAGAAGCACTGAAAAATCTGAAAGGTGCTAACGAAGCGCAAACCATGGGCATCCAATTGACTCGTAAATCCTTGGAAGCACCTTTACGTCAAATCGTTACCAACGCTGGCTACGAAGCTTCTGTCATCGTAAACAAAGTTCTCGAAGGCAAAGCGAATTATGGCTTTAATGCTGCAACTGGCGAATACGGCGATATGATCGAAATGGGTATTTTAGATCCTACCAAAGTGACTCGCACCGCATTACAACATGCTGCAAGCGTTTCTGGCATGATGATCACCACCGAATGCATGATCACTGAACTTCCAAAAGAAGAAGGTGACGCAGGCATGGGCGCTGGTGGAATGGGCGGCATGGGTGGAATGGGTGGCATGGGCGGAATGATGTAATTTCTGACTTAGCTGTTCTAAACGAAAACCCCGCGGTAAGCGGGGTTTTTATTTCCAAATAGTTAATTATAATTTATGAATAAACCCTAACTAAGCAATACTTGTAACTTGTAAATGCAAATGCTGACCTTTTATTCGTTTCTTTTTATCGTGTGGCTTCAAAACGATTTCCACATCTTGGCCAAGGGAAATAAGAAATTTAAATAACCTTCCAATGGAAAACCCTTCTAATCGACCTCTTGCCAATGCTGAGATTTTCGGTTGGTCAACCTTTAATATTTCAGCCGCCATTGCTTGGGTTAAGCATTGCTCTTTTATTAGTTTATTTATTTGAATAGCTAATTCAGCTTTTGCTAAGGCCTCTTCTGGATTGGTAATGTCTAAATCAGCAAATACATTCCCACTTGATAATGTGAGCTCGATTGCATCTTTTTTTGTACTCATAGTTACCCCCTCTCTTTCAACATTTCTTTTAACCGTTTAATGCGATCTTTAATTAATTCAATGTGCTCTCGTGGTGTCTTAATACCCGTTTTTGATTTTTTTTGAAAAGCGTGTATTACGTATATAGTGTCGTTCAAATTAACAATATATATTGCTCTATAAGTACTCTTATCAGCGTCACTTACAATCTCATAAACTCCGGAACCACACCCTTTAAACATTTTAACTGATTCATGAGTGCCGCCTTGTTGTGCAACATGAAGCGCATATCCTATTTCTCACCTGACATCTTCAGGGAAATGTATTAGATCTCTTTTGCTGCTACCCACCCACTCAAGGTTCTTAATCATTTATAAACATCCTTTTATATGCCAACTATAGCATATAATGCCAAAAATAGCATATTGATTGGCGTGATTATTATGCTGCGGGTGTAATTGCAAAACTTATAATCAATTACTTATCGTTAAAAATAAGCTAATGCATTGATTTGGCTAAGTAATCTCAATTAAAACGGCTAACTCAACCGAAACAAACTCGTTAACCCATACATCAAACCGCGAATCGGCGGCTCAAGCAAATACGACAAAATGCCGCTCAACATTAATAAAATCAAAATCAAAAATCCATAGGGTTCTATTTTATATAATCCCCAACTTAAACGACCCGGCAATAAATTATAAAGCGCTCTTCCGCCATCTAAAGGGGGAACGGGTAAGCAATTTAATACACATAGGACAATATTAATCATCATGCCTGCTTGTCCCATATAAACGAGGGGGACGCCAAACCAGGCATTTAAACTTAATCCTACTTTGGCTATCATCGCCCAAAAAACGGCCATTAATAAATTAGCAAGGGGGCCAGCCAATGCCACGAACACCATTCCATAACGTGGATAGCGTATGTTTCTCGCATCAACGGGAACTGGTTTCGCCCAACCAAAAATAAAACCGCCCACTGCTAACATTAACAAAGGAACAATAATAGTGCCGACTAGATCGATGTGCTTGAGTGGATTGATGCTAAGTCGACCCGCTAACTGAGCGGTTTGATCTCCCAGTTTTGATGCCACCCAACCGTGCGCGACCTCATGCAAGGTAATAGCGAATAACACAGGAATAACCCAAATTGCGATCTTTTGAACGATACTTAATTCCATAACTCCTCGACTCTTTCTAATCTAGCCTTTTCGGATTACCATACCTGCTGTTCTCCTGGTGGCGAAGCAGCGCGCATCCGTGGATGGCAACAGTTCAATAACATGCGGGATACAACATCAGTGACTCTACTATTCTACAAGATAGCGGCTGGAATTTTAATTTTTCTTATTACTTTATTAGCTATCATTTACCCAATTAAATCCCGCGCCTTGCCCAAACATAACCGCCCTCTTGAGCTTGCTGATGCGTTTGCTAGCGGCATTTTCCTGGGAACAGCGCTATTTCACATGCTGCCAGATGCGATTAAAGAATTTACACTAGCCTTAGGCACAAATCGATACCCTATTGCTGAATTCATCTGCGTGGCCGGATTTCTTATTTTATTATTTATGCAACGCTTATCGCACTTCTTTACGAACCCAAAAAATAGTGAAAATACTTTTTCCTATGTGTTGGCCATCATCCTGATTGTGCACTCACTCATTGAAGGTGCGGTTCTCGGCGTTAACTCCACTTTTGCAACCACTACCGCCATTTTTATTGCGATCATTGCCCATAAAGGTTCAGAAAGCTTTGCCTTGGCGGTTGTTTTAAACCGCAGTCAATTAGCCTTAACTAAAATCATTTACTTGATTCTGCTTTTTGCACTGATGACACCGCTTGGAATTTTGTTAGGCGCCTTTTTAACGCATTCTTTCTACGCCAATGCAGTATTTTTTACTGCGAGCTTTAATGCCTTTGCAGCAGGCACTTTTTTATATATGTCTACGCTACATCACGTTAATCATCATCAACGGCAGCATGAAAGAGAAAGTCTTTTTGAGTTTGGTGCGCTGCTTTTAGGCTTAATGGTGATGGGGTTATTAGCAGAGTGGGTATAAAAAAGTCATAGGGTGCGCTTTTAAACGATAGGTCTCTGCGGTCATCGAGCCCGATTTAGCCGCTTCTTTTTGTCCGGCTTTGTTGCGCAAATCGAATAAAGCTATTTTGTAGGGTGGATTAGACGCGTTTTTGCGTCGTAATCCACCTTTTCAGCGGCAGATTGGTGGATTACGACGCAAAAACGCGTCTAATCCACCCTACAAAAACAGACTTACGCAACAACGCCAACAAGCCGCGGGACGACTTTATGCGGTTATTAATCCTAATTCTTGCACCGCTTGTCGCTCTTTGCGTAACTCATCCAACGTCAAATTAAATTTTTCCTGACCAAACGCATTTTGCGTTAATCCGGTAATCACTTTTAACTTGCCGCCTTCTGTGCGACATGGGAAAGAAAAAATCAAACCTTCATCCACGCCATACTCGCCTTGCGAACAACGGGCGACAGAAAAACTTTCGCCTTGCGCAGTATCGTGCACCAAATTATAAACACCGGTCAGTGCGGCATTTGCGGCGGATGCAGCCGAGGATGCGCCGCGCACTTTAATGACTTCTGCGCCGCGTTTTTGGATAAGAGGAATAAAGTCATTCTGCAGCCAGTTGGTATCTGTAATCACGTCAGCTGCCGATTTTCCATTGATTTTTGCGTGATAAAAATCAGGATATTGGGTCGCGGAATGGTTACCCCAAATCGTCATTTGCGTCACAGCAGTCACATCAACATTGGCTTTTATCGCCAATTGCTTACGTGAACGCAACTCATCCAATGTGGTCATTGCATAAAAACGATCCCGCGGCACATCAGGCGCATTGTTCATCGCAATTAAACAATTGGTGTTGCAAGGATTGCCGACGACAAAAATGCGTACATCATCCGCTGCATTATCGTTAATGGCACGGCCTTGACCCGTAAAAACTTTGCCATTAATTTTTAAGAGATCCGCACGCTCCATGCCATCTTTACGCGGCACAGCGCCTACTAAAATGGCCCAATTCACATCCCGCATCGCTTCATTTTCATTTGACGTGCACACGACATTTTTTAATAAAGGAAAGGCGCAATCATCTAACTCCATCGCCACACCACGCAAACTGGGCAATGCAGGCTCCAGTTCCAGCAAGTGCAAATCAATTTCAGTATCGTTCCCCAGCATTTGGCCTGAGGCAATTCGAAATATAAGGGCATAACCAATTTGGCCCGCGGCACCAGATACAGCGACTTTCACGCGTTTTTTCATGGGTTTCTCCAATAAAATAGTAGCTTGTCATGTAGAGTGGGCAAAGCGCAGCGTGCCCACCAAAATAGATATGGCGCTATGGTCGCATGGGATAGACGCATTGACAAGCCGAGCATTTCTATCAATACTGCGCCATGCAAAAATTTAGCAAAACAATCCCCCTCAGTTTATACGTCCATATCCCCTGGTGCGTGCGCAAATGCCCATATTGTGATTTCAACTCCCATGCGACACCCAATGCGATTCCAGAAGAGTTATATGTGTCGACTGTGTTGCGTGATTTAGAAGAGCAAACCCTTAAACCGCAAGACCGCCCATTGACGAGCATTTTTTTTGGCGGCGGCACCCCCAGCTTGTTTACACCGCAAGCGATTGAAAAAATTCTATTGGGCATTCGAAACCATTTCTGTTTTGCAGAAGACATTGAAATTACACTGGAAGCCAATCCCGGCACCGTGGATGAAGAACGCTTTTCCGGTTTTCGACAAGCGGGCATAAATCGTTTATCCATTGGCGTACAAAGCTTACAAAACGAAAAACTGCAAACTCTCGGCCGCATACACAATCGTGATTATGCGCTGCGCGCGATTGAGGCTGCGCACAAAGCGGGTTTTACCAATTTCAATGTAGATTTAATGCATGGCTTGCCCGGACAATCCGTTGAAGAGGCGCTCAATGATTTACGTGATGCGATTGCTTGCAATCCACCTCATTTATCATGGTATCAATTAACTATCGAACCCAATACGCTTTTTCATCATCAACCTCCAACACTACCGCCCGATGATACGCTCTGGGAAATTCAAGAACAGGGCAAATTAATTTTGCAGCAAGCTGGATTGCGACAATATGAAATTTCCGCTTATGCAAAACCTGGCCATCTGTGTCGACACAATATCAATTATTGGGAATTTGGTGATTACGTCGGGATTGGCGCAGGCGCGCATGGCAAAATCACGGACGTCGAAAAACAAATCATTACTCGCTATTCACAAGTGAAAAATCCGCGCGATTACCTGCAGCCCAATAAAAAGTTAGCCCAAACAGAAACGGTTTTATCGGACAACGATCTTTGCTTTGAATTTATGTTAAATGCCTTGCGTTTAATTGATGGCGTTTCTTGCCAATTATTTGTTGAACGCACCGGGTTACCATTAACGGCACTCGAACCTCAACTTAGTTTTGCCAAAGAAAAAAAATTGTTAATACCAGATGAAAATAAACTATGCGCAACTGAGATGGGTCTGCGATTTTTGAATAATGTGCTTGGGTTGTTTTTAACGGAAAAATAACAACCCCCTCTTCTCTCATCCTAATGTCTGTTGGATAATGAATATTATTAAAGACGCACCTGAGCATTCATTATATTGTTTATAACGTATTTATTTTCTTTTGGCGCTACTGTGTAGGGTCTACGCATGAAGAATTTTTTTGCGAAAATGTAGGGCACGAATTCAAATGCGAAGTGCAACACGATAAAAAAGAGCGGTC